>NZ_CP106794.1 GCF_025642135.1 Streptomyces cynarae | reverse complement strand
CGAGGCGGCGTGATGCGCGGGCCGACCTGTCGGGGGGACCGCGAGACGCCGCAGGGACAGGCTGGCGATGGCGAGGAGACCGGTAAAGACGGCCAAGAGGAGGACGGACACCCACATCTGCCGGCTCCCGGGCGCCTGCCAGCCGGTCCAGGCCGCAGAGCCCGCCCACAGCAGGACACCCACGGCGTAGAAGGAGCGGACGCGATGCAGCTGCCGCACGGCCCGCAGGAACTGGATACGTTCAATCTTCGGTGCCATGCGGAGCCGTGTACCCCAGGGCGCGCTGTTCAGCAGTCGGGGTTTTTCGCTTCTGCCGTACTGCTCACCCTTGTTTTTGCTGCTGAGTGGGCCTTCGAAGTCGCGGCGTACTGCTGCACCTTGGTCTTCGGTCAGCCCCGCACTGTCAGGGAGGTCCAGGACGGCGCCGCAGTGCTTGCAGAGTTTCCCATCTTCGGCCGGCGTGCCGCAGGCCTTGCAGAACCGGTTGCCTTTGTTGTCATCAGTCTTCTGCGCCATGGCTCTCCCCGGCAGGCTGGGCTGTGATTGGACAGTGATGAATGCGGAGTACCCGCGGCTTCCGTGTCGATTCTCCAGGACATCTGCTTCATTTTTTAGTCTGCGATAGACTCTGGAATCAGACGGCTCCAGAGGTTCTGGGAATCTGTGACCCGCTGCACGGGGGTCATCTTGTCCCGCATCGGAGGTGTGGATCCGGTGTCTCGGTGGGCAATTTGGGCGAATATCCGTTGGCGACAGGCTAGTTGCTCGCGCCTTGGTGTGTGAGAGCTGTCGTCCGGCTCGCAGGAGAGAGTAGAGCGAATGGCTATGAAGGTACTTCGTCCTCATCAGCGAGAAGCCGTGGGCGCAGTGCTCCGGGCGCTCGAATTCCCTGCAAGATCCACTGTGCCTGAGCGGGGGCTCCGCACTCAGGTGATCATGGCAACCGGAACGGGCAAGACACTCGTGGCCACCCACAGCGCTGAGGAGCTCCGTGCGGGGCGCGTGCTGGTGCTCGTTCCCTCCCTGGATCTGCTTGCCCAGACCGAGGCCGCGTGGCGCGAGGGAGGCCGCACGGGCCCGATGGTCGGGGTGTCCTCGCTGCGGGGTGAGGAGGTGTCCTTCCCCAACACCACGGACGTGGGCGAGCTGGTCGACTGGGTGAGGCCGTTCGACAAGGTCACGGTGTTCGCCACGTACGCCTCGCTGGGGCTGGGCACGCTGGAGCGGGCCCACAAGGCCGGCCTGCCGGGCTGGGACCTGATCGTGGTCGATGAGGCGCACCGGTGTTCGGGCCGGATCGGGAAGCCGTGGGCGGTCGTCCACGACAACACCCGCATCCCGTCCCTGCGCCGCCTGTACATGACGGCCACGCCCCGGCTGTGGCAGTTGGACGGGGACTCCGAGCAGGGCGCGCCGGGCGAGCTGGTGGCGAGCATGGAGGACGACCCGGAGGGGCCGTTCGGCGCCAGGTGTTTCACCCTGACGCTGTCGGAGGCGATCGACCGGGGAATCTGCGCGCCCTATCAGGTGGTGTGCGTGGACATCACCGACACCCAGCTCCAGGCCGCCCAGTTGCTGGGGGCTGCGGGCCGCTCGGATGAGGTGCGTGGGGCGCGGCTCGCGGCGCTGCAGACGGCGCTGGTGAAGGCGTCGGCCGAGGAAGGGTTCCGCAGGACGCTGGTCTTCCACCACGTCGTCAAGGAGGCCGAGGCGTTCGCAGCCGCCTTCCCGATGTGGCCGCGCAGCTGCATGCCGCCGACCCTGAGCTGTACCCGAAGACGATCTGGGCCAACTGGTTGTGCGGCGATCACAAGCCGAACCACCGGCGGCGGGTTCTTGCGGAGTTCGCGGCCGGGATCGCCACGGATGGCACGGTCGTGGAGAAGGGGTTCCTGGGGTCGGTGAAGGTGCTGGGCGAGGGCGTCGACACCAAGAACTGTGACTCCGTCTACTGGGCCGACGTGCGCGGTTCCATGCCTGACCTCGTCCAGGCCGTGGGCCGGGCGCTGCGGATGCAGCCCGGCGAGGGCAAGGTCGCATCCCTCGTGGTGCCGGTCCTGCTCGGGCCCGGCGAGACGGTGGACAACATGCTGACCTCGCGGGCGTTCGGGGGTTGGCGAAGCTGCTGGAAGCGCTCAGGGCGCATGACGCCCGAGTGGTGAGGCTCTGGCGCAGCAGCAGGCTCAGAGCCGTGTCAGGGGCGTTCAAAGCCGCAGCGGGGGTCAGGAGGGCCGAGGCGAGGGGGAGAGGAAGGGTCTGGGCCGTCGGCTCCGGCCCGGCATCTGCTGAAGTTCTCCACGCCGCGTGACCCCGCGCAGCTGGCGGCGTTCATCAAACTGCGGGTCCTCAACCCTGAGCATGAGCACTGGCGGCGCGGCATCGAGGCCGCCGTCATCTACAACCGGCTCCACGGCGGCCTGAAGGTCCCGTTCACGTACCGCGTGCCCGGCGGCGACGACCAGGAGGCCAAGGTCGAGGGGTGGCCGGCCGCGCTCGCCGGGTTCCCCCTCGGGCAATGGATCGCCGACGCAAGAAGGTTCTATGCCCGCGGCGATATGGACGAGGACCGCGTCCAGCAGTTGGAGAAGCTGGGCATGGTGTGGTCGCACTTCGACGTCGCATGGGAAGAGGGCCTGGCCGCCGCGCGCGGGTGGGCTGCGGAAAACGGGCATCTCCTGGCACCGCTGGACGCCACCTACCAGGGCTACCGGGTAGGCATCTGGCTGAAGAACGCCAGGGCCGCGGCCCGGAAGGCTGCCGAGATCGAGCAGCGGCGTGCCGAGGGACTGCCGGTGGAGTCGGTAGCCGGCGCGCTGTCGGAGGAGCGGCGCGAGCAGTTGGAGGAGATCGACCCGTCGTGGTGCCCGGCCTGGCCGGTGGAGTGGCAGCGCGCCTTCCATCTGGTCCGGCTGCACCTGGAGGCCGGCGGCGAGCTGCCCATGTCGCCGGGTGGGATCGTGCACCAGGGCGAGGATCTGGGCCGGTGGGTGCGCTCGGTCCGGCTGGGCTGGGACGAGCTCACAGCCGTGCAGCAGTGGATGTGTGAGCACATCCTCGGCATCGAGCCCGCCACCGAGGACGAGAAACCACAGCCGCGCCGTACGCAGGCCGACAAATGGGCGATGAACTACGCGGCCGCCAAGCAGTTCTACGAGCGCGAGGGACACCTTCGGGTGCCGAGGAAGCACGTCGAGACGATCGTCCTCAGCGGTGGCGATGGAGACGGCGGTAGGGGCGAGGACCAGAAGGAACGGCAGCTCCGGCTTGGTGCATGGATCGGGAACCAGCGCAGTAGGGCCGCCACGCTGTCACCGGAACGCGTGGAGCAGTTGTCCGCGATCGGGATGCGCTGGGCGTAATTGACGGCGGTGGGGCGTGCGTAGCCGATGACAGCTGGTGCTGTCATCGGCTACGCCGGAACCGGTAGTCAGGGGCGGACGGTGTGGGAGAACTGACGCCACGGGCTGCAGGGGCTGGCCCTGTCGGCTGGCCGCTGGGGGGAGGCGGACATGGGGCAGATCGAGCAGGGGCTGGAGCAGGCGTTGCGCACCCGGCCCGTTCCCTCGAGCACCGAGGCCCGTCTGCGGTTTCTGCTGGCGACGCACAAGGGTTCCACCCGGAAGGTGGCCGTCGTGCTGGGGGTGTCGCAGCGCACCGTGCAGCGGTGGGTGACGAAGAGGCCCGGAGCGCGACGTCCGCCGGGTTCGCTGCATGTCCGGGCGATCGAGGAAGCGGTCCTGGCGCGGTGGCAGCCCCGTGTACGGGCCCGTCGGCGTGCACAAGCCGAAGCTAACGGGTTCGTCTTCCACACCAGGGCGCGATTCGGGTTCGCCGCGCCAGCAGGGTCGTCGGACGATCCGCGGGTGCGGTGGATCACCCAGGACCTGTCAGGAGAGGTCGCCCGGGAGCTGTTCGCCGCCCGGGACGCCGGCGCAGGCGAGCAGCAGCAGACGGTGATCCTGGCCCGGGCGCTGGGACACGCCTACTTTCGCGATCGGGGCCGCCGGGCCCACGGTCTGCATGTCTCTTTCAGCGACGTCGAGTTCGCTGACTTCTCGATCGGCTGAGCCTGCCCCGTCGCGTAACCGCGTCAGGGTGTTCAGCGTCGCGAGGGCCTGACGCGCCTGGCTGGCATCGCTTCGTACCTCTCGGCTTCCTGCCGCTCGCGCCAGTCCCATTCCATACGGCCGGCCGGGCCTTTGCGGCGGGCCGCGGGCGGCTGAGGCGGGCGCAGCCTGGCCGTCTCGGCCACGCGCAGCAGGTGTGCGCGGTCTCCTGGCGTGGCGAGCAGTTCCTCGTCCTCGCCGGATAGGAGCCGGGCGAAGCAGGCCGCGGCCCGCGGGAAGATGCCCGCCCACGGCGGTACGGGGTAGGCGGCGCAGCCGTCGGTGTAACGGGCGCGGTCGTGCAGGGCGGGCGTGGCTGCGGCGTCGTCGTAGTCGCGGGGGCGGGCGGTGGCAAGTTGTTGCAGAGAGGCGCCGGTGAACAGAGCAGCGGTGAGGGTCGCGGCCAGGCTGGGATGTGCGGTCGCTGTGTGAAGCCGGTGGGCGACTCGCTGGGCGGTGGGCGCGGTGAGAGGCACGGGTGGTGGGCGGTGCCGCCAGGCGATCGGCGGTGGCGTGCACGGGTCGGCGCAGGGGCGGGGGCTGTCGTAGGAGACGAGGCGTTCCAGTGCCGGCAGGGTGAGCCACCGGCTGGCGGCGCGGCGGGCTCGTCTGGGGGCGGGGGTTCGGCGATAGGCGTGCCGTAGTAGTGGCGGCGGGCGGCCGCGAAGTCGGCGGTGACGGAGTAGTCGACCGTCCGCAGGGCCTGATGCAGAGCGGCGGGAAGGTGAGGGCGGTGGCAGACCAGGGTCAGGTGGATACCAGCGAAGGCATGTAGCTGCAGGAGGCGCATCGTGCGGCGGGCAGTGAGGCGGTGAGCGCGCAGGACGGTCAGCCTGGTGACGGGCAGGGCGGTCAGCCAGGCAGTGGCGGCTTCCCAGGCGGGCTGACGACCGCCGGGAAAGCGGCCCGGGAGCAGGGGCGGTTTACCCAGGGCGACGAGAAGGTCGTGGGCGAGGCCGGTTTCGCTGGTGGTGCCCGGGCCGGGGTGCAGGGTGATCCGGCCGGACGGCGGATGGTGGGCGGCCAGAGCGGTGTGCGTGTGCAGCACGTCGTCATGACGGTCGAGAACCACGGTGACGGACGGCAGCGGCGGAGCAGGAGGCATGGACGGTGTGGTCAGGCGAGGCGGCTGAAGGCCCAGCGCAGCAGCTCCTGGTCGACGCGGGCACGTCCCGTACGGGCCAGTGCGGTACGGGTGTGGGCGGTCAGCTGGGCCCGGGCGCGGAAGTTGCCGTGCGCGGCGTGCTGATCGGCGAAGGCGATGTCCTCGGGGTCGGCGTCAGCCCAGACCGGGTGGAACAGCGGGATCACCTCCAGGACCTCGTCGGGTGTGAGGCGCGTGAACTGCTGCCAGATGAAGATGCGGGAGGAGAGCATCGGTTCGCGGCGCAGCACGGTGTGGCAGCCCGCGCCACCGACGAAAATGATGGCGAGCTGGGTTGAGGGTTCGTCCCAGAGGTAGCGGAAGTATTCGAACGCCTCCCCGCCTGGCCACTGGGCCTCGTCGACGAGGAAGGTACGGGAGCGTTCGGCCAGGGCCGTCTTCAGCAGACGGTCGAACTCGCTGGGGTGACGCGGTGGCTCCCCGGCCAGGTCGAGCGCGGTGAACAGTTCGTAGCGCACCGCGCGGGCCGTGGGACGGGCACGGAAGGTGATCTTTCGGACGTCCTCACCGGGTTCGAGTCCGCGCAAGCAGGTATTGACGGCGAGGGTCTTGCCGAAGCCGGCGCCGCCATGGATGCACATCATCGCGCGGGCAGCGACCGTGTCGGTGATGTTCTCCCGGGCAGTGAGCAGGGCGCGGGTGGTGACCACGGAGGCGTCGGGCAGGTCGACGTACTGGTAGGTGGCCGCGGTCACGAGGCGTCTCCGTCTTCAGCGGTGGTGGAGGGTACGGCCCGTCCGGCCGGGCCGTCGGGGACTGCAGGGGCGGAGTCACGGCCTGGCGGGAGCGGGGCGGGGCGGGCGGCGCGGCCAGAGAGGGCGGGGTGCGCCAGTCGGCCGGGGGTGCGGCGTGCGGGATGACGTCCGGCATCGCGAGCTGCGCGAGGTCGGATTCAGCAGGCTGGGCGAGTTCGGCCTCGACCTGCGCGGTGGTCAGCGCGCCGAGCCGCCGAGGGGCTCGGCCTGGGTAGCGGCGGCATAGCGCTCGCGCTGCGAGGCCTCCAGGTCCTTCTTCAGGCGGCGCGCACGGGCGGCCCGCGTTTTCCGTACGGCACTGACCTGTTCCTCGGTGGCCTGATCGGCCAGGTCCGCGGGACCGAGGTAGCGGCCAGTGGCGGCGTGGTAGACCTCGATGCGGTGGTCGTGGTGGGGCATGAAGCGGATCCGGACCTGGATACCGGCCTGGCCGGTCATCCACGGCCCCACGTAGTCGCGTCTCCTGAAACGGATGCCGCGGGTGGTCAGCATGCGAGTACCGGCGTCCTCCAGGGTGAACGTCCACAGATCCGCGGCCGGCACGTCCCGCAGCGGGGTGGGATCGTCCTGCCACGCCTGAAGCGGAGTCTTGCCCCGCAACGGCGCCGGGCGGTGCTCGGTGTTCCACCAGAGCGTCCAGGCCAGAAGCTGGGTGGTGAAGTCCTCGAAGCCCAGCAGCACTTCGTCCTTCGGACGGAAGGAGCGTTTGCCGGGGCACGGCTGGCGGGCGTAGCCGGGCAGCGCGGCCAGGAACATGCTCTCCACCGCACGGTTCAGGCCCTCCACGGTGCCCTTGAGGTGGGGGGTGTAGGCGGGCAGGTCCTCCACCGTCACGTCCAGGAGATCGAACGCTGCGGTCACCGTCCGGGACAGGAAGTCCTTGCCACGGTCCACCCGTACCTTCTCGGGCACGCCGCCGAACGGGCCGTAGGGGTCCTCGCGCAGCACGGCGGAGCGCAGCGCAGCGAGTACCGACTCCCGCGACGGATGCCCGGGCGTGACGGCAACGCCGGTGATCGCGTTGGTGGCGCAGTCGGTGAACCAGGTGATCCACGGCCTGCGGGCATGGCCGTCGACGTCGACCAGCACCGCCGCCTGGACGTGGTCGGTCTCCCACACCTGGTTCCGCCAGCCCCGCAGCCGGGCCAGGAACACATCATGCTTGCGCGCCGCCCGCTCCCCACCTGCAAGCCCGGCCCGCTCCCCCGGCGTCAGATCACGGCGGATCGCCCGGTGCAGCGTCGTCAGCGACGGTGCCTCCACGGGCGGGGACTGACGGGCAGCACGCACGACCAGCTCGCGGTGGACCGCCCGCACGTTCCCCTTCCACAGCGCCAACAGGCTCCGGACTTCGGGCGTGATCGTGAACCTCGCATCGACTCGGGAGCGTGCGCCGGGGTAGGCGGCTGCGGTCTCATCGCTCTGAGCGGCGGCCAGCCAGCGCCACACCGTGCGCTCCGACACCCCCAGCGCGTCTGCAGCCACTCGTACGTGTCCTGCTGTCAGCTTCTTCCCTGCCCGTAGTGCGAGCAGCCGCCGCACAGCCGGACCACGCAGTGCCGTCCTCGACGCCACAGGCAGTCCGCCGCCTGCGCGGACCGCGTCATCGTCCTCCATGTCAGCTCCCCTCACGCGGGTAGGACGTCGTCTGTTGCCAGGTGCCGGGACCGTACGATCGCCCTCCCGCCCGTGCAGAAGCGCTCCGGTCACAGCGGCGGCGCGACCCGCTTAAACAGTCGCCTCAACAAACCCCGGTCGACGGATGCGTCAGCAGTGGTGAGCAGCGCGTTCTGCAGGTGCGCAGTCAAAGCGGCCCACGTGCGGAACGTGCCGTGCGCGCACGACTGGTCGATCCACGTCAGATCCGGGGACGGGACGGTGCGCCACAGCGGATGGAAGCCAGTCACCACGGGCGCCACTTCCGCTGCGTCCAGGCGCGGAACCTCCTGCCACGCGACCACTCGCGACGCCAGCTGCGGCAGCCGGGACAGCGCCCGCTCGCTGCCCGCCCCGCACAACACCAGCGTGATCCGCGTGCCGGGGTGGTCCCACAGGCTCTGCAGGTACTCCAGGCACGGCGCGGGCAGGCGCTGCGCCTCATCGACCACCAGCACCCGCGCCTCACCCAAAGCTTCCGCGACCGCGGCGTCGGCCAGCGCCGACGTGTGCGGGAAGCGGCCCGGCAGCGCCAGAGCGTCGAACACCGCCCGCCTCATGCCGGCCACCGACGGGCGCACCGGTACCGGTACCCACGTCACCTTCCAGCCCGGGGGCACTTCGCCAAGCGCCATCCGCACAGCGACGGTCTTGCCCCGGCCCGGGTCACCGAACACACACACCGCGCCCTGGGTCGCCATCGCCTGCCCGACCGCCTCGGCCACCGCCCGCACCGACGACGTCCGCACCAACTGCGCGCCCGCCGGCAACGCCACACCCGCCAGCGCGCCGCTCTCCCCACCGGCAAGCCGCTGGTCGCCTCTGGCCCGAGACGCGGTGGCGCAGACGTCTTCACCGCGCCGCCCCCATGCGGCCCGGCCAGGGCGAGGTCAGCCAGGGCCTGCCGCGTTTGCTGCTCATCCCGCTCCCGCCGCACCACCGCGCGGTCCGGCAACACCCTGCCGGCCTCCAAATCCTGGCGCACCACCCGGTACAACGACGCCAGCGAGGGCACCTGGCCCCCGGCCTCCTTCATATGCCGGTGCAGCGCCGCCACGTTCCCGCCCGCCTGCGCCAGCACCTCCCACGCCTGGTCAGAGACCTCCAGCCGGGCCCGCGGCCTGCGCTCCATGCGGCCCTCGGCCCGCGCCGCCTCCAGCCAGCGCCACACCGTGCGCACATTCACTCCGCCGACCTGGGCGCCCGCACGCACATGCGCCGTCGTCAACGCCCCGGCCGCATCAAGCTCCAGCAGCCGCGCAACCAGCACCGGCCTGGACACCCTCAGCCCCGCCGTGACCTCACCCCACGCGCCCGGCTCCCCCACCGCACACCCTTCCGCCCACGGAAACCGTCACCGACCACCGTGCCGCCGTGCAGTCCTCGGAAGGATCAGAAGTGCCGTTCCCAAGACAGCGGAGCGGAGCGGGGTGTACCGCCCCATGACAGCCGCGACGGCACCACACACCGCCCCACGGCAGCGACCCCGCCCATCCTCAGCACCCCACCAGCGAAAACACCCAGTTCTGACGTCCCGTCACTGACACCCACCCACCGACACCAAACCGGAACATCGCAGCTGGGTGAACTCCGTCCAGGCGCCCTGCAGGTCGGTGTGCCAGGCGGCTTCCTCAGTCCAGTAGTGAGGCAGGCCCTCGGTCATGAAGCACATCCCCACGGCCGTGATCTCACCGGCGCGTGTCCGCGCGGCGCGGCGCAGCCGCTTCAGCTCATCGTGAGCCTCGGCGCTCAGCTGGTCCTCGACACCGGCCTCTGGCTCGAGCCCGTCGCCGTCCAAGACGGCGAACTCCTCTGCGGCGAACACATCGCTGTCGAAGTACAGCACCCGCGCGCCGCACGTGTGGGCGAGGTCGATGAAGTCTGCCGCGCTGACCTCATCACCCGTCAGCAGCACGCGTCGGCCCTCTCCCTCCGGTAGGGCAGCCAGGGGTGTCAGCCCTCTCGCCTGAGCCCATGCGGGGATCTGATCGACAAGTTTCTGCAGATCAGCGCCGATGGTGCGCTGAACCGGAACCGACACGAGAATACTCCCTCCAACCCGTTCGCCACCCTTTGTAGCGAACCAGTGACAGAGAGTAGAGATCAGGTCTGACAACGGGCCGCCGGCCTCATTCGCTATCCGGCAGGAGCGGCGCGAGCAGCACAAGACCGCCACGGGCCTCGACGTCTGACGCCGATGCCTCGACACCGACCCCGCGACGGTCGCCATCACACCCGACTCCGTTTACCTGCCTGCAGGCTTCGCTCGCCGGGCATCGTCGGTGCGCACCCCGCGGCGTCGGGTGCGCTCAGTGGCCGGCCTCCCCGGCCGCGGTGCGGTCCGGGCTCCTGCGGGCGGTGCGCCTGCTGGTCGTCCTGGCGTACCGGGTGCACTGGGTAGGCATCGTCCTGTTCGACGTAGCGGTCCGCACGGGCGCGGGAGTCGTTGGCCACCTTGGTGAACGCGTCCTGGAGGTGGCGCAGCCGCTCGGCCGTCAGATCGAGGGCTTCCACGTCCGTGCGGGACCTCCTCAAGGCCCGCAGCGCCGTCAGGTCGATCACCTCCCGGCGCCCGGGCTCCGGCTCCTGGTCGTCGCGCTCGGAGTCGGCGGCCGGGGGCGCGAGCAGCTGCTCGGGCATCGCCGCCTGCTGGTGCGCGACGACGTCATACGCCCGGCCCCGCGCGGCGGTGACGGCGGTGCGCAGCTTCTCGCGGACCACCGCGCCGGCGAGGACGGCCCGCTCGTACTGCAACGGGACGCGGGGTATCTCCCACTCCCCCGGCTCCAGGTCCGAAGGCCGGGACGCGGCCGGTGTGCCCGGGCTGGCCGGGGGCTGCCGGTCCGGGGCGGTGGTCAGCGGACGCCGGGCGGGTTCGAGGTCGGCCAGCGACCAGCGGGCGGTGTAGAGGCGGTAGGCCGGTAGCAGACCGCGCAGCGTCTTCGGCTCGCTGATGTCCACGCAGTACGTGGCGAGCGCGGCGTCCACGATTTGCTCGTCCAGGCCCGGCTCACGGCGGCGGCCACGCAGGACGAAAGCGAGGTGACGGCGGGCCTCGGCGAGCAGGTGCCGGCGGTGGAACCGGCCGCCGCTGTTCATCACGAACACCGTCGCGGCGACGTCGACGGCCGCCAGCGCTATGTCGACCACGGCGGCGACCCGGGCCCGGATCGCCGCCGCTGCGGCACGGGCGTGCTCGAGAAGGGAGTTGATGACGTCGGCGGCGACACCAGAAGTGAGGATCGCGCTCTCCTTCCACTCCTCGCGCAGCTTGGCAAGGGTCCGGGCCTTCTGCTTCGGCGGGCGCGTCATCTTCGCGGCGATCCGGTTCAGCTTGGCGCGGGCCCGCTCGGAGACCACGGGCAGGAACCGCGGGGTGCCGTCGTCGTCGACGGCGGTGACGTACTCGTGCTCCAGCTCTGCCCGGCAGGCGGCGATCTGGTCGCTGCGCCGGGACGTCCAGCGGATCAGCTCGTACGGCACACCGGCGACGTCCATGACCGGTCGGCGGCCGGCGGTGACGGTGCGCGGCTCGGAAGCCAGCACCAACGCCTCGCACGCCTCAGCCATCACGACTTCGTTGTAGAGCGCGGAGGCGGCCACCGCGTTCTCGTACAGGACCTCGGAGTGCACCGAGCCCCAGATGCCCTGCCCGTTCCTGTCCTTGTGCGGGCGCTGGGCTTTGACGGACAGAAGGAGATGGTCATGCAGGAGCGGCATCCCGGAGCGCGCCTCATAGTGGCGGAACCGCGCGGCGACCAGACCATGCACCGGGCGGTTCTGATAGATCCCCTTCGCGCCGAAGCGAAGGATCGCGGCCTCGTCCTCGATCCAGGCGAGCACGGCGGCAATCGCCCGCTCGTGCGCGGCCTCGATCGCCGTGCGGGTCTCCTCATCCCCCAGCGCCCACAGCAGGGTGAGGGTGGGCTGTGGGCGGAAGACCAGATCGAACCCGGTGACCTTCACACGCCGACCGAGTGCCCCGGCCCGGCGCGCGGCCGCAGGCTTCTTCCCCGCGGCGAGCTTGTCGGCCTCGATCCGGTCGGCGTACGGGTGCCGGCCCTCGCCCAAGAGGTTCCGCAGCTGCGCTTCGGTGACGACGTCGCCCGCCTGCAGACCGAGGACGGCAAGGCCCCTACCCATCCATCGCCCGGCCGGGACCCCGGCCTCCTGTTGGGCCTGAGCGAGTGGCGTGCGGGCCGGTCGGCGGCCGTCGCCGACGATGACCTGGCGCAGGTAGTAGCGGTACATCTGCCCGGCGGTGATCAGCTGGATATCCATCATGGAGACCACGCCACACGGCCCTGACCTGCGGTGAAAGGCCGATCAAGCTTACGTCCCGCCAGGCGGGAGCAGCGCCCGAACCTTCTTTCTCAGGTGCCCGCCAGGCGGGAAGCGGCTCCAGCCGGCAAGCCAGTGTCATCGCTCTCCGGCAACACCCGGACAACCACCCGACCGAGACCAACAAGCACCACACACCGCCCTATACGGACGAGTACCCATCGGCCCCCGGCACTCGCCGGGGGCTTCGTCGTGCTGCCCGGGAGAACACCGTGCCCACGTACGAGACACTCCGCCGCTTCACCGCCGACCCGAGGCGGTTCCCGACCCCCCTTGCCGACCGCCTCACCCGCCGAACGCAACCGCATCCGCGCAGCGATGGACCGCATCCTGGCCGGCCACCCTGAGCACTCCAACGGCGCCCTGACCATCGTCGCTCTCGCGCTCGAGGCCCAAGTCCCCCGCAACGCGCTCACCCAGCGGCACACCGACCTGAAGGCGGAGTTCTACGAGCAGGTTCGGGCCCGGGGAGGGACGCCGGACAGCGAGCGGCGTCTGCGCCAGCAGGTCCGGCGGCTCAAGGAGCTCAGGGCAGCCGACGCAAAGGAGATCACCCAGCTCAAAGCTGATGTCGAGGCACTGGTGGGTGCGCTGCACCAGGCCACGGTGGAGAACAGCCACCTGCACCGGCAGCTCGCCGACCGGCGTGCACATGCGATTGTGCGCGT
The DNA here is from genome assembly GCF_025642135.1 of Streptomyces cynarae. Lineage (NCBI taxonomy): Bacteria > Bacillati > Actinomycetota > Actinomycetes > Kitasatosporales > Streptomycetaceae > Streptomyces > Streptomyces cynarae. Next base: position 295,755 of record NZ_CP106794.1, on the reverse strand, counting down.
GCAGCCGACGCAGACGACGCCATGAACCCCGCCGTGGTGGAACCGGCAGTGTCGCGAACCGGTCCGGCGACTGTCACTTCCTGGCCGCGCCGGGTTCCCCGCTCATGGATTCCTGGTAGGCATCTGCGTAGGTGGGAGAGTCCTTGATCAGGTCGTCGCAGAACGCGGCGGCATCGGTGCCGATGAGTTCCAAAACTCCCTCGCCCGCGGCGACGCCCTCCTCGAAGAAGTCGACGATCCCAGGGGAGCCCGTCGGGCAGGCTGACCAGTCCGACCTTGAACAGGTACTTCTGCATCTCCTTGTAAACGATCTGGTAGTCCGGCGGGAGTGCCTTGACCCCGGCCACGTGCGCGGTGACAAGCACGGCTACGTCTACCTCGGGACTGTAACCACCGCAGCTCTGCTCATCGGGCTGCGCAGCTGAGTCCCGGTCTCCAAGGCCGTTGAGTCTGCCGCACACGCCATCATCCAGCCCAACAAACCAAGACGACCCTGGGGGCATGCCCGGCGAGATGAAGGATCTCGGCATGAGTTCGCCACTCTGGATCCCTCGTCCGTGCCGGGCACGCCCCAATTCAGGGGTGGATCACCAGGCCATCTCACCGTGACGGTCGCGGAAGGTTCCCGTCGGTCCGTTGGGCCCGATGGTGGCGAGTTCGACGATCGCGTCGGTGCCCTCGGTCACGGTCTGCGGGCCGCTGTGCCCGTTGAAGTCGGTCGCGGTGTAGCCCGGGTCGGCCGCGTTCACCTTCACGTCCGGCCAGGACTTCGCGTACTGCGTGGTCAGCATGGTCACGGCAGCTTTCGACGCCGTGTAGAGCGGCGCGAGGTTCCTCGACTCGACGCGCTGTGCGTCGTGGGTGGCCGCGAACGATCCCATACCGCTGGACACATTGACGATGACCGGGCTCGCGGACTTGCGCAGCAGCGGCAGGAACGCGTGCGTGACCCGGACGATCCCGACGACATTGACCTCGAACACCTCACTGGCGTCAGCGGCCGTGATCTGGTCGGCGGGGCTGTGCGTCCCGAAGACGCCTGCGTTGTTGATCAGGACGTCGATGCCGCCCTCGCAAGACTCGATGTCGGCGGCGGCGGCAGCCACCGACGCGTCATCCGTCACATCGATCTGGACGAAACGGGCACCGAGTGCGTCGGCGGCCGCCCGGCCGCGCTCCGGATCACGCGCACCGATGAGGACGGTGTGACCGGCCTCGATCAAGCGGCGGGCGGTCTCATACCCGAGGGACTTGTTGGCTCCGGTGATGAATGTGGTCGTCATGCGTCCACTCTCGGCCCGTGACGAGAGGCCAGCCAGTGCTCTCCGTGACGGTAGGACAGCCAGTACCAGGCACGACGACGGCCCGGCAGACACAATGGCCGAGTGGACGAGACCCTGGGAACGGCACTGCACCGCTGGCGCGACCGCCTTTCTCCGGCCGACGTCGGACTGACCTCACGGCCCGGACGACGCGCGGTGGGGCTGCGACGCGAGGAACTGGCAGAACTCGCCGGGCTGTCGGTCGACTACGTGGTCCGCCTGGAACAGGGCCGCGCCAAAAGCCCATCGGCGCAGGTCGTCGCGAGCCTGACCAGGGCACTGCAACTGCAGCCCATGGAGCGCGATCACGCCTACCGGCTGGCCGGCCTCCTGCCTCCCCAGGAGGGAACGGTCTCCACACATGTTCCGGCCGGAGTCCAACGGATGCTGGCCCGTCTCGGGGAGTTCCCCGTGGGCGTGTTCAGCGCCGACTGGACCTTGCTGTCCTGGACCCCCGCATGGTCAGTGCTGATGGGCCATCCCAGCGCACGGACACACGACGAGCGCAACCTGGCACGGGCGGTCTTCGCCGCAGGGCCCAGCCGGCTCGCGTCGTGGCCCGTGCTCCAGGACGACGACGCCCTGAAAATTGCCCTCGTCGCCGACCTGCGCACAGCTCTCATCGACTACCCCCGCGACCGCGGCCTGACCGACCTCGTCGAGGAACTGCGTTCGGTCAGCGCGGAGTTCGCCCGTCTGTGGGACGAGGGCACGGTCGGCCCGCACGTCTCGGCCCGCAAGACCGTGGTACACCCCCAGGTGGGTGAGGTGATCTGCGACTGCGACGTGCTCACCGTCCCAGGCTGCGACATCCGACTCGTCGTCTACACGGTGGCCGCGGGTTCCGCCGATGCGGAAAAGCTGGAGTTCCTGCGGGTCACCAACGGTGTCCGCGCCGAGTCGCCTCCGGGGCCCGGTCTGTTCTCTACGCCGTAACGATCGGGCCGGCCGGATCGAGTCCAGCATGCAGAGGTCAGGTCCTTCAGTGAAAACGACCGTTCACGGCTCTCGTCATGGACGTGCGCCTAGCGACGGCGCGCAGATGTCTGCCCTGACGGAACGGCACGCTGGGGGCGAGATGGCGGTGGTGGCGGAGGGGTGGCGCAGCCTCAGGCTGTTCTCGGTGCGGCGGCTCCCGGCGCTGGAGGATCGAGCCGGGTGATGAGGGTATGGCCGATGCGCTGGAGTTCCTCGTCGTGGTCGATGCTCTGGAACCTGCCGCCGCGTCGGGGCAGGGCCAGTTGCTCGCGGAGCAGGGGCAGGGCCGGTGCCGCGAGGGGGCCCATGCGGTCCAGGCATGCCACGACGTGGTTGGCCGTCGCGGGGTTTTTGGCCATGGCCTGCAGCAGGGCGTTCAGGACGGCCGGCGCCTCGGCCTGGCCGCCGATTTCCCAGAGCGCGGCCGCGCAGTGCACCCGGACCCATTCGTAATCGTGTGTCAGGAGGCTGCGTAGGCGCGGCAGGGCGGCGGAGGCGGGCGGGCCGATCTCGCCGAGCAGATCAGCCGCGTCGCTGATCCGGAAGGTGATGCGGTCGTCGAGGAGGCCGAGCAGGAGCGGCATGACCTCGGCCAGGTCACCGTCGACGGCCCACAGCGCGGCGACGGCGGCAGGCCGTACGTGCGCGTCGGTGGCGGTGGTCAGCAGCCGTATCGTCTCCCGTGCGCTGGCCGCCGCCGGGCCGAACGCCCCCAGCGCATCAAGAGCTGATCGCGTGACGCGGTCCTGCTCAAGGCGCACCGCAGCACCGAGCGTGTCCACCACCACAGGAAGCGCGGCCGGGTCGCCCAGGGTGGCCAGGGCGGAGAGGATCGCGGTGGCGCTCATCTCGGTCTGCTGCTGGGAGAGGTCGATCCGGCGCAGGTGGTCGCAGAGCCGGGGCACCAACTGGTCCGCCGCCTGCAGCAGATGCCCTGCGACCTGGATCGCACGCCAGGCGTCGACGACGTTGTCCAGCGCGGCCAGCAGACTCGGCAGCGCGCGTGCGTCGGCCAGGCGCGCCAAGGCCCGCACGGCCTCCTGGTGGCTTCTGCGCAGCAGCACGTCGGGGGCCGCCCATACGTAAGGGCCGTGCACCGCGCGTTGGGCATCGATGTGTGCGGCGAGGGCCTCCCGGGCCGGGGCAGCGATCGGGTGGCAGGAGGCCAGGACGGCCGCAGCTTCGGCGGCAACCTCCTGATCGGCCGTGGTGAGCTGGTCGGCAACCAGCATCAGGAGCCGGGTGTGATCCCCGCGCCAGGTGCGCATCAGCTCCCCGCTCATACGGACCGCGTCCAGGCGCGAGCCGAAGTCGGGGCTGCTCAGCTGCTCTGCCAGCACCGCGGTGCGCTCGGGCACCCGGGCCCCCAGGGCTTCGTGGAACGTACGCAGCAGCGCCGTGGTCGGTGCGTATACGCGCGTGCGGCGGTCGAGATCCTCGAAGGCGGCGACGATCTGTGGCGCAACGTTGTCCGTGGGTGCCGTCGGGCGGCTCGGGGCCGGTGCGATCGGTTGTACGGGTAGGGCGCGGGCGGTCTCGCGCAGCAGGCCGACGGCGGCCGCCCCGGTGTCCTCGCCGATCTCGTCCGGGGCGCAGCGGGCCCGCTGGACAAGGGCCGCGAGCCGAGTCGCCGGGTTCTGGGCCGGGTCGGTGGCGAGCTCGGCGAGCCAGTCCATCACCTGTTGCGAGGCCGCCGGCATGCGCAGTGCCAGAGTGGCCGCCGCCTCGACGATCTGCAGCCGAGCCGCGATGCCTTGCTCGGCGGCCAGCCGCTCGCGCAGCATGGCGGCGGCCTGGCGGGCGTCGTCGAGGAAGAGCCCGAGCCCGCCGATCGCGGCCAGGCGCACGTCCGGGTCGGGGTCGCGGGAGAGTTCGGCGAACTGCGCACCCCGCTCGCGCAGGAAGGCGACGGCTTGCGCGTAGCCCATCGGTGGGTAGTACTCGATCTCGGTGCCATCGTCCTCAAAGCCCCGCTCGAGGGACTCCCGGCCGATGCTGACCAGCAGCGCGACCACGGCGGCCCGCTCGGGCGTGGCGCCGTCGGCGGCCAACTCGAACAGGAAGGGCAGGCTGGCCGCCGTGGGCGGGTACACGCTGCCCTGGTGGTGAACCGCACCGTAGAAACGGTCCAGGGCCTTGCGGCGTTCCACGGCGTCCGGGGAGCGCAGCGCCCACAGCAGCGCCGGCACCTCCTCGGCCGAGCCGTACGCGCGCTCCATCGACGCCCAGTCGATGTCATCAAGTCCGTCGAACATGATCAGAACCATGACAGGCGTCACTGACAACAGGGGCGTCCCTGGACGGGACCGTACGGCCAGGAAAATCGTCCCCGCCCCGGCAGGACCTATCGCCGGGCCACGAGGCACCTTGTGTCCCGCAGCTCAAGCGCACACCTTGCGTACCAACCGCGTGCAGGAGACGTGTCCTCTCCCGGTCGCAGGGCGTACGCCAATCGGCCCGGCGGGGGCGATCTTCCGTACGGGCGCGGAGGCTAACCGGGAGCATGCTGCCGTTTTCCTCTACCAACGGTAGAGGACGCGAGTAGAGTGAGGAACATGGCAGCAGACGAGACGAGCATCAAGGTGAGCACGGCCGCGCGGGACCGGCTCGCCCAGCTGGCGGCCGAGCACGGCACCACCATTCGCAACCTGGTCGAGGACCTCGCGCAAGGCACTCCGACCCAGGCCGAGTACGCCGAGCGCGCCGAGCTCGCCCGCGCCGAGCTCGCCTCCGCCCTCGGCAGCGCGCCGAGCCCGGAGGCCGAAGCCAAGGCCCGGGCTCTGCTCGAGCGCCTGGGCGCCGCCTCGCACGGTCCGCGGGCGGCGGCGTAGTGGCGGCGATCGCGGTCGTCCTGGACCACACCACCGCCGCGGCGCTGTACGACCCGAAGGACCCGTTCAACGAGGCGGTGGCCGCGTTCTACGTCCAGGCCTCCGGCGGACTCGGTGATCTGTACGCGCCGGTGCTGTCCCTGACGGCCGGCGACGCCGAGCGGCCCGGCCTGCTCGGCTACATCAAGGGCCTGCGGTTCATCCGCATCGAGGCCTTCGATACCGACGCCGCGGTCACCGCCACCGAGCTGCTGCGCTTCGGGCACCCCTGGGCCGCCGTCCACGCCATCCACGCCGCCCGGCCCTCCGCCGCCCACCCCAGCGGACGGTTCCTGCTCACCCTGACGCCGAAGGCGTACGCGGGCACCGGCGTCCAAGCCGTCCACCCCGACCAGTAGCCGTCAGCCACCCGGCCGCAGAAGACGGTAGCCCCCGCCTGCCCTGCCGTCACGATCGTCGCTTCGCCCTGGGCCTGGCCAGTCGCTACCCGGACGAGGGCGGCCGGGGCTACCTCGTCGAGCAAGCTGTGGCCCGCAGTGATCGCCTACACGGTCGCCCTGGCGGCCCAGGAGACCGTGACTCGCGTACAAAGCCAGCCGCGCGGCCCGACAGGGCCACAGGCACCACCCTCACCGATGCCGAGGTGAGGGTGACGCCTGTGGCACTGTCGGGGTCCGATCCCCTGCGTCAAGGTAGGCCGGGGCGCGCCGAACGCTCCCGGATCAGGCCGTGCCGGTCTGGCCTGCGCCGACCACCGAGTGGAGGGTGAAGGTGTCGGATGCGGCGGGGACGGACAGGTCGACCGCGACACCGTAGTGGGAGAGGTAGGTAGTCGATGTGATCTTGGCGGTGCTCGTCTGCGTCTGCTCCTGCATCTCCACCGGCAGGTTCTCACTGTTGACCCAGAGGTCGATGTGGTCCTCGGCAACCCCTTCCGCCGCGAGTTGCTTCTTGAGGAACTTCACGTCGTCAGGCGTCAGGCCCTCCTTGCTGGCGATCAGCTTGGCGGTGTCCAACGTGCCCGTGTAATGGGTGGTCGTCACCCCGCGTACCGTCTCCCGGCCCACCTTGCGCAGATCCCCGCTGGCCATCAACATCCGTACGTCCATAGCAGGGTTCGACCGCTTCATCTGGTCGGTTTCGGCCTTGCCTCCGTCACCTTGCGCGGCGAGAAGGGCGAGCGGCTCCTTGAGCCAGTGCTTGCCGCCCGTACTGGCCACCTTCTGAGCGGGCACCTTCATGTACATCGCATCGCTGCGGATCTTGACCTGCAGAGAGGGAACCGGCGTTGGAACGGAGGACTTCACGGACACGGTCACGTTGGCCTTGAAACCGCCGGCCCAGTCGCTGTCCCCGACAATGTGCATCTGGCGCACGGTGCCCGTGGTGACGGTCTGGTCCATCTCGGTCGAGTGGATCTTGGATGTGGCGTTCTCCACCTTGAGCAGGTAGTCCACCGGTGAGACGGCGACCGGTGACGGCGCGGCGGACGCGTGTTGGCCCGTCGTGGAAGCGGACTTGCCGTCGCAGGCGGAGACTGTGCCCAAAGTCGCCGTGGCGGCCGTGACCGCCAGAGCCGTACGGAACCGCATGCCACGCATGGCGCGCCCCCCGTTTTCTATTGTCCGAAGATCGGATGTTCGAGTGGTGGGCGCAGAGTAGCGCACGGAACCAGCCGGGTAGCGGCGAGGTCGGGCGAACTGGGGTGACCCCCCGGGCGGACCTGCCGTTCGCGTCTGGAGGAGCCCGATCCCGAGGCATACGGCCGGCGCGGAGGCTTCAGGGGCACCGAGGGCGACAAGGAGCTGGGTGCAGGGGATTTCTGGGCCGCTGTCGGTGGAACCCTGGAGTGGCTCTGTGCATGAGATCGATCGGACAGCAGTTGTTCACCGGATTGGGTTCTGGCTCAACTTTTGTGGAGTAATAGCGCTGCGTGCTGTCGAAAGCCTGCTCACCCGTCCCGGGGCCACTGCAGGCGTATTCCGCCCCACGCCCTCAGCTGCGTGCTCGTCGCGAGAGGATGGGGTGGTGATCCGCTACGACACCGAGATACAGGCCCTGTACCGCCGCTATTGCCTCCCCGCGCGCCGCTACCTGAAGCTCGGCGGAGCGGTACTTCGCATGTCGCGCGAGGAGTACGAGCCGTTCGTTCAGCACCTGGCCGCTGATGCGAAGGCTGTTACCGACGCCGAGCTCACCATCCTCTTCGAAGGCAGCTGGCGCGAGCGGCGGACCGCGGCATGGCTCGCCGCCGCCTCGCGCCGTGACCACTTCCGCGAGCGTCTGGGAGCGCTGCTGCTGGAGAGTGAGGTCTGCTGCGCGGGTGGGGCCTACTGTGTGGCACTGGCGAGTTTCGGCACCGCACGGGACGCCGACTTGCTTGCCGCTTACCTGGATCGCTACCTGCGTCGGCCCGACCTCGCCTACGACCAGCCGACAGCCATGGGCGCCCTGGCCTACACCGACTCCGTCCTGCACGGCGACCGGGCCAGCCACTTCCTCCAAGAGGGTGGCCTGTGGCGGCAGTGGTTCCAGGACGCGCCCCACATGCACGGCGATGACGGCATCTCCGCCTACGTCGGCGGCATCCGCCTCGCCTGCGCCGTCATAGACGAATGCGCCGACACCTGACCCCATTGGCTTTGTTCACTGCGAAGACTCTGGCTCAACGCCCGTGACGCGGCCGCCTCCGTCACGCCAGTAGGACGCGCTTGCGGAGAAGTTGGAAGCCTGCCCGCCCGAACATCTGGCGCTTGAGCATCTTGATCCGGTTGACATGACCTTCGACCGCACCTGAACTCCAGGACAGAGTGAGTCCGGCGGTGACGGCGTCGAGGTCGCGGTAGATGCCGGCGGCGAGGGTGTGGAGGCTGGGCAGGTCGTCCTGTCGGACGGCGTCGAGCCAGTTCGGGAGACGCTCGCCTTGGCGGTCGGTGAGCATGACCGCGAAGGACCGGACGTGTCGGGTGAGTGCGTCGAGTTCGGGGCACTGGGTGCGGACGGTCTTGAGCTGGAGTTGTTCGGGCTCGGTGAGGGTTTCCGGGCGTCTGAGGATCCATCCGGAGACCGTTCGGGGCGACGGCGGCCGGGCGGTCAACGGTCGCGGTGAGGTGCGCTTCTTGTGCAGGTAGGCGCGGACGCGCTGGTAGCTGCCCTTGTAGCCGAGCGGCACGATCTCCTCCCACAGCTTCCATGCGTTGGTGAAGCCCTCGTTCCAGCGGTCGTCCAGATAGGGCTTGTAGTCATCGAGGACCGAGGCCCGGTTCTGCCACTGGCCGGTGAACAGGTCCTCCGGCTTCGCGGCGTCGGCGCACCGTTTGACGGTGTGCCAGGCCATGCCGAGCTGCCGCTGGACCGAGCGCCGGCTGTGTCCTGCCTCCAGGAGTGCGTGAACGGCGGCGTGCCGGGACCTGGTCCGGTCGGCGAACCGGTGTCCGGTCGGCCATGGTGAACCGGGCGGTTCTTCTTCTTGCGGGGCGGGCTCAGGCTCGGGTTCGAGGGTGGCTGGGATAAGGGCCCGCAGGCAGCGGCGGTGCTGGGCGACGGTCCGTTCGGCGGCCTCGCTCAGGTTGTGCCAGAGGTGCCACCGGTCCGCGACCTGGACGGCCTGCGGGGCGCCGGCGGAGGCGCCTTCGGCGAAGAACGGCGCACGGTCGCGGCAGACGACTTCAATGCCCGGCCGTTCGGCGAGCCAGGCCGCGAGACTGGACGCCTCCCGGTCCGGCAGCAGGTCGACGGGACGGCGGGTCTCGATGTCGACGAGGACGGTGCCGTAGTGGCGGCCCTTGCGGGTGGCGTACTCGTCGACGCCGACCACCCGCGGCGCGGGGGCCTCGGGTTCGGGCAACGCATCGACCAGCCGGAGCACCGTGCTGCGGCTGACGGACACCCCGAGAACGCGGGCATGCGGGCTCCGGCCCGGCCCGCGAGGGCCAGGCCGACCGCGGCCAGGGTGGAGCGCAACCGCTCGGTCCGCTGACCGTGTCGGCGTGTCAAGCCGGGTATCTGCTCGACGAAGGTACGGCGTGCGCAGCCCGAGTTCCCGCAGGTAAACCGACGGACCCTCAGCTGGAGAACAACGCTTCGGCCACCGCTCGGCACATCAGCGGGAAACCGCAGGTAGGAACCATGAACCTGGTTCGACCAGACGCCGCAGACCGGGCACGGGGCGCCGTTCGCGATGCAGTGCGCGTCAACGCGCACTATCTCGATGTTCACGTCCACCGACAGCACCGCGACGTCCGCGATCGACGGGAACAACAACTCCTTCAGCCGGAGCGTGACCTCTTCCACAGCCTCGAACTGTCGGCCCGACTGCCTCGTCCACGGACCATTTTCGGGCGACTTCGCGCACGTCTCGAAGGTGTCCGAATGTCACTCAGAGTGGCCGCGTCACAGAAGTTGAGCCAGAACCCCGGATTGAGAGGCGGATGGAGCCAAGGCGGGATTCGAACTGTTCACGAGTTCGGGCAGCGTCGGTCTCGCGTGTGACTTCGCCTGGGGGCCCGAGGCGGTGCTGGTGGCAGAACTCCTCTGCTACCAGCACCTTTGCTGAGGACGGCATGCACGTCGGGTTCTGATGAGACGTCAGCGACGCCGGTTACCAGGTAGCTCCGGCGGGCTCCTCGATGGTGGTGTTGATGCGGTTGAAGAAGTTGGTGAGGCCGATCATCAGGATGATCGCGGCGAGCTGTTCCTCGTTGAAGTGGTCCGCGGCCTCGTTCCACACCTCGTCGGGGACGGCCTTGCCGGAGCGGTCGGCGATCCGGGTGGCGGCCTCGGTCAGGGTCAGGGCCGCGCGCTCCTCGTCGGTGAAGAACGGCGCCTCGCGCCAGGCGGCCACGACGTGGAGGCGTTCGTCAGTCTCGCCGTGCTTCTTCGCGCCCGCCACGCCGGCGAACACGCAGGCGCTGCAGCCGTTGATCTGGCTGGCCCGCAGGTGGACCAGCTCCAGGATCTGCGGGGAGACGCCGCCCTGGTACATGGCCTTGTAGATGTTCTGGATGCCCTTCATGGCGTCCGGCAGGACCAGAGCGGGGTTCTTCATCCGGGCGGTGGTGGTGATCGCGGCGTTCATCTGATGCTCTCCTGGTGATCCGTTAGCGTCTGTCACTGGACCGACGGATCCGGACGCGGGGGTGTGACAGGTGAGCGAAGACTTTTTCCTGGCCGACCGTTTCGAGGCGGAGCGGCCCGGGCTTCGGGCGGTGGCCTACCGGATGCTGGGGTCGCTCGCCGAGGCCGAGGACGCCGTCCAGGAGGCGTGGTTCAAGCTCAGCCGCGCCGATGTGAGCGACGTGAAGAACCTGGGGGCCTGGCTCACCACGGTCGTGGGCCGGATATGCCTGGACATGCTGCGCTCGCGTACCTCGCGACGGGAGGGTCCCCTGCCCGAGCAGGACGGGTCCATCCGGCTTCCGGACCCGGTGGTCACCGCGCTGACCCGTGTCGGCCCCGAGCAGGAGATCCTGATTGCGGACTCGGTGGGCATTGCACTCATGATCGTCTTGGAGGCCCTCTCCCCAGCCGAGCGACTGGCCTTCGTCCTGCATGACATGTTCGACGTGCCCTTCGACGACATCGCCCCCATCCTCGGCCGGACCACGGTCTCCACCCGGCAGCTCGCCAGCCGCGCCCGCCGCCGGGTCCAGGGCGCCGCCCCGGCGGCCGACACAGACGTTGCCCGCAAGCGCGGCGTCGTGGACGCCTTCCTGGCCGCCTCCCGCGGCGGCAACTTCGAGGCGCTTCTGGGCATTCTCGACCCCGACGTGGTCGCGCGTTCCGATGGCGGCACGCTCGTCCCGAGCATCCTGCGGCGCGGCGCAGCCGACGTGGCGTCCCAGGCGATCACCTTCGCCCGCTTCGCGGCGGACGCGCGTCTGGTGCTGGTCAACGGCACACCCGGCGTTGTCTCGTTCGTCGAGGGACGACCGCTGTCCGTCATGTCGTTCACCATCTGGGACGGCCGCATCACCGGACTCGACATCCTCACCGATCCTGACCGTCTGACCACGCTCGGCCTGACCGCCTGACCGATGCCGGCCACTCCCAAGCGGACGCTGCCCACGGGGACCAGAGCGAAGGCGCGCTCGACCGGGTTGGGCGCTGTCAAATCTCGTGAACATCGAACACAGCGTGGTTCGGGTGCCTCCCAAATTGCTGAACAGCTGCTGCCGAACTTCGGTTCTGGCACAGATCTTGGGGAATCGTTGCGGAGGGTGACAGGTTCGTTCGATTGCAGGGAGGGGCTCGACCCCAGGCACAGTTAGCGTTCACGCATTCTGGTCCACCACCAGCACATCGTCGCCCACTCGCTGTAGTTGGGCTCCGGCAAGGTGCGGCGCTCGAGTTCCTCATCGATACGCGTGATCAGTCGGCCCAAGTCCCGTTTGGCTCCGGGTGGAAGGTACAGCATCGCCCACTCCAGGTCATCGCGGGCATCTCCCACCCCGGGCGAATCAAACGCGGAGGCGTCCAGGTAGCGTCCGGGCTGCTTAAAAGCCCACTCGAAACACGAGAGTGCCTTGGCGACCGCGTTGGGCCACAGCTCCTGGTCTTCCACCCGGCGGATCGCTGCACGAGTCCGCGCGGAGACACCGGGGACCTTCAGGACCGGATACTGCCGTCGTGGCCGCCACCGCTGTGCACGGACGGCCTTGGGACGCCTACGCGGCATCGCCCTTTCGGATCAACATGAGGCCATCCTGCCACGGCTGGGCACCTGCATGCACTGGCTATACGCCGTGCAGCAGAGGGTTCCTACTATCCGGTTCTCGCGCAGCTCTTGGGGATCGTCTCGGAGTGCTATTGAAGAAGGATCATCTTGCGGAGTAGTTCGAATCCGGCTCGCCCGTAGAGCTGCCTCTTGATCTTCTTGATGCGGTTCACGGCGCCTTCGATGCTGCCGGAACTCCAGTCCAAGGTGAGGCCGGCTATCACGGCGTAGAGGTCCCGGAGCAGGTGGAGTGCGAAGCCGGTGAGGCCGGGCAGTTGGCTGGCATCGACTGCGTCGATCCAGGCAGGGAGCCTGGAGCCGAGGCGACCCGTGAGTATCTCGCCAAAGTCGCGGACATGCCCGGCGGCCATGTCCAGTTCGGGGCAGCGGGCCAGGACCTCCTTCAGACCGGCACGGTCGTCCTCGCTCAGCGCGGTGGGGTGTCGGGTGAGCCAGCCTGTCACCTGGGGTACCGTCGGAGGCCGGTGCGGTGTGCCGACCGGAGACTCGCGGAGGGTGGCGATGTGGGCGCGGACCATCTGGTAGGTGACGGGCGCGTTGACGGCAACGAGTTCGTTGTGGAGGAGGGTGACGCTGGTGCATCCTGCGGCGAATCGACGCTCCAGGTAGGGCTTGTAGGGGTCCAGCCTGCTGGGTCGGGGCCGGTTGTCGCGGATGGTGTCCTGCCAGCGTGCGGCGTTTGCATACCGGAGCACGGTGTTGAGGCCCCAGCCCAGGTGCCGGGCAATCGCCCGGCGTGAATGGCCTTGGGCAAGCAGCTCGTGGACCAGTGCGTGCGCTGCCTTCTTCCGCTCGGCCCGCCGGCCGACGGGCGCCGAGTCGTCCTGCGGCCGTCCTGAAAGCAGTCCGGTGGCCTCCAGTAGCAGGCCGCTGGGCGAGGGACTGCGCAGGCAGTCGCGGTGGGCGGCGACGCAGGTCTCCACGGCTCGGCCGAGGCCCTGCCACAGATGGAACCGGTCGGCGACCTGCAGAGCATCGGGGGCACCGCGGCGGGCACCTTCGGCGTAGGCGCTGGCGCGGTCCCGGCAGATGATCTCCACGCCGGGGTGACGCATCAGCCAGGCAGCCAGCGGCCCGGCTTCGCGAGTCGGGAGCACATCGACAACGCGATGGTCTTCGACGCTGGTCAAGACGGTTGAGTAGGTCTGGCCGCGACGGATCGCGAAGTCGTCCACGCCCAGCACACGCGGCGTGCTGAACCGTGGATCGGGCAATGCCATGACCCTGCGTAACAAGGTCATCCTTCCCGCGCCGAAGTTCAGCTCGGCAGCCAGCCGAGCACCGGCCCGTCCGGCCAGCGCGAGCCCCACTCGCGCCAGGACGTGGTTGAGCCGAGTGGTGAACCGTGCGTGCGGGGCGGCCAGCCGCGAGAACGGCTCGGCGAACGTCCGACGCGGGCAGTCCGCCGACCCACAGATGAAGCGCCGGACCGTCAGCCGGATCAGAAGGCCCTGGTCAGCGAGCGGAAGGTCTCTCAGCCTGCGCAGATAGCGGTCGTGGACTCGATCCGAGAAGCGGCCGCAGGTCGGACATACAGCCCCGGCCGCGCGACCTCTCGCCACCACCTCGACCGTGCCGAATGCAGCCGTAACCGCCTCGACATCCACATCGTCGATCCCATCGAAGACCAGCGACTCCCAAAACGGTGCATCGGTCTGCATGACCAGCACCATCACTGTCCACAGCCGACAACAGCAGCCGCCAGCAGGCATCTGAGGTTGCGTCACATTCAACCGTCGGACGACAAGGCGTACGCGGTCTCACGCGAAATGTCCCCTCGCAATCGAACATCGAGGTAACACTCCGCGACCACTCCCCAAGATCTGTGCCAGGACCCGAACTTCGTGAACAAAGCCAACACCTGCAGGGATTTACCGCACCGCTCGCACCATCCGACCTCTGCACGCAACAGCGCCCAGCGCTTCGGGAGGCGCCATGGTGGCCGCCGTGCGTCGGGATGCTCACGACGAAGGGCAGCAGGGCGCAGCCCAGGAGGCACTGACCGCCAGCCGGCTCGCCTGACCGCCACGGGGCCATCGGGAAGGAGGGACGACAGGGGCACCCCACCCTGCCGCGGCCAGTTACTCCTCAGGGGGCGGTCCCATGCAACGTGCGACCGGGCACGGGACCGCCAAGCCCTGCCGTCCTGTCCGAGCCGGGCACTGAAAACCGTACGAAGACACGCTGCCCAGCGCACGCCCAGCAGCACGCAGGAGTGGCCTGCGCGCCCGGCGGCTGGAGAAACTGGGCATAGGTCTGGTCGCTGGCCGATGAGCGGTTCAAGGAGAACCTTCAGGCCCCGAAGGGCTCCTACGGGGAGCACTGGACGCTGCGCGCGCCCCGGTACGCGACGATGCTGGACCGGCCGGTGGAACAGTGGCTGTCCAGCCTGCGCCACCCGACGCGCTCGACGACCACCCCGAGTAGAAGACGGCGCTGGAGGCCGTGGACGAGCACTGGGACCCCAAGTGGCCGGCCGACTGGCAACGCCACTACGCCGCTATGAATCGTCACATCGGTTTGGTGAGGCCTGCGTCGGGGGGGTGTGGCGAGGTCGACGGTGCGGCCGTCGATCAGCGGGCGCAGCACCGCCTTGAGCCCACCACGCACATGTCCTCTAGCGTACGGGTATGGAACGCAGGGGATCGTGGAGGCGGCACGGCGGACATGTGCTGTGCGAGACACCGCACCTATCGGTAAGGCGGGACCGTGTCACTCGTCCGGACGGGCAGGCCGACACCTACGACTGGGTGGAGGCGCCGGACCTCGTCCGGGTCGCCGCGCTCGTCGAGAGCTGCCTTCTCGTGGTGGAGCAGTACCACTACCTCATTGGGATGACATGGCAACTCCCGGGAGGTGACGTCGCCCCGGAAGACCTCGGCCCGCGGGCAGCCGCCGAGCGGGAGCTGCGCGAGGAGACGGGGTACCACGGCGGATGCTGGACGTCGCACGGCGCCCTCCATCCGCTGCCCGGCCTCAGCCCTCTCCGCGTTCACCTGTGGTCGGCGGCGGGGCTGAGCGCCGGCCGGCCGCAGGGCGGCGACCCGGGCGAGGCCGACCTGAAGGTGCATCACGTACCGCTGCCTGAGGTCGTCTCGGCCGCGCGGGACGGGCGTATCGCCTGCGCCGTGAGCGCCGCGCTCGTCCTGGCCATCGCGGTTGAGGGAACGGCCGGTCACCGAACGGTATCGAAAGACTGAAATCACCCCATGACAGGACCCGTACGGGCATAGATTGGCCCCGCTGTAGGGAGAATGATCACACCGGGGGGTGTAGTGGTCGAAGGGCGAGCAGTACGGTACTGGGCGTCCGCCCGGTCGGTGCGATGCGCAGCCGCTGTCATCGCCGGCTCCCTCGTCGGCCTCGTCGTCTTCGCTGTGACCCGCATGTCCGGCCGGGTACTCTACGCGGTCGTCGGCGGCCTCGCCGGGGCACTTGTGCTCCTTGTCCTCGACTTCTACCGCAGCACGGCACGGCTTTCGGAAGTGAAGGTCACAGTCCCGCAGTTGAGCGAGTTCACCTTCGTCGTGAACGATGATGCGCGTCAGGTGGCATGGCACTTGTTCGTCGAGACTGTCACCCGTGTCTCCACCCAGCCACTCGCGGACGGTGACGGTCTCATCCGTGAGGCCCTCACCTCGCTGTACGGTCTGTTCGCCACCACGCGCGACACCCTCAAGGCCAGCAGGCCCTCGATCGCTGTATCCGGCGGGCACACCGTCGAGCAGTTGGCCATCGCGATGCTCAACCGGGAGCTGCGGCCCTTCTTATCGGCCTGGCATCCCAGGCTGCGGGTCTACGAGGAGGAACACCCAGGCCAGCCGGAATCGCTCTGGCCGCAGTGCGGCACCTGCCGGACCGAGCTCCGCGCGGTGCAGCGCCATCTGGCCGGCTACGCCCATAGCTTCGCCCGTCTCGCTGGTGTACGTGATGCGGCGGACATCATCAGAGCGACGGCGGGGTTCGATGTCTCCGGTGGCGCCGCTCGCGGGCCAGGGGGAGGAGCCGGAAGGCCGTGACGGACAGCTCCGACGCCGCGCCGCACTATGACGCGTTCATCTCCTACAGCCACTCGTGGGACAACGCGGTGGCGACGGCTTTCCAGTCCGAGCTTCAGTCGATGGCCCGTCCCTGGTATCGCTGGCGGATGCTGCGTACCTTCCGCGACGTCACCAACCTCACTGCCAGTCCGGGACTGTGGCCCGATATCGAGAGGGCACTCAGCCAGTCGCAGTGGCTCGTCGTCATGGCATCGCCTGCCGCGGCCGGGTCCTTCTGGGTACGCAAGGAGATCCGGTGGTGGCTCACCCACCGAAGCCCGGACACCATCCTCATCGCCTTAACCGACGGGACACTGCTCTGGGACGAAGACGCCGCCGACTTCGACTGGAACCGGACCAATGCCCTGCCACGCGAGGAACTGGAAGGCGTCTTCCGTCACCAGCCACGCTGGGTGGACCTGAGTTGGCTCCACACACCAGAGCAAGCCAACCGAGCCGATCCGCGGATGATCGAGTGCGCCGCCGACTTTGTCGCACCGATCCGCGGAATGAGCAAAGACGAACTGATCGGCGAGCACGTGCGGCAGCGCCGCCGCACGAAGCGCTGGGTCCGCGGCACCCTGGCCACACTGACCGTGCTTCTGGTGCTGGCCGCCTCCGGCGGCATCATCGCGCTGCAGCAGCGCAGCACCGCCATCGCACGGCAGTACCAGGCGACCTCCCGCCAACTCATCGCCGACGCACAGAACCTGCAGGACACCCAACCCGACCTCGCACGCCAACTGCTCGTCGAGGCCTATCGGCTCGACCCCCACGGCGGAGTGTTGGGCGCGCTCCTGTCCAGCGCTGCCATCCCCAGGGTGGTCTCCGTCGGCGGCCTGGCCCGTGGCGTCGCCTACAGCCCCCACCGCAACCTGATCGCCATCGCCGGGAACTCCGGCGTGACCCTGTACGACCCCGGCCGCTTAGCGGTCCTCGCGCATCTGACCGGGCAGCACGGATACGCCCAGGGCCTCTCACTCAGTGACGACGACCGCATGCTCGCCGTGGGCGATCAGGAGGGATACATCCGGCTCTTCGACGTGACCTCCCCGACCCGTCCACGGCTGCTCGCCTCCGCCGAGGCCCATGGCGCCATCGTGGACAACACGGCGTTCACCCCGGACTCCCGGCATCTGGCCGTAGGGATCGACGGAGGACAGGTCCTCATCTTCGACATCGGAGGACCGAACACCCTCCGGCTTGCCGCCACGTTCACCGGATCCCCCACGACCGGGCTCTCCGATGGGCTGGCGATCAGCCCGGACGGGCGTCTGCTGGCAGCCGGCGGGGACAACATCGTGCAGTTGTGGGATGTATCCCAGCCGGACCGGCCGACGCTGCGCGAGCAGGTGCAAGGCTCCGGCCAAACGCTGGCGTTCAGTCCAGACGGACACCTGCTCGCCGTCGGCGGCAGGGACGACACCGTCCGGCTGTGGGACGTCACCCAGCCGAAGGATGCCCGGCAGGACTCCATCATGAACGGCCAGCGTCTGGGCATCAGCGCGGTCGCCTTCTCACACAGCGGATCCACGCTCGGCGTCGGCGCCGACGACGGCACCATCCAGCTGTGGCAGGTCTCCGACCCGCTCCACCCGGTCCCGGGATCCCAGCTGACCGGCCACTCATCCGGTATAGCGCAACTGGCGTTCAGCCGTGACGACAGGACGCTGGCCTCGGCTAGCACGGACGGCGCGGCACTCGGCACCGACGGCGTGTCCGGGCAGCCCGGCACGGTGCGGCTGTGGAACATCGACGGGGCCTCGCGCTCCGCCGCCCAGTGGGAACTGTCCGGCGGCACGGGGACGGTCCCGGCGTTCGACCGCACCGGCGCCACCCTGGCGGCCGGCTACCCGACCAGGCTGTGGGACACCACCGGCGGAGCGCCGACAGTCTTGTCGACCGTGCCCTCATTCGGACAGGGCGGCAACGCCGTCGCCTTCAGCCCCAACGCAGACACCCTGGCGGCCGGGGCGTCCGTGGCGCTGTGGGACGTGCGGGACCGAGCGCACCCCCGCCCGCTCGTCCCCGGCGGCCAGGCGGTCACCGGTGCCTCATCGGTGGTTTTCGCCCCGGCGGGCTCCCTGCTGGCAGTCGGCGCGGACGAAGTGCAGTTGTGGGACGTGCGCAACCGGGGCAAACCGGTTCAACTCTCCAAACTGAACGACTCCCGATCAAAGGGCAACGACGTGGCGTTCCGCCCTGACGGCAAGGCCCTGGCATCGGTCGACCACGCCGGAAAGATCCAGCTCTGGGACATCGCGACACCATCCCGGCCCGTGCAGCGGGCGACCATCAAGGCCGCCCATGGCAACGAAGACGTCGTTGCCTTCACCAGCGACGGGCGCACCCTCCTCGCGGGCAGTTCGGCAGGCGCGCTGACCACCTGGGACGTGCATGATGTGGCACATCCCAGACAACTGGCCTCGCCCATCAGCCATGTCGGCAGCATAGGAGGACTCGCCTACGACCCGCAGGCTCCCCTCGCGGCAAGTGCGGGAGAGGACGGGAACCTGCTGCTGTGGGACATGAGCGATCCCTCACACCCGGCTGTGCTGGCGAGCCTCCAGGTCGGCGGGGCATTCGACCCGGCCCTGCTGGCGTTCAGCCCCAACGGCGAAAAACTGGCCGCCGAAACCGCCACCGAGGTACAGGTATGGGACGCCCAGGCACCGAACATCCTGCGACGGCTGTGCGCCCAGTCCCCCCACATCACCCCCGACCAGTGGAAGCAGTACCTACCGCAGATGACGTACGACCCGCCTTGCGCGTCATGACCGGAACTGTGCGCCGCCGGCGGGCCATGCGCGTGAGAGCTCTGCCATCGCCCCCGTACGAAGGAGCGCCCGTGTGGACGTCCCTGCCCCGTCCGAGCCGCTTACTGACTCCTCTCGTCTGCCTGACACTGGCGGTCGCCGGGTGCGCTCCCTCGGTGGGCCCCCCGATCACCCAGTCGCAGACCACACCCCCCGGCATCGCCCCTCCCTCCATGACGCAATCAGCAACCACCGCGCCACACCCCGCCGATCTGGGCTCCGCGCCCGCAGACCTTCACCAACTGGACTGGGCCTCCGTCCACGTACCCGGCGACTTCTGTGCAATCCCCGCAGTGATCGCGCTCCAGGCCGGGGAAGCCATGGCCACATCCCGTCGGTTCGGCCGGGTCCACCTGGGGAGCATGCAGGAAGTCACCTACGGCGACATCGACGGCGACGGGCGGCCCGAGGCCGCCTTGGAGGTCGAATGCGACAACAACGGCGGAACCGCCGACGGCCAGCTCGGCTTCGGGGCCGTGATCCTCGCCTCCCGGCACGGCCGTCTCGTCGCCCTCGGAAGCATCACTCCCCAGGAGCAGGCGCCGGACGTCCACGTCACCCTCCTGGCCGGCGTGCAAATACAGCACGGCTCCGTGATCGTCCACGAGAACTGGTACCGCGCCACGGACATGACCTGCTGCGCCACCGGCACCGCAGTGACCACCTGGACATTGCACGGCGACCAGCTCTCTCCCGGAACACCGGAGATCACATCTTGACTGATGCTCCCCGGCCCCATCTTCGCTTTCAGCCTGGCAAGTGAGAGCGTGGTGGTGAACCGCGCTGTAGCTCGATGATCTGCGGCTTTCGGGCGGTTGCGGTGTGGGGGTGGTCGGCCCGGGGCAGCCAGCGGGTGGTTGGTTCTGTCTCGGAGGTGTGCGGTGCCTGTCGGCCCTCGACGGGGTGCCGCTGGGCGAGCTCGCATCTGGAGCGGCTGACGTGTCTGCCGTGCGGTTCGGAGACGAACCGCCTACGTCGGATGCCACACAGGCGTGGTCGTGGCGTTAACGCCAGCCGCCTATGGACGCACCACTACATCCACCGGAAACCCGAGATCATTCCCACACAACTACCGGACCACAGGCCAAACGCCCGAACAAGCAAACCGAACACGGCACCAGGCCACGCCCATCCCGCCCAAACGCAGCCGATCCAGCCGTCCCGAGTCCCACCCCCAAAGACGGGACACCAGACCCGAACGACCAAGCCCACTCAAGATCAATGCTCCGTCACAGCAAGGAGCTGCTGGACGCGCCCGAGGCCGGGATGGTGTGGGAGCCCGGCGAGGAAGCCTGGGAAGCCAAGCTCGCCGCGCTCCGGTCCTACCGGCGGGACACCGGGCACCTCGCCCCCCGCCAGGACGCCATGTGGGACGACCCGGCCGGCGGCGACCCTGTGCCCATCGGGCAGCACATGGCCAACCTCCGGCGGAAGGGCGCGAAGAACGGCCTGGGCAAGGACCCCAAGCGGGCGGAGCAGCGTGCGGCGCAGCTGACCGCCATCGACCCGGACTGGGACTGCCCGTGGCCGCTGGACTGGCAGCGCCACTACCGCGTCCTGGCGGACCTGGTCGAAGCCGACGGCAGCCTGCCCGACATTGACCAACCCTGGACACCTCGCCGAGAGCGATGCGGCCGAACTCAAAGAGATTCGGGCCGCCTGCCCGCACCTCGACGCCACCGCAGGCCACGTCCGCGACTTCGCCGCCATGATGCGCGACCCGCGCGGCGATGGCCTGCCCGCTTGGATGGACCGCGTCCTCGCCGACGACCTACCCGCCCTGCACTCCCTGGTCAACGGCATGAAACAGGACCTGGACGCTGTCACCGCCGGCTTGTCGACGCCATGGAGCTCAGGCCAGGTCGAGGGCCACGTGACCAGAGCCAAGCTCCTCAAGCGCACGGGCTTCGGCCGGGCCAACCTCGACCTCCTCCGTAGACGCATCCTCCTCAGGACGTGATCGCCGAGCTCGCCATATGCTGCAGGCCATCTGCGGAGTGAACGGAGGGATCGGACACGGTGAGCGAATCGTTCTTGCTGGTCTGCGACGACCTGCCGCACACCGTAGTCCTGACTGACGTCGGCCCCCGGGCCATCGAGATCGTGAAGCTACTGCACCAGCGAACCAGGCAGAGTTTGTGGCGCTGCAAGTCCCTCATCAGCCACCTGCCCGCGACCATCCTCGAGAACGTGCCGGAAGAAGTCGCCACCGCCATGGTGGCCGAACTCCGCGAGGCCGGTGCCGACGCTCATGCCGAGGCGAATCAGTAGGCTTCGGCCCCCTCATCGTCACAAGATCCCCGACAGAGCCGAATTGCGTGATCGTCGACACCATGGGCGTCACTTCTGGTGCTTCCGGGCCGTGAGCTGGAAGCGACGAGCAGTGTCCATACGCCCTGACCGACGCCCGTAGAACGGCACCCCCTGTCCCCCGGTGTCGGTGGCCTCTGCTTGGATGTGCGCCTGCTACCGCTGATCGCCACAGCCTGCAGGCGTTACGCCCTGGTCAGGCACGCGCGCGGGCGAGGAACGGTGAACGACAAGGAGGGGGCCCATGGGCACCAAGGGGCCGGACGACGGCAGACCGGCGAAGGACGGGGAGGAATCGTCGGTACCCGACGAGATGTGGGAGAAGTTCCTCCGGGACCACGAGAGTGAGATACGGTCCACCGCGCCGAAGGAGCCCTCGGCCCGCGCCCGCATGGTCACCGCGCGGCTGCGGGAACAGGACGCGCGGGCCACGGCTCAGCAGGGCGGGCGCAAGAGGCGGTTCCGGAAGAAGGGTGGGGCCGGCGCGGCCGTTCAGCCAGGGCAGCCGGAAGGCTGGCGGACCGGTTCGGCATGGCGTGAGCTGGACGGGCGGGCTGGGCGGCGACGCCGGATGCTCAGCGCGGTCGGTGTAGTCGTCGCGGTGGCCGTGGCCGTCATCGCGGTCCATCCGGGTTGGGCGCTGTCCCATCTGCCCGACGGGCTGGGAGACCGGTTCGCGTCTTCCGGCGACGCGGATTCAGTGCCCACTCCCCTGCCGCCGGAGACGACCCGGCCCACCACGGCCCCGTCCGCCAGGGAGCCCAGCGTGCCGACGCTGAAGCGGCCCTTCGCGGGCTCGCCCGCCGAGGGGTGGGCGGACGGAGCCGACGCCATCGTGCTGCCGAATGCAACCCCGGTGGGCACCCTGAGCAGGGCACAGGTCGCTTTCGCGCTGAAGGAGACCAAGCAACTCCTCGTGGCGGCGAACGTGGATCCCCGCACCCTGCGCGGCGAGCGTCCGCAGGCGGCGCTGGACGTGATCGACCCGCACCAGACCGATCTGCTCGACCTGCTGGACACCGCGCTGCGCAAGCCGGACAAGCGCCACGACCCCCTGACGATGTTCAGCCGGTTCGACCCGCACGAACTCCGGCTCGTCGGCGATGTGGTCAAGGTCCGCGGCCGTATGACCTTCAAACGGGGCGAGGGCGCCTCCGTCATGGTGCACGCCGACTACACCTTCGTCTATCCCGTCGCCCAGGCCGGGGGTGGTTCCACGGAGGTGCAACGGACCATCGTGCGTCGCGTGCTGGACACGCAGCTGCTCGATCCGACGAAATACGAGGTCACACCCGGCAAGTTGGGTGTGATCAGCTACGACGAGGACATCGCGAACAGCGCCTGCGAGATCTACGACGGCTTCTTCCATCCGCAGTTCACCACGGACGCTGCGAGCGGAGCGCCGGCGACCGGCCCGGCTACAGACCCTTACGACCGCAGCAAGAACCTCGACCCGAACCGTCCCGACGTGTGCGGCACGGTCACCCGCACCTGACGCGAACGTCTTCTCCAGCACAGCGAAGCGCACTGAACTGGGAGCGCCTGCACACCGTGCCCTTGCATCACCGGCAGTTACGCCTTCCGCGCCACCCGGCTCATCAACGGAGATGCTGGCGCGTGCCACCGCAGCTCACCCTTACGGATCGAAGGCACGCACTCCGACTACCTCCCCCCCCCGTCAGCGCACCTGCTTCTCTCACTGGCCGATCACGCGCGCTGACCTCGGTACCCGGCTCGACAGCGCCTGGGGCAGGTCTGCCGGCCATCGTGTCACCGGGGTTCGAAGGACAACCTTGCCGTCGACAAGGGCCGATCCTGAACGCGCCGATCTCGTTGCACAAGAGATCCTTGCGGTGACGCGAACCGCTCCGGGATCGCCCGGAGGCTACATCAGACAGCGGCTCAGTGACGTCAGTGGGCGCCTACGGCAACCGTCCAGGCTGGTCCTTGGCCCACCACAGGAACGCGGCGGAGCGCGGCTGGTGGGCTCCCATGTCGGCAAGCAGGTCCGATGCGAGAGCACAGGCCACGACAACGGCTTCCCGCTTGTCGGTGACGATGGCGGCGAGGTCTCCTGTGGTCTGCGCAGGAGTGGCGGGAAGCGGTAGCGCCGGGGCGTGTTGGAAGGCACTTTCGTTCACGACCAGTCGGACGGTCTTGTCACTGCCGTCGTAGCGGTGCAGTGCGGCTGACAGCATCAGGTCGCCGGCCGCTCCGGTCTCTGCTGCCCAGGCCGCGGCTGCTTGCACCAGGGTGACGAGGTCGAGTTCGAATGCGCGCTGGGACATCTGTTGGGGGCCGTCAGCGTCGCGCTGATCGTTGTGGAGGCTGATGGTCTGTGCGGCGTAGAAGCTGCCGTCTTGATGGAGTTGGCCGGTGGGAAGGCCCTCGAAGCGGACTTGCCGACGGCCTACCAGCTGGGGGTGGTGGGGCCGCGCGTTGAGCGTCACTGCGTGACAGGCGAGGTCGTGGAAGCGGTTGAAGGCAGCGTCGCGATCGGCCCGGGTGGTCAAGGGATAGGTGCCGCGTACGGCCGGAACTACGGCGAGGCTGACCCAGCCCGGGTAGTAGGTCACCGGAGCGCTGCGACCATCTACGGTTCTGCTCACATAGTCCGACAGGTAGCCAAGGCCCGCGTCGACAACCTGACGCAGGCGGTTGGCGTCGTCGGAGGCTGCCTGGAAACGGTCACGGTACCGCTGGGCAATCTCGGATTCGGCGAGGGTGCGGGTCGTGGTGCCGTGCCGGACGTGGACGCGGAAGTTGTAGTCGTTACCCAGAGCCGCGACCGCGTGCGGGGCCTGAGTGCTCGGGGGCACGGTGAGCACCCAGTAGATCTTGCCCGCCTTGGCCGCGGACTTCACGACCCGGACGCCCACATTGGGCACGACGGGCTGGATCCAGTTCGCGAGCACCGAGCGGATCCACTCCTCACCGCGTCCGGGCACCAATTCGACGGGGTCCAGGTCGTGGGCGTGGTCCTGATTGCCGTCGTGGACGCCGATGACCACCATGCCGCCGGCGGTGTTGGCCATGGCGGACACGTCCTTAGCGAGCTCCTTCTTACCCGCGTCGGTGCCCTGGTAGAAGTCCTTCTTCCAGTCCAGGTCGACGCTCTCGGGAATCTGGTTGTCGACCGCGCGCTGCAGATCGTCCTCGGTGAGGTGATCGGGGTGTCGTCCCAGGGCGGCGGTGAGCCGGGCCGGCAGAGCCATCGGTGCTCCAGGGTGTTCGCACATGCTGCTGACGACCGTCAGCTAGATCACGCTAAACGGGGTCACCGGGCCGTCACCACGTAATTCCGAAACGGGAGGGCAGGGCCGGGCGGCAGGGTTGTGGTCATACCCCAGCTGCGTGGGCATCCCCGGAAAGAAGGCGCGGCCTTGCGGAGACTTCCAGGTGAAGTGCCGTCGCAAGTACATGCTGGTCGGCTGCTCACGCGAGCACCTCGCGGAGCGGTCCCAGGCGGTAGGCCGCGCGCTGCGCTTCCGGTGGGTGGCCGGCGGCGACCCGTCGACGGTGGCACCGAGGGTGCTCGAAGCCGCCGGACGCCGGACACCCCTACGGACCGTGCCGGGTCCGTGTGCCCCGGTATCGCCTCATGAGCGTCACCGATGTTTTTGGGGCGAGTAGGTGCCAGCTACCGCTCCTCCGTGTTTCAGCTGTGGCCCTGGCGCTCGGCGCGCTGTGCGATCCGGCGTCGGATGGCTTCTCGCTGCCCGAGGTCGAGGGCGGGTGCGCTGCCTAGGACGTCGCGGAACTGGCTGATCAGGTGGTGTGCGTTGTCCGCTGGTCCTGCAGGCCGTGCGTCAGCGGACGGCTGGTCCACTGTGGTCGCCGTGGGTGGCGGTTCGGTTGGTT
Organism: Streptomyces cynarae; assembly: GCF_025642135.1. NCBI lineage: Bacteria > Bacillati > Actinomycetota > Actinomycetes > Kitasatosporales > Streptomycetaceae > Streptomyces > Streptomyces cynarae. The sequence goes on along the minus strand of NZ_CP106794.1, from coordinate 270,861 downwards.
GATCGCGGTACTCGGTTGCGGCCTGCCACAGGGGGCGGAAGTAGTCGACGGATCCGCCCATGGCCTGCACCAGTTGAAACAATGTCGGCCAGTCACACATGGCGGCGCCGTCGAGCACGTCGGTGACCTCTGCCGCCTGGAGTCGCCAGCGTGAGGTGATGCAGATCTGCTGGGCGGTGGGCTGTCCCGCTCGCACGTGGAGGGTCCGCAGGGCGGCCATGAGGCGCTGGAGTGCCTGTGCCTGGGTGCTGATGCCGTCCAGCGAGTCGATCTCGTGCTGGTCCGCAGTCGGCCGGCGGGGCTGGCGCCGGCGCAGTTGCTCGGTCTCCCACACTTTGCGCAGCACGACCGGGTCGGCGCCGCAGGCCCGCGCGAACCGTTCGGTGATCTTCCAGGAGGGCACCCGGTGCCCGCTGAGCATGCGGCTGAGGTACGAGGCGGAGCAGCGTGATTGGCGGGCCAGTTCGTGCAGCGGGAGTTCCGAGGCGCGGGCGAGCATGGACAGCACGGGGGCCAGGCGGTTGTAGGCCGCGCCGACGGCCTCGACCTCGTCGGGGATTTCCTCGCCCGTGTCCGCCGGGCCGGCGGCGACGTGCCGGGCCGGCTCCTCATACAGGGCGCGCAGCGAGGTGGGCACGGATGGCAGGTGTCCCACCTGTTTCAGGCGGCGCACGATGTAGTCGTCGGTGTACCGGTGCCGGGCGGTGTCCTCGCTGACGCTCAGCGCCAGGCCGATACGGGCCCAGGTGCCCTGGCGCAGCCGTGCCCGCCCGACCAGGCCCGCGGTCAGGCAGTCCAGCCGGGTGCGCATCTGCTGGACCTGTTCCAGGATCTGTTCGGTGTCGTCGTCTCCCAGCTGTCGCAGCAGTACCCTGCCGTCGTCCTGGAGGTCGCGGATGATTTCTCCGAGGATCTCGTCCAGACGGCCGGGGGTGGTGCGGGGCGGCAGAGCCGCGTTCGGCGCGGCAGACGCCGTTGTGCGAGTCAGGCGAGGGCGGTGCACCTGCGGCGCGGTTAGAGCGTCGGCCTGGCGGCGTGATGCTCGGTGAGCCGACCGGCGGCATGCGGCGGAGCAGTACTTCTGAGGACGTCCGACCCTGGGGCCGGCCAGTGGGAAGGGAGCGTGACAGAAGGCGCAGCGGTCCACGGAGATTCTTCCTTTGGGTCAAGGACTCGTTCGCTACTTTTTGTGACCCGACCGGTCGTTGATGCCCGGGTATTTCGTCCCCGGATCCGGGCCGGGCGGGGTTTCGTCAACTGCTTGGGAACACCCTTTCGGTGGGCGGGGCGCTGTCGCAGCGGCCCGCCCACCGCGCGGCTAGCTGTGCCGCTTACGCCGCCTGTTGCTGCTCAGCACGGCCGTCACCACTGCGGCGAGCACGCTGCCCAGCACCTGCCCGACCAGATCGGCCCTGGCCCGGGCGCCGAGCGATGCACCACTGATGAGCACAATGGCCAGGGCAGGAACCGCTAGGAACGCAACGAACCTTGCCTTTCCCGCAGAGGCAACAACGGCACGAATTTTGTCGCCCCTGTTAGCCTGCCTTCCAGGCGCCGGACGGGCAGCTGCCGGTTTGGCGCCACGGCGCCGAGGGGATCGAGACATCGCATCTCCTTGGAGTTGTTGTTAGGGAACGCGCGCAGGCCCTCGGATGTAGGTTTGGCGACCGTGCGAGGACCTGCGCGCGCCTGAGCGTGACCCTAGCGACACGCTGTGCGAAAAACGAATGCCGTCAATCCCCGGCAAAACGACACTTCCCGCAGGTCGCTGGGGCCACAGCCTCGCGTTCCGTCGCCAGTCGCCCGGAACATTCGCCGATGCAAGCCAATCCCCGGCGCCCGAGGCAACCAAGTGGTAGAAGAGGCCCTGTTGAGGCGGGGTCACGCCGATGCCGTCGGCTCCTTTGGCGCAGAAGGCCTGACCGTGATCGTGGCCGCTGGCGCATCTCGGATGAAGTCGTGCGTTGTCCGGTGCCCTTGTGCCGCGCCCGGCCGTGCCCGATGTTGGCTTTACGCCGTGGGGCGCCGGTGGCTCACGGCCGGTTTGAGAGGGGAACGCTGTTGTCGAAGGCTCGGGTACGGCTCAGTGGCGGCTCTGCGTGGCAGATGGACTTTCGGCGCCGGACCACAGGCCGCCCGGTGCGCACGGCCATGGAAATAGCCACGGTCCGCCGCACGCTGAACCACACTCTGACCGAGCTGCAGCGGGCCATCGACAACCACAGGGTGGCGGAGGCGGCCGACCTATATGCCCTGGCCTGGCAGCAGGCAGCGCAGGCGCCGCCGAGCGAGACCAGGGAGCAGCGCGCACAGCTGGCGTCGTACAAGGACATCCTGGGCTCCCGTCGCTGGCAGGAGGAGGAACGGCGCCAGACAGCAAGCCCATCGCCGAAGGCCCCACCGCGTCCGGAGCGGCACGTGGCTCCCCGGCCCCGGCGGGCGGCGGGGCCCGCTCCGACGCCTCCGGCGGCAGTGTGGTCCTCAGATGCCAACCCCGAACTTCCAGCGGTGACCACGCCCGCGCGCCGCCCGGGCACGCAGGCCGCGCCTGCGGTCGTTGGTTCGCGGCCGTCCTCGCGTACGGCGCAGCCGGCGCTGTTGGAGGCCGGGCAGTTGTGGGAGATCGCGACCGAACTACGGCCGCTGCTTGAGCAGACTGCCCGCGCCGGTGCCACCACCAGCTGGCCTGCGATCCGCAAGCGCCTGCCGGGGCTGGCCCGCCTCCACCGCGACGATGAAAGCGTGATCCTCTGGCTAGTGGACGAGGACCGTCAGGAAGGCGAACCGCTGCTGTCGGCGCTGGTCACGGTCGGCGACCGACAGATGCACCCCCGGTTCCCGGCGATCGCCGAACAGCTCGGCCTCCTTACGGGCCACTCGGCTTCCCAGCAGCGCACCGCGTGGAGCTACGAGGTCTTGAAGGCGCACCAGCACTGGCGCCACCGGCGCTGATGACCCGCCCGGACCGCTTCCTGGCCAGTTCCTGCGGGAGTCCCAGTGTCTCACCTCTGGCCCGATCCTCCGACAGGAGGGCCGGGCTCGATGGCTGTAGAGGCGGTATTTCAGCGGGTCTCGGTGTTCCCCTGCGGCCGCACTGCCTTGTTGAGCGTGGGGTTGGTGTCGCTCTTTTTGTCGGAACCGATCATCGCCGTGTTGGTGAAGGTGTCGACGAAGTCCGGCTGGGGCGCCGGTGCCGCGGCTGGAGAGGCCGGCGCGGGAGCGGACTGGCCGTTCCCCTGGTTCTGTCCGTTGCTCATGGGGCTCAAGTGTGCAGCAGGAGTGCGACAGTCGACAGGCCAAGCCCCGCAACCAGCGACCACAGACTGACCCCCCAGTATCGGGCCTTCAGCTTCTGGCGTCGCTCGTTCACCTCGAAGATCGACGCCCGGGACGCCGCTAGTGCGGCCAGAACCTGGCTCTTGGGCAAGTGGACGTGATCAGTGATCATCCGCCGAGGCTCCAGTTCCTTGTGCTCCGCCACGCGGATCGTCAGCACTCCCGTGAACAGGGCGATGGCGTACGCGGCGAAGGCACAGTAGGCCAGGACGTCATGGTGCTTGTGCGTCGCCAAGAACTGGGCGGCCGTTGCCGCGAAACCGATCAGGAACACCGCCTTGGTGTCGATCTTCGCCAGTGAATCCGACTGGCGCGTCAAGCGCGAGGTCGCCTCGTTGTTGAGGAGCTCCAGCGTGTCCTTCTGCGCCTCGAGTTCAACCGGTGTCATCGTCATGCCGAGAGCTTAGGAGCCGGGCCGGAACGGCTTCAGCCGCTCTACGGAGCGGATCGACTGACGGAAACGGCTCACGTGCCTTCGGGCTCCTCTGCGCGCCGGATCTCGCACTGGTCGAGCAGGCGGGCCAAGTAACTGTAGGCCGCCAGCCGCTCCATGCCCTCCTGTTCGGTCAGTTCATCGCGAGTGTGAGCCGCGACGTTCCTGACCGTGAGGTTCAGCCCAGTCGCAAGGTTGTTGAGGGCCTTGGCCAACGGCTGAGCGGGTAACGGGAGCGCAATCCGCGTGCCGGGCCGGCCTGGCCCACGGTAGAACCCGTGTTGTGACCGTCTTCTTCTGCACCAAGTGCGGCACCGCGCTCACCGGGGACCTGGCGGCCCTGCCCGCCGTCCCGGACGTCGACGATCCGGACAACGGCCGGGACAAGAAGACTGGGCTGGCCCGCTCCACCGTCCCGCGCGGGCACTATGCCATCGACCCCGACCCGTGGGGCGCGCCCTTCGTCCCGGCCACCGCACCCCGCCAGCACGCCCGCAGCACGGGCCGTGAACTGCTTTGGCCCGACACCGGGTCCACCGTCTCCACGGGTCCGCGCAACACGGTCGTCGTTCACCCCGACGACGTCCTCCCCCGCCTCGCTCCATTCACCTGCGGGGACAACCAGACCGGCTGCTGCGGCCCCACCGGCGCAGCCGGCCCCAACCTGGCCTGCGCCTGCGGCTCACGCCTGGCCACCTGGGCCGCCGACTGCATGGGCCCCAACGAACTGCACCTCGACCCCGTCCGCGTCCACGCCTGGCATCCCACCCCGGCATGACCGCACGCAACCCGCTGCACGACCGGGACCGGCGACGCCGTACCACGCCGTGAACGAGCCCCGAGCCAGGAGCGTCCTTCTGCGTCGCGCGACAGGGGCAGCGGGGTCAGGGCGCGTCCTTCTCCCCGACCTCAGCTTCGCGCAGCAGCACTCGGAACTGGGCGTGCCCGCCCCTTGCGGCGCGGTTGATGATCTCCTCCGCCAGCGGGGTCTGCTGCGGGTCGTCCAGGCCGGTGCGTAGAAACGTGCGGATGTCGACTTCCCGGAAGCGGGGCATCTGGTCGTGGGGGCCGAGGGTCATGATCCAGTCTTTGAGGAGGAGCAGGACCTGCTCGGTGTGAGTGCCGACGGTGCGGGTGCGGTAGGCGAAGGTGGTGGCGTCCGGGCGCAATTGGCCGCTGGCGCGCAGCAGGTCGCGGAACTCTGGAGGATCCACTCGTCGGGGAGGCCCCCCGCTGGCGGCCAGCGCGGGGAGGGTGTCGGTCAGTTCCGTGCGCGCGGCGGGCTCGACCGCGGCGGTCACCGGTCCAGGCGCCAGGTCCACCATGCCTGCACGCGCGGGAGGGCCTGCTCAAACAGATGTGTGCGCTGGTGCCGACGAGGGTGGCGAGCTGCTTGAGGACGCCGGAGCTGGAGCCGCCCAATCGCGCCGGGAGGATCCGGCACGTACGAGATCGATGCCGTGACAAGGAAGCCTCTGAGCTTCCCGATCGACCAATCCCTGTTCATCTGCGTCATGCCCTGATGCTGCCGCACGCCACCGACATTGTTGCCTCGCCGATTGAAAGTGCCCCACCCCGGGGCAGCACGCGCGCAAGGTGCACCTGAAGCGGAACGAGGACGGCCGGATCGTCGGCGCGGGAGGGCAATCCGGGCCTCCGCCAGGACGATCCGGTCACCAGGTCGCGGCGCACGGGCACGTAGATGCCTCAGCTGGCGGCACCGGCCCACTGGTCGGGAGACTTCTGCTCGCGGTCGGTGAACGGGCTGCCCACTGCCGTGGCGGCCAGGCTGACAACCGGGACAGCATCGAGAACCTCTACGGCCAGGCCGCCGATCGTGATCGGCCGTCCTGCGGTGGAGGTCTACTTACATGCCATCTCTAGCAACGCGGTGGTCCAACGTGGCTGTGTCACTTTTCATGGGCTCTGGTCCACTTCTTGTGGTCGCGTACGGAGCGTGACTGTTGGTCTTCATGGGACGGAGCTTGAGAGCGCCCGAAAATCGCCGGGCCGGACTGCTGCGTGGTCGACAGTGCTGCGGCGTGAACGAAGCACGGCCGCAGCTGCATGAGCTGCTGTTCTCCTCAGTGCAAGGCGTGTCCCTGGAGTCCGTCGACATGGCCAACGCGGGTGTCCAAGTCGAGGCCCGGAGCACGGCCATGCGGGTGGCTTGTCCGGGCTGCGGGCGCTGGACGGGGCGAGTACATGGTTCCTATCTGCGGTTTCCTCGTGATCTGCCGACGGCGGGCAAGTTCGTCGTGGTGTCGTTACGGGTTCGGCGGTTCGTCTGTGCGGAGAGCTCCTGTCCTCGCAAGACCTTTGCCGAGCAGGTTCCGGGGCTCACCCGCCAGTTCGGCCGACGGACCGAGCGGCTGCGATCCACGTTGGTCACGGTCGGTCTCGCGCTCGCGGGTCGGGCTGGCGCCCGGATGACGGACGCGTTGGGGGTTCCGGTCAGCCGGAACACTCTGCTGCGGCTGATCGCCTCGCTGCCCGATCCTCCGGTCACGGAGCCCCGCGTGGTCGGCGTGGACGAATACGCCCAGCGCAAGGGCCGCATCTACGGAACTGTGCTCGTCGACGTCGAGACACGTCGCCCAATCGATCTCCTGCCGGACCGGGAGGCGGACACGCTGGCGGCCTGGCTCGCCGAACGGCCCGGCATCGAGATCGTCTGCCGCGACCGAGCCCCCTTCTTCGCCGAGGGCGCGACCCGTGGCGCCCCACAGGCCATTCAGATCGCGGACCGGTGGCACCTCTGGCACAACCTGGGCGAAGCCGCCGAGAAGTGCGTCTATCGACACCGCGGTTGCCTGCGCCCCGCACCAGCACCGCCTGATGAACCACCGGAGGAGGCGGAGCCGGCCGCGTCATCGCCCTGGCCGACGGGCCACCGGTTCGCCGAACGCACCCGCGCCAAGCACGCCACCATCCACGCGCTACTGAAGGCCGGCCACTGCAAGCGGTCCGTCGCCCGGCAGCTCGGCATGACACTCAACACGATCCTGCGCTTCTCCCGGGCCGCCACACCAGAGGACCTGTTCACCGGCCAGTGGCAAAGCCGCGCGACCAAGCTCGACGCCTACAAGCCCTACCTCGACCTGCGCTGGCAGGAAGGCTGCACCAACGCCTGGAAGCTGTGGGAGGAGATCAGAGAGCAGGGCTACCCGGACGGCTACGGCAACGTCCGCAACTACGTGAGCAGGACTCTGCGCGGCAAACCCCAGCCGGTCGGACCCCGGCCGCCATCGGCCCGCGCCGTGACCCGCTGGCTCCTGACCCACCCAGACGCCCTGGTCGAAAGCGACCAGATCCAGCTCAAGGCCGTGCTGGCCAACTGCCCCGAACTGGACGTCCTCGCCAAGCACGTGCGGACCTTCGCCCACATGGTCACCGACCTGCAAGGCGACCAACTGCCAGAGTGGATCGAATCAGCCAGAGCATCCACCGGCCTGCCCAGTCTCAACCGGTTCGCCCACCACCTCGAACACGACCTTGACGCCGTCGTCGCCGGCCTCTCCCAACCGTGGAGCTCCGGTGCCGTCGAAGGCCATGTCAACCGGATCAAGATGCTCAAGCGCCAGATGTTCGGCCGCGCAGGATTCGAGCTCCTCCGCAAGCGCGTCCTGCTCGCCAAATGACCATGTCAACGGGCCTGATCCGCCTGCCTGCGATCGTCATCAATCCTGCGGGGCATCACGCCGAGGATCAGAGTTCTTTGAGGTGGTTCCACGCGCGGCGCTTGGTGATCGTCCTGAGGTAGGCCTCGACGTCCCCGTCCAAGGGACCTGACCTGAGCCGCGCAAAGAACGCCATCATCACCTTCGACATGACGTCGTCGGTGTGCGTTCCCTGCGCGTTTGTGTAGGCCCAGACCAGGTTGCGCAGCGCGGGTGTCTTGCTCAGCCCGGCTTCCCACTGCCGCTGGGCCTCAGGGCACAAGACCTCTTCAGGGCATAGGTCACCAGGGGCAAGGCCACGCTGGCGCGGCACTTTCCGCTTCTTCTCGCCGCCGATCATGCCTGGCCCTCTCTGTTCGTCGGTATCGGAAGGCGCAGTCCGTGCTCTGCCCCTGCGGGCCGATCGTGAGACCGCACAGACTTCTCAGCCGCGGGCGAGGAGGTGTGTGAGAAGGGATCCAAAAAAATCTTCCTCAGAGCTGCGTCGCGGTAGGACAGGCCACGTCCGGCAGACGCGAGAAGGCCCTCGCTCCGGCTGGGGAGTCCGGCGGAGCGAGGGCCTTGGGAGGGTGGGGTGTAGGCCGGCTACCCGGCCCAGACGAGACGATGTCGAGCACGTACAGGTGCATCCGTGGACGAGGCAGGGTAAACCACCGGCTGACCGGCCCGGCGGGCTCGTCTGGGGCGGGGGTTCGGTGACATGCGTGCCGTAGTTGTGGCGGCGGGCACCCGGGATGGCGGCTTCGTTGGTGGTCCTCGCCGCGGGTGCGGCCGTCGTCCTGTTCTTCACGGCCGAAGTGTGCGACCAGCAGTTGGCATCGAACGGCACAGTCGTCAGGGTGTGCCATCATCCCCAGATGACAGATCCGCCCATGGTCGTCACCGGTCTCGTGATCCTAGTGCTCCTGGGTGTCTTCTTCTCCGAGGTCTCCGGATTCGGAATCACTCTGAAGAGGCAGGTGGAAGAGGCCCGAAGCACAGCGCAGGACGCCATCCGAGAGGCGAGGCGGAGCGACGCGAGACACCAGGAGACCGCCGAGGACCTGGCCGACGGGGTGAGAGAGGCGCTCAGCAGGGCGCTGGGGCGCTGGGATCCACCGCAGGCTCCGTTTCGGCCTGGGTCCTCTAGCGGCGGCGGCAGCGACAGGGCCGGGGCCTGGAGCGGGCCGGAGTGCTGGGGGCGGCCTGCGCCTGCTCGCGGATCACCGGGTCGGCGATGAGGGGACAGGTCCCGCCAGCAGGTCCCGCGTCGGCTCGGGTATCGACGCGGAACCCGCCTGCTCATCATCCGCTGGTTTGGCCGCGCGAAGGCATCACACGCCGATGGCCGTCCGCGGCCGCACGGACCGAGGTCGACGGTGGGCCAGTCCCGGACGGCGACCGCAGGCGTGCCGCCCGCGCTGCCTCAGCCGCAGCAGCCAGCTCGCGGAGCTTGGTCAGGTCGTCAGTAGTGACGGGGCTGCTGCTCGCCTTCGTGTCGAAGGCCTTGACCGCCCCGTCGAGCAGGTTGTCCAGTTCCTCGTCGGAGAGGTGACCCTAACGAGCTCGTGCACGGTAGGCAGTGAGGCGTCGAGGATGGCGGCGGGGCTCGGTGTTCACACCTCGCGTGCCGACGTCAGGTCCGCGGTCTGCTGGTGGGACAGCAGGCCCGCGACGGCTTGGACGATGTCGCTCACGTGCTCGCGGCGGCCGAGGTGGCGGGCCTGCGCCCGCCAGTTCTTCAGGTGCGCGATGCCGTGCTCGACGCGGATGCGTCGTGAGGAATGCGCCTTGCGCTGCCGCTCGTGCATTTGCTCGTACCAGTCCGGAGCGTTCTTCTTGAACTTGCGATGCGGAGGTGTGACCACACGTCCGCCGGTCTGGGCTCCCAGGCCCTGGTAGCCGGCATCGGCGAGGATCTCCACGGCGGGACCGTCGGCCAGGAGCTTGACCAGCCCTAACTGGCGGGCGTGGGTGATGTCCGCACAGCTTCCGGGCATGGTCGGACTGCAGAACAGCACCCGGCCGTCGCCGCCCGTGACGACCATGGTCTTGACGGCGTTCTGCTTGTTCTTGCCGGAGACGAACTTGTCCCGGTCCTTGCGTCCGGCAGCCGGCCGCCGGACCCGGATCTCGGTGCCGTCGACGATGCCGGCCTTCCTGCTGGCGCGAAGATGGTCGACGACCTCGGCCAGAGTCCGCAGCCGAAGGCCAGGGCTCACCGTGCAGCCTCGCTCGGCGAGCAGCGGTCGTATCTCGCCGATGGCGCGGGTGACAGTGGAGCGGTCCATGTCGAACCAGCGGGCGAGCACGTCGTGCGTGACTCCGTGCCCGCAGGTGCACGAGGGTGGCCAGGAGCCGGTCGACGAAGACCAGCCGATGCTTCGCTCCGGCGCCCACCGCCCGCTTCCGCGGCCTGGACGCAAGCTTGGCCTGGTGCCGTTCATGCCACAACGCGCCCAACTCGGCCACGAGTTCAGCAATCACATCGGCCGACAAGCCCGTGATCCTCCGGTCGCTGATGATCGCTGCACAAGACACGCCGAGCCGTTCATCCCGACGTCCTCGGCGGCCATGCGCGCGGCCTTCGACCTGAGGTCGGTGCGGGCCGGGACCAGTACCTCCGTCTCCCGCAGTGCTGGAGACCACCCTCGACGAGCTGAACCGCTCGGGACTGCACGATCCCCACCACAACGACCATGATCGACGATCAGAAACTCTACGCCTCACTGCCTACCGTGCACGAGCTCGTTAGCCGGCGCCTCTGCCCTCGAGTTCCGCGGTGAGGGGGAAGTTAGAGCCTTGCGGACGCTATGGCGGCGGGTCCGCGCTGGGAGCGGTCGGTCTTGGTGCCGGGCTTCTTGGGTGCGATGGTGCGGGGGTCGACGGCTTCGCCGGGGGCGCCTTCGTGGTAGAGGCCGTCGGGGATGCTGTCGCGGTCGTGCGGCAGGAGGTAGAAGACGCGGCGCTTGTACAGGCCACTGTCGGGGTCGGGTTCGGCGCTGTCGTCCAGGCGCGCGTAGCCGACCATGCGGCCGTCGCGGGCGTAGGGGGGCCGGTTGTTGCGGCGCTTGGTCTTGTCGAGGGCCTGGCGGACGTAGTCGAGACCGTCGAGGGGCTCCAGCCACACCACGTCGGATTCGTGGATGAGGTCGCTCTCGGTCAACAGCGAGCTCATGGCTGCCGCCCCTCCTTCGTCAGCTGGCTCCTGTCCTGGAGCGTGGCCTGGCGTGTGTGCGTGATGCTGTTGTCCATACTGCGGCCCGTGGCCGCGGGTGTGGTGACCGCCGGGTACGGGGCCTGGCGTTCATGGTAGAGCGGCCGGGGCGGCGCGTGCAGGGCGCGTGGCGTGGGCCGGAGCCGATTGTGGCTGGTCATTCGGCCTCCAACAGGGCCAAGCCCGGGTAGAACTTGCGCCCGTTGGACTTGATCATGTCGGTGGGCGAGGAGAGGCCGAGTTCGGAGCGGACACGGGTGGCGAAGGCGCGCGGTGTCGCGGCGCGGACGCCTTCTTCGGTGTTGCACCAGTTCTGGTATTCGGCATACAGAAGGCCCTGTTCGACCCGGAGGTCGGCATGGCTGTCGCGGGTGCAGCGCTCCTCGAGGAAGCGGCCGATGTGGTCCTCGGTGGTGGCGTAAGTGGTGGTGGCCAGGCGTACCTGATCGGGGCCGTCGAGGGGATCGCGGGTCGCGAGGTAGCGGCGGGCGCCTTCGATTAGCCACTGCAGGATGCCCGGGCCTTCGTCGCGGACCAGTTCGAAGGCGAGGTTGTCGATCCGGCGTTCGGCGGGGACGGTGCGGGTGAACGGCAGAAGCCGGATACGACGCCAGAACGCGAACCCTCCGACGGAGACCTCCGGGCGATGGTTGCCGAGGAGCCACAGGTGGTGGGTGGGGGTGAAGGAGAAGTAGTCCTGCCTCATGCGGCGGGCCTTGATCCGGTCGCCGCCGGTGAGCATTTTGACACGCGCTTCGTCCCACTTGTCGTCCGGTTTGAGTTCGCTGCACACCACCAGGCGGCGACCGTGCAGCTCCGTGAGTTCTGTGGAGTGCTCGGAGTAGGCGCCGCGATCCATGAGGAAGCCGGGCGGGGCGGCGTCCGCGTAGTCGCCGAGGATCTGCAGGATGACATCCAGCAAGGCGCTCTTGCCGTTCTTGCCCTCGCCGTGGAGGAAGGGCAGCACCTGAGCGCCGACGTCTCCGGTGATGGAGTAGCCGAGGAGCAGGTGCAGGAAGTCGATCATCTCGCGGCCGGCGTCGTCGTCACCGAAGGTGTCGGCCAGGAAGCGGTGCCAGCGAGGCGTGTCCATCTGCTGGGGAGCGACGCTGGTGGCGCGGGAGTGGAAGTCCTTGCTGGGGTCTGGCTTCTGGAGCTGACCGGTGTGGAGGCGGACCACGCCTGCCGGCGTGCACAGGGCGTAGGGGTCGCCGTCGAGGGTGTCAGGGTCCACGGACAGGTCGGGAGAGGCCTTGGCCTGGGTGAGCAGAGCCTGGATACCGGTGGTGGACAAGGTGCGACGCTTGTGGCGGGCCAGCTCGCGGTCGGTGTAGAGGCCTTGAGGGTCGTGGGTGGGGAGGTCCTCGGCCATCTCTCCGGCCGCCCACAATGCCGCCTTCTCGCCGCCGGTGCGCTTCCAGCGATAGCCGTCCCACACGAACCAGCCCAAGCCCTCGCAGTGGCGGAACTGGTCCCGGTAGCGCTGGACGAACAAGCGGGCGTTGCCGCGGTCGCTCAGGGACGGCGGCAGGGGTGCGGCCGGTGCCCAGCCGACGCTGGTCCCGGCGGTGGGGGCGGCGGTGGCTTGTGCGGGCAGCAGAGGCAGGGAGGAAGGCTGCCCGGTGCCCGGGGGGAGGTCGAGCTCGAGCATCTGCTGAGCGGCGGCCTGGGGATCAAACCGCGGCGTGCTCTCGGCGCTGCTCATCGGGTCAGGGTCCTTCAAGACGGAACGGGCGGACGGCTCCGGCGGCCAGGGCGGTGTCGATGATGTTCTCGTTGCGGGTGGTCTGCCAGGGGCGAGCGCAGTTGGCCGCCTGCAGCAGCTGGTCGCGAACAGTGGCCTCGTCGAGGTGGCCTGCCGCGACCAGGCCGCCGGCGGTGTAGGCGGCGCGGTTGAGTTTCTCGGTGAAGCCAGTCCCTTCGGGGGCGGCCGCGCATTGCGCGACCTGCTCCAGCAGCGGAGCCAGCGCCCGCACCGCGGCCTTGGGGCGGCTCCTGCCCCGGCGGCGGGCTGCAGGAAGGGCAGGGGCCGAACGGGGCGGGTCCATCACGTGGCCGGTGCGCACGAGTTCGTCGTGCAGCCAGCCGGGCAGCGGCGCGGGCAACCGCGCGCCTTCCTCAGCCTGGTAGGTGCCGTCTTTAGTCCGGGTGGTCGGGGCGACGATGTAGCCGCCGTGGGCGCGGACGTCGACCTGCCAGGCCAGTGCGACCTTGCCGGAGCCCGTGGAGCAGCGGAAGCGCACCTCCGGGCGGGGGTTGCGGTACCAGATGTGCAGTCCGCCCGAGGGCGTGCGCACGCGCAGCGTGTCCCTGTCCGTGACCGGGTCGGGCTGGCGGCGCAGCGCCGCGAGCAGGGCCAGCGTGTCGAAACCAGAGGTCAGTCCTTCGAGGTTCACCGAGTCATGGATCGGGATACCGCTCAGCAGGCGGCTGCGGTCCGGCACCGACGCCTGGTGGGCGTCGACGTCGATGACGACCAGGTTGGCCGGTCCGCAGGCGATGCCCACCCCCGCCGAAGGCTCCGCCGCCCACCAGGCGTCAATGCGCTTCGGGTCAAGCGTGGCGGCATGGAAACTGTGGCACCACCGCCCTGCCTCAAGGCACGGACACCCCTTCACTGAATGGTTCCGGTCCCTGCACTGCGGGCAGTTCGCGGCCGGTGTCTTGCGGCCCGGGGCCAGCGGATGCACAGGCCAGCCCTGTGTCGCGCACGAGCGGGCGACGGCATGCGGCGACACCGGCCTGGCCGGGGCGGCGGGCGAGCGGGTCTCACCAGGGCGCGGCACGCGGGTCGTCCTCGTCGGTTCTCGGTCGGTTCTCGTACGGTCCCTGACGGTGAAACAGCAGGCCACGCGCCTGGATGATGCCACCTCAGGGACCGAAGGGACTGGGTCGCAGAAAGTGTAGGCCCCTTCGGGAACCCTGCCCGTCACATTCCCCAGCGTGCCGGTGTTTCATTTTCTTCGGTCCCTTGAGTCCCTTCAACCCCTGCCTGGGGGCGGGGGGCACCGCAACTCTGCCCGTTTTGGGGTTTTTGCGAGTGACTGTAGGGACTTGATCCGCGAAACCAGCAGCTTCAGCGAGAGCTGCTGCCCAGGGACCGGAGGGACCCGGATTCCGGGGCGCGCAGACGCCGTACCGCAGTGCCCAGCCGGGGGCGGCCGCCGGGCAGGGACTGTCTTCGGCCCCGCCCAGGGACGGGCGCGGCCTTCCAGCCCCTGGGCATCACCGCAGTTCCGGAGCCTGCCCGCTGGAATGCAGGGACTGAAGGGACCGGAAGTTGAAAGTTATGAGCTGAACCAAGTATGTGTGTCACACGCGCGGGCGCATACACAGAGCAGGCGTATGGCTGCGTCATAACTGGAAAGTTGGGTCCCTTGAGTCCCTACGGATGCGCAGAGATGGGCGCTGACCTGGAAAAACACGAAAGGGACTGAGAGTTGGTCAGTCCCCGCCCGGTGCCGGGGATCAGTCCCTTGCGTACCCGCCGCGGCCAGCGGGTCACGAGAACAGGACGCCGCCGAGGAGTCCGGCGGCGGAGAAGACGGCGGGCAGGGCCCCAGCCAGCCAGGCGGCGTGGTGGTGGGTGGCCGCGGCGATCGCGGCGACGTCGAGTGCCCCCACGGCGGCGCCGAGTGCGACCAGGGCGGTGAGCAGGGACCTGATGGCAGGCGGGCGCAGTGCGCCGAGCCGGTCGTGGCGGCGGGGTTCTGCGCGCTAGGTCCGGACTGGGGGCGCGAAGGCGAAGGCGAAGGTCCCGCCAAGTGTGGCGGCGGCGGCCAGGGCCAGGGCTGCGGCTGGGGAGGACCAGGTGGCCACCGCGATGGCGAGGGCGTGCCCGGCCACGTACACGAGCTCCTGGGTGGAACTGTCGAGCCACTTCGGACTGACCGCAGCGCGTCTCTTACGGTAGGGAACGGGTGAGCCACACCAGTTCGCCACTGTCTTCTGTCGTGGCGTGGGCGCGCTGGAACCCAAGCTTTTCGAGGACGCGAAACGATGGCGCGTTCCAGGGACGCACCGTCGACCAGAGCCGTTTCCGCCCAGTCGCGATCGCCGCGTCGAGTACCGCGGACGCCGCCTCGGTGGCATAGCCCTGTCCGTGCACGCGCCGGAACAGCTCGTAGGCGATCTCCGGCTCGTCAACGGACGCCCGACTGACAGTGAGCCCGCAATACCCGATGAAGTCGCCCACATCTCGGCGGATGACGGGCAGCAGAGCAATCCCTGTCAGTGCCGACGCAGCGCGCTGATCCTCGATCATGCACCGGTTGTCCTCGATCGACGGCATGCCACCACCCCGTTCGGCGACGAGCGCCCGATGGGCGTCGATGTCAGGCTCGGTCCACGGACGCAACGTCAGCCGAGCGGTGTCGAGTTGGAGCGGCATCGGCGAATACGGCATGGCGACACTCTATCGACGCCGGTCCCCAAGCCGGGGGCAACTGAGATCACGTGAGACGGACAGCTGTCGTCTGTCTCAACGAACCGAGCCCACGCCCCTCACCAAATCTAGTCCACGCAGGTCAGCGGGACGCAGCACAAGGAAGCGGGTTGAAAGACACCTACTCAGCTTGTTCTTTTACCTCTGGCCTCGAACGTTGCCTCGTACAGGCTCGCTCATCTGGGGATTCGCCGGGCACGCTGACGGCCTTCGTATGACCATGCGTTCCGCCACGGAATCACGTTCATACGAAGGCCGCAGAGGTGAGTGTGCTGGACCACGATGCCCGGCGGGATGCGTTCGACTTCACGTCACACTTCCGGGAAGACTTCTACACGTGCCTGACCGCACGTGGTGACACGCTGTTCGAGCTCACGGACGCGATGCTCTGCGAGGACGGCCCGGTGACCTCACCGGTCGACCTGACGCTGTTGGCCGAGCACCGACGTGGGCACGGAGCGATGTACGACGCGCTCAACCAGGGCCGCATCGACGCGGACAAGCTGCGCAAGGCGCTGGCCGTGCTGCCGCAGCCCAAGGCCGCCGACAACCGAATCGTTCTGGCCGTTGATGTCTCCGCGTGGCTGCGGCCCGACGCGCCGACCAGCCCCAACCGCCTGTTCTGTCATGTCTACGGACGCTCGGGGCGCTCCTCGGACCAGTTCATTCCCGGCTGGCCGTACTCGTCGTCGCCGCCCTGGAGACGGGCCGCACCTCGTGGTGCCAGCTGCTGGATGCGGTCCGGCTCGGCCCCGACGATGATGTCGCCGAGGTCACCGCGGCCCAGGTCCGCCGTGTCGTCACCGACCTGATCGACGGTGGCCAGTGGGAGGCTGGGGACCCGGACGTCATGGTCGTCTTCGACGCCGGCTACGACGCCCCGCGCATGGCCTACCTCCTCGACGGGCTCCCCGTCGAGGTGCTCGGGCGGATGCGCTCGGACCGGGTGATGCGCCGTCCGACACCCTCGCTCAAGGAGTACGCCCTGGCCTACCCCCAGGGCGGGCGACCGCCGAAGCACGGCAGGGAGTTCCGCTTCGCCAAGCCCGACACCTGGGGCGCCCCGGACGCCGAAACGGTGCAGGTCACCGACCGCTACGGGACCGCACAGGCGATGGCCTGGGACCGCATCCACCCTCGCCTCACCACCCGCTCCGCGTGGATCGACCACGACGGTGAACTCCCCGTCATCGAAGGAACGTTGATCCGGCTGAAGGTCGACCACTTGCCCGGTGACCGTGAGCCCCTGCCCTTGTGGCTGTGGTCCTCCAAGACCGGCATGACCAGCGAAGACGTCGACCTGCGCTGGCAAGCCTTCCTCCGCAGGTTCGATCTTGAACACACCTTCCGCTTTGAAAAGCAGACGCTCGGCTGGACGCGTCCCAAGCTGCGTACTCCCGAGGCGGCGGACCGATGGACATGGATCGTCATCGCCGCCCACACTCAGCTCCGCCTCACTCGAGAGGCCGCGGCCGACCTCCGTCGGCCCTGGGAGAAGCCGGTCGAGCCCGCACGGCTCACCCCAGCCCGCGTCCGCCGTGGGTTCAGGAACATCCGCCCCCACTTGCACTGTCCCGCCCGTGCGCCCAAACCCTCAACTCCAGGTCTAGGACGCCCACTTGGCTTGAGGAACCGGCACCTCGCCACCCGTTACGACGTGGGCAAGACCACCAGACGCCCCGAAAGCATCACCGAACGCGATCAACTCAGACGCTGAACACGGCTTCAGAAGGGGACGGCCAGCCCCGCTTCCCGCAATCGAAGCAGTGCCCTGCTCATGCACTCGGCAACCGAGGCCCCGTCGGCCCTCATCCCACCGTCCAGCGGCCCACCAGAAGCGGCAAAAGTCCACGCCGGCTGACCGTCACGCATGCGCTCCGCGTCGACCCGGATCATGGCACCGACACCCTGCTCACCGAGCCATTCCAAGATGAGCGGCGTCGAGTCCTCGACGCCGCTGTCCAGGTCCACCTTGGGCCGCCGCCCCATTCCCTTGGCCATGGCCACAACCCTACTCAGCGTCTGCTCGGGCCTCGTCACACGCTTTCAAGGCAGCTCAGACCATAAAGAACAAGCTCAGAGGTCGAACTCGACGTGCTCGACGTCGGTGAACTCAACATCGAGGCCTTGGGCGCGGCGGCCGCGGTCGCGGAAGTACATCTCGCCGAGGCCTTCGGCTGCGATGTCGCGTAGCTGAGGTTCGGTGGCGCCGGCTTCCTGGGCGTCGAAGAGGCGGGCGGCGTACTCGGGGGGCAGGGCCACGGTGAGGTGGCGCAGCCGGGGGTCGTCGGTGGTGCCGGGGGCGGCGGTGTAGCCGAAGCGGGCGCGGGTGTCGATGACGATGCCGGTGGTGGTGGCCGCCAACTTCTTCGCCCGGGCGCGGACCTGGGGCTGCCACCGTCCGCGGACTTGGCGCTCGAGCCGCTCCGCGAGTTCTGGTCTGGGCTTGCGGATCTGGTCCTTGACGTAGCGTTCGACGGTGCGTTGGGTGATGCCGAGCAGCTCGGCCACCGGTCTGGTGCCCTTGAGCTGCTTGACGAGGTAGCGCATCTGCGCGCCCGCGCTCCTGGGGATCGGGCGGGTAAACGCCTTCTGGAGGGCCTCTTCGAGGCCGTCCCCGACCGTGTCCATCGACCCGTCCCTCTCTTACTCTTCGCCGTCAGTGGCGGTGATGTGGCCATCCTTGATGTAGCGGGCGAGGTTTTGGTCCGGGCCGTACTGCTCGCGCGCTGCTTCGGCCCACAGGGTTGTCTGCGAGCCTTCATGCTTGACCATCCCCGGCAGGACGCCGAGCCGGGAGCTGCCGGGCACGGTCTTGCCGCCCTGGTAGGGCAGGACGTCCAGCGGGCTGGGACCGTCTGCAGCGTAGACGGCGCAGTCAGACAGGACGGCCACCGGGTAGCGTCCGGTGGTTGCGGCGAGGGCGAGCATCTTGCGGTGCATGTTGATGCGGGCCCGGGAGATGACGGCGGCGCGGATGTCGGGGCGCCATGTCGGCCGGGACAGTGCCGGCCACGGCCGGCCGGGGCGCCATCCGCCGCCGCGCGGGCGCTCCGTCAGTTTGCCAATGCCGCCCTTGACGGTCGCCTTGATCGCGGACAGGAGGATCGCCATCTATGGATCTCGCTGCTTGTAGCCGTCCATCGCCGTCAGGAACTCCTCCGGCATGAGCCCCTCCGGCCCGCCGAGGTCGGCCATGGTATCTCCGCGTGCTGGATGGTCTCCTGCATCTCACGGATCTCCTCGGGCGTGGATTCCACGCTGGGCAGACCGAGGCGGGCGCCGAGGGCTTCTCCGCCCGGGCTCAGCGGTGCCTTGAGGGCCAGCTGCTGCGGACACGCACGGGCCACGCCGACCAGGATCATCGTGGCCACGCCGTGACCGCGGTGCTCTGGGGTCACGTAGATGACCTCGATGGAGTAACGCTTGCCGTCGATAGAGACGAACCCAGGGGGTTGGCCGCCAACCTTGACAATCGCGGTCCACAAAAATCCGGCGACGGCGAGGCCGGGCACCATGTGACCGGTGCGATCAAGTTCCTTTGTGAGGTAGTCGGCGAGCATTCGGCCGAGGCCGTCCACGTCTTGGTCTGCGGTGGCGGTCGAAGGCTGCCGCCGTCACCGTTCGCTCGGGCGGGGCGGTCACTCTCATCGGGTGTGGAACCAGAAAGGTGGGTATAGTGGAAGCACGACCTCTTACTCAGGCACAAGGGCCCCGCCGATCTCGGTGGGGCCCTTGTTTTGGTGGTCAGGCGACATGCAGGTCTGGGCGCCCGTCGGCGGCGGGTGGTACGGCGGCGTAGGCGGGCAGCTTGAGGGTGGGCAGGTCGCCAGCCTTGATGCTGGCGATGGCCTTCCGGAAGGAAGCCTCCATGTCCTCGGGACTGGCGTACTTGGCCGCGAGGGGGTGCAGCCGGTAGGAGTTGCTCTTGCGGCCGTCTTCGTTCCGCGGGCGGAGCACGATATTGAGCTCACATAGCGGGGCGATGAGGTTGCTGACGGCCTGCGGGGTGACGCGGAACTCGCGGGCCATGTCTTTTTGCCGTATCGGTAGCTGGCCACCGAAGTCGGAGCGGTAGAGCAGGTACTGGAGGAACTTCACCGAAGCTCCGGAGACCGGCAGGGCCCAGATGCGCTCGGACACGACCGGCGACATGACCTCAGCCATCAGTATCCCTTCGTGATGTGCAGCGGGGCGGTCGGAGGTGTATCACCCGGTGCGCTTCCCTCTCTCGTAGTGTGTGGGCTGGGTGACGCCCAGGTCGAGTTCCTCTTGGTGGACGTCGGGTCCGATGGAGTTGGGGAAGGCTTCAGGATCGCGGTCGTGCTGGACGGCGAGTTGTTCGAGCACGGCATGCTGGGCGTTGCTGTTGCCGTGGAACCACAGCCGCACGTTGAGCTGGATCATGCCGTTGCCGAGCTGTTCGACCCACTTGTACCCGACGAGTGCACGGATCGCGCGGTTCACGGTCGAACGGGTGATGCGCTTGCCACCCTTCTTGGCAGCCAGACGGTTCAGCCCGTCGGTGATCTCCTGCTGGGTGTACTGAGCGATGCCGGTTCCGCGGTCCTGGCCGCCGGCGACGTACAGAAACACGCATAGCTGCGACTTGGTGATGGAATTGGCGACGGCGAGCTGGGCGAGGAGTTGGGTGAACCAGTTGGAGGCCAGGCTGTAGCCGGCGTCCCCTGCCATGTCGTGCACGGCCGTACGGTCCGGCTCGAACTCGAAGGTGACGTTCTTGAGCTTGCGGCGGGTACGCGGGTCGGCGCTCTCGCTGGCTTCCCCGAGTTGCTCGCCCAAGATGTGCAGCAGATCGTCGAAGCCAGCCTCGTCGGATGCCGCATCAGGGACGGCTCGGGGCCGCCGACGTGCTGGTGGATCAGATGTCACGGAACCTCCTTTGTTACTCAGGCGCTCCAGAGACTAGCCCAAAAATCAATCACCGCTTGTCTTTTGGTCAGACGACGCGCCGACGACGCCTCGCGACGGGGCACCCTGCCTCGCCTCGACCCAGAAACTCAACCACAGATTGATCTTTGATGCTTCCAGGCGCCTGACATCAAGCTGTGGTTGATTTCTTGTGTCGCTATTGCGGCACACTCGTCGCGCGGTCCGCACTCAAGAAGGCCACTCGGCAGCTCAGGCCGCACGCCTGTGACCTGCGACTTCCCCATCCGCACCCCTGCGCTCCAAAAATCAACCCTGGGTGGATCTTTGGAGCAAGATGTGCGCGCCGTAGTGACATTCTGAGCTCGCAAATGTGCGCCCCGAAGCAACATGGATCCCCCAGAAGCGCAGGTCAGAGGCGCAAAAAACCCGCGCGCCTCTTTTTAAAGAGCACCCCGACCTACCCAGCCACTCACAAGGGGCTAAGGACCGACCTGGGCCTGTGCCCGAACACCTGGCGCTGCACCCCACATCCCATGTCCCACCTGTGCCACCGAAAGCCAGCCCCTACGGTCGTTGACGTACGCACGGACGGACGGAGGCCGCCGACACCCACCACTCAGATCAACCACGCCTTGACTCTTGAAGCGTCGCGGCGTTCACCACCCGAGACTCGGAACCGCTGGTGCTGTCCACTACCCGCGCATTTCGTTGACGCCGCACGCGAAGCGCGCTCAACCACCGACGGATCCGCCCCCAGCCACAGTCATGAATTGCGCCAATCCGATGACTGCCATGCTGAAGGCGGGCTGCACAGCCTGACCGCAAGACCACAGGATCATCGATCCCCTCGGTCATCGGATCATCCCCATGTCTCTCCAGTGACCAGGTCGGAGCCGCCGAAGTAGCGGCTGGCGATGGACCCGAGCGGTGACAGCGGTCTGTCCTCCGACGTAGAGCTCGTCCTCGGCGTCGATAGCGAGCGACGTGAGGCGATCGCCGTGAGAACGATGAACGCCGCGAGCAGCGCGCGGTGCTTGAGCAGGTGGGGCATCACTGCCCTTCCGGGCCAAGCGACGGTCGCCGGGCTCACCCCTTCCGCCGAGAACCAGGCCGCCCTAAGGACCGAAACGAGAAGTGAGACGCACGTCACACGTGCGTCCCGGACCACCGAATCAAGGCCGTCCCCCTTCTTGCAGTCGCTGCGCGACCTGGGACAGCATCGAATCACTCATTCGCACGCGTGTGCGATTTCGCGTTATGGTGGATACCTGGAGAGGACACAGGTCAGGGAGGGGCGAACGACAGCCGGGAGGTTCGAGCCGTGGATTTACTCATCTGCGAGTCGCCTCCGGTTACTCCGCCCGCTACGGCGCCTCTCTCCCCAGCGCTCTTGTGCAGCGCGCTGCCGAGCGCGGGATGACGACGCTCGCGCTGACCGACCGGGACACCGTCGCGGGCACGGTCCGCTTCGCCACCGCCGCCGCGGCCGCCGGTATCCGCCCCGTCTTCGGTGTCGACGTCGCCGTCGCCCCACTCATCCCGCCTGATCGGGCCGCCGGACGGCCGCGTACGCCCGTGCGCGGCGGCGCGCACGTGATCGAGCCACCGCTGCGGATCACCCTGCTCGCACAGAACGCGGCCGGGTGGGCTCGCCTGTGCCGTCTGGTGTCCGCCGCGCACGCCGAGGCCGACGGCGGCGCGGCGCCGGTCGTGTCCTGGCCCGTCTTGCGCGCGTACGCCGACCAGGACCTGGTGGTGATGCTCGGCCCGGCCTCCGAACCGGTGCGGGCCCTGTCCGCTGGCCGCCCCGACGTTGCCGAGCAGCTGCTCGCGCCGTGGCGGGAGCTGGCCGGAGAGCAGCTGCGGCTGGAAGCCGTGTACCTGGGGCGGCAGGGCACCGGCGCGGGCTCGCTGCGGCTGGCCGCGCGCACCGTGGGCCTGGCCGACCAGCTCGGCGTCCGTACGGTGCTGACGAACGCGGTCCGCTACGCCGACCCCGACCAGCACCGGCTGGCCGACGTGCTGGATGCGGCCCGGCTGCTGCGGCCCGTCGACCGCCGCCACCTGGATTGCGGCGAACGCTGGCTGAAGGACCCGGACGACATGGCGGCGGCCGCCGACCGCATCGCCCAGGCCGTCGGCGACGACTCCACCCGGGCGATCCGCCTGCTGGCCGAGACCGAGGCCACCGGCCATTCGTGCACCCTCACCCCGGTCGATCTCGGGCTCGGGCGGCCCCACTTCCCCGAACCTGCCGTCGTCGGTGCCGGCCCAGAGAGCGGGTCGGCGATGCGGCTGCTGCGGCAGCGGTGTGAGACGGGAATGGTCGCTCGCGGTCTGGAGCGGGATGAGCGTGCCGTACGACAGCTGCACTACGAGCTGGAGGTCATCGGCCGGCTGGGCTTCGAGGGGTACTTCCTGGCCGTGGCCCAAGTGGTCGCGGACACCCGGGCACTGGGTATCCGAGTCGCAGCGCGCGGCTCCGGCGCCGGCTCCATGGTCAACCACACGCTGTTCGTCGCCACGGCCAACCCTCTCGAACACCGGCTGCTGTTCGAGCGCTTCCTCAGCGAGCGGCGTACGTCGTTGCCGGACATCGACCTCGATGTGGAGTCCGAGCGTCGGCTGGAGGTGTACGACGCGATCATCAAGCGGTTCGGGCGGGAGCGGACCGCGGTCACCGGCATGCCCGAAACCTACCGGGCGCGGCACGCTCTGCGCGATACCGGCCTCGCCCTGGGGATTCCGCCGCAGGTCGTCGGTGAGATCGCCAAGAGCTTTCCGCACCTGCGGGCCCGGGACATTCGCGGCGCGTTGGCCGAACTGCCGGAGCTTCGGCAACTCGCCTCCAAGGCGGGGAAATTCGGTCCGCTGTGGGAGCTCGCTGAAGGCCTGGATGCGCTGCCCCGCGGCTACGCCATGCACCCGTGCGGGGTGATTCTGTCGAACGCGGCGCTGCTGGACCGGCTTCCGGTGCAACCGACACGGGCCGGATACCCGATGGTGCAGGCCGACAAGGAGGACGTCGAAGATCTTGGTCTTCTGAAGCTCGACGTCCTGGGCGTGCGTATGCAGTCCGCGATGGCGTACGCGGTCGCCGAGATCCGCCGCACGACCGGACGCCTGCTCGATCTCGACAACCCCGACCACGTCAGCCTGAACGACCCGCAGGCCTTCGAGATGATCCGAGCCTCGGACACCGTTGGCCTCTTCCAGCTCGAAAGTCCCGGTCAGCAGGACCTGGTGGGGCGTCTCCAGCCCCGGCACATGCAGGACGTCGTCGCCGACATCAGCCTCTTCCGCCCCGGCCCCGTCTCCGGGGGCATGCCCGCCTTGTACATCGCCGCCCGGCACGGCGCCGCCCCCAAGTACCCGCATCCGGACCTGGAGCCGGTGCTCAACGACACCTACGGCGTGGTCATCTGGCACGAGCAGATCATCGCGATCCTCACCACGATGACCGGCTGTGACCGTGCCGCCGGCGACGTCGCCCGGCGCGCCCTGGCCGACCCCGGTCGGCTGCCCAAAGTCGAGGCGTGGTTCCGTCGCACGGCCGGCGAGCGCGGCTACACCAAGGACGTGCTGGACGAGGTGTGGGAGACCGTCTTCTCCTTCGGCGCGTACGGCTTCTGCCGCGCCCACGCGGTGGCCTTCGCCGTCCCCGCCCTGCAGTCCGCGTACCTGAAGGCGCACTTCCCGGCATATCTGTACGCGGGGCTGCTGGAGCACGATCCGGGCATGTGGCCGCGCCGGGTCATCGTCGCCGACGCCCGACGCCACGGCGTTGGCGTGCTGCCCGTCGACGTCAACCACTCCAGCGGGCAGCACAGCGTGGAGAAGACCGGGCAGGGCTGGGGGGTGCGCCTGGCGTTCTCCACGGTCAAGGGCATCAGCGAGGCGGAGACCGCCCGCCTGGTAGCTGGCCAGCCCTACACCGGTCTGCAGGATCTGTGGCTGCGCGCCCGCCCGTCCCTCCCGCTCGCACAGCGCCTCATCCGTATCGGCGCCCTCGACGCCCTCTCCCCCGGCCTGACCCGCCGGGATCTGCTCCTGCAGGCCACCGAACTGCACCGGCAATCCCGCAACCGTACCGCCACCGACGGGCAGCTGCCGCTGGCCGGCGAGCTCGTGACCGCCGGACCGAGCGGGCTGCCGGAAATGCCCAGCCGCGACAAGCTCGGCGCCGAACTCGACACCCTCTCCATCGACGTGAGCCAGCATCTGATGGAGCACCACCACCGGCTGCTGCGCGAACTCGGCGCGACCGACGCCGCCCACCTGCGCGCCATGGTGCCCGGACAGAAGGTCCTCGTCGCCGGAGTGCGGGCCTCCACGCAGACTCCTCCCATCCCGTCCGGCAAGCGGATCATCTTCTGCACCTTGGAGGACGGCTCCGGCCTGGTCGACATCGCCTTCTTCGAGAACTCCCACGAGCACGTCGCGCACACCGTGTTCCACTCCGGGCTGCTGCTCGTACGCGGCACGGTGGAGGCCCGCGGCCCGCGCCGCACCGTCGTCGGCGAGATGGCCTGGGACCTGGACGAGGTGGCCGCCACCCGCCGCGACCACGGACCCCAGGCCGCCCTCGACCTCCTCGGCCGCACCAGCCCAGCCCCCACCCCGGCCCAGACGGCCACCCCGCAGCGCACGCTCGCCGACGGCACCGCCGGAGCCCGCCTGCACCCATACGCCGACCTGCTGCCCGCCAGCACCCGCTCGGCGGACCTGCGCCGACTCGGCCACCGGAGTCAGGGAAGCGCTGGGTGATCACTGTAAGTATTGGTAACCCGGGCAATCAGAAGCTGCGGAATAGGCATCGGTCTACGGGCTCACTGCTCCGGTGTGGCGCTGGTCGGAGGCTGGATCCGCCGGAACATGTGTTCCATGACCGAGGTGGGCAGCGCCGGGTGCTGGGCCGCGGTTTGTGCGGTGTCGGTGTCCCGCAACAGTCGGACCAACGCCCCTGCGGGCAGTCTGGGATGCCGAGCGGCGGCGCTGCGCACGCGCTCGTGCGGGTCGTCGAGCAGCCGTACTGCCGATTCGGGCGTCAGCCGTGGGTCGGATGCAGCCCGGTGCCGTACTTCCTCATCGCTGTCCCAGCTGAACCTCTCCACCAGTTCTGCCGTCGACTCTGGGTCGTCCAAGGCCAGTTGGCGCATTCTCGCGTTCGGATCGTCGGCGTAGCGGAGCAGGTTGCGACGGGGAAAGTTGGGGTGGCCGTGGGGGCGGTCGGGGTTACTGAGGCTGCCGGTCCACCACTGCCACACCCGCAGCAGCATGTCGGCGGGCGCGTCGTCGCAGGATTCCGCGAGAAAGAGCTGGACGACCCGGTCGTCGTCGCGTGCGAGGAGTGCAACGACGTCGGGCGGGAGATGCCGCGCTCGAGCGACGCTTCTGCGTACGAGGGGGTGGGAGGAGGCGGCCAAGCGGCGCATGGCGCTGGGATCCTCATGCAGCGCCATGACCCAGTTGAGCGGGTTGTAGTGGCCGCGCGGGTCGAAGTCGATGTGGATGCCAGCCCGCTGTTCCTCGGTGAGGTCGGAGCGTGTGGCCACCGAGGAACGGACGTTCACGTCGGGGTCCTGGGCGAGGACGTTGACCAGGTCCGGGTCCAGGTATGGGTTGCCCGCGAGGGAACGGCGCTCGGCTGGCTCGCCGTGGTGGACCAGGTATTCGGCGAGGCCGCGTTCCAGGCGGCAGGTATCTACCGCGCGGTCTTTGAGTCCCGCGGTGTCAAAGACCGATCGGGTCATCGGCTCCTCTTGGTGGTACTGGAGCAGCGCCTCAACGCGGACCTTGCCGGACGGGTCATTGAGAAGCTCGCGCTGAGCCGAGGTTTCCAAATGACGCCAAGCCCTTCGGCAGGCCGAGGCCCGTACGGACGGATCGACGTCGGCAGCCAGGGCGGTCAGTATCCGTATGGGCAGTCCGGGAAGGCGTGCCGTCTCTTCACGGACCCGGGCGGAAGGATCGGCGGCGAGCTGCTCGTACGCGGTGTCGGTGAGCTCGGCGCGCTGGTCCGCCGCGAGCATAGTGAGGATCCAGCGGTGCCGGGATTCCTGTTCACCCAGGATCAGGCGTGCCCACTGCTCAGCTGCGAGGTCCGGCTGGGCTTCGGCCAGCAACTGCCGAACCTTCCACTCCGGGTGGACGATGGCCGCCTCGATGACCGCCGCTGGCAGGCGGCGCCACAGAAGGAAATGCGACAAGCCCAGAAGGCCGGCGCGCAGGGCATCGGGGGTGGCCGGGTTGAGAGCCAGCCCGTGCGCCCACATCTCACGCAACCTCTTAGAAGGCCCTGGCCCCTGAAGCAGCGATGCCCAAGCGGCTGCCCGCTCCTGCCGGGTTTCCTGGGCCGCCACCTGCGCGGCCGCCTTCTGCCGCTCTCGGATGTGGTCCACGGCGATCAGCCAGATCTCGTCTTCTTCGGTGGTCGCCCCCAGCAATGTGTTCCCGTCCATCGAGACGGTGACAAACTCCGGCTGCCCGGGCCGCTCGCCCAGCACTCCGGCGAGGTCCCACCGGCCGGTGAGTCGCACCCGCGTCCAACGCCGTGGCGCGCAGCCTGTCCAGTCGCCGGCAACGTCGATGAGGAACACGCCGTCCTCACCGAGGATCCCGCTCTCGGTTGCGAGTCGGTGCCACTGGCCATTGAGCTCGGCGACCAGGTCAGGTTGGTCTCCCCGCACGCTCACGGTCGGTGTGGTTTCGCCCGCGACGATCAGGCGCCACGCGGCTCGGGGCGGCAGTACCTCCTCAGTCCTCCAGTCTCCCGCTATTTCCAGCCCAGCCCGCTGGAGCAGCTCCATGAGCTTGTCTCTCCCACCCGTCATGAGAGCTCATCCTGCCCGAGTGAACCGCTCCGGGATCGGTGGAGGCTCTATGCGTTGACTCCAGCCACCGGTTGGGGCTGGTGTTGAGCGTAGTAGTTGGTCTCGTGCTCGTGGGGCGGGATGTCTCCGATCGCGGTGTGGAGGCGTTGGTTGTTAGACCAGTCGACCCATTCCGCGGTGGCGAGTTCGATGTCGGAGAGGCCGTGCCAGGGCTTGCGGGGTTTGATCAGCTCCGTCTTGTAGAGGCCGATCTGGGATTCCATGAGCGCGTTGTCCAGGGCGTCGCCGACGGTGCCGATCGAGGCGTCGATGCCGGCATCGAGGAGGTGGGCGGTGAACGCGAAAGATGTGTATTGGCTGCCCGCATCCGAATGGTGAACCAGGCCCGGTCCAGCAGGAGTTCCGGCACGGTCTCGGCGCCACAGCGCCATGTCGAGGGCGTCGAGGACGAGCTTAGCCCGTTTGCTGGTGGCGGCGGACCAGCCCACGATCGCGCGGGAGAACACGTCCACGACGAACGCGACGTAGACGATTCCGGACCACGTGGCAACGTAGGTGAAGTCGGCCACCCACCGCTCGTTCGGACGGGACGCAGTGAAGTCGCGTTGCAGCAGGTCACCAGCCCGTTCCTGGCCGTCGTCCCGGATGGTGGTGCGGATCTTCTTCCCGCGGCGGGCGCCCTCCAGGCCGAGATCGCGCATCAATCGGGCGACGGTGCAGCGGGCCGCCGTTATGCCTTCGCGGTGCAGTTGCCGCCAGACTTTCCGTACCCCGTAGACGCTGAAGTTGTCCGTGTTGACGCGGCTGATCTGCGTTTTCAGCTCGGCGTCCCGGACCGACCGGGCGCTGGGGGTGCGGTTCTTTGCCGCGTAGTAGGTGCTCGTTGCGATCTACAGTCCGTGGCTGGTCAGGACTCGGCAGATCGGCTCGACTCCGAACACCTGGCGGTGTGCGTCGATGAACGCTACGAGCGTTTCGACGGCCGGTCGAGCTCGGCGATGCTCCTATGTCAAGCCGCGGCAGAAACCGGCAGGTCGGCATGCGTCACGGTGGGCTGGCTGACGGCCTCGTCGGCGAGCAGGGCCCGAAAGACGCGGTCGGAGACGCGACGACGCAGCAGGCGGACGGCCTCCTTGGGGGTCTTGCCGCGAGCCAGCTGCTTGGCGAAGTAGTCGGCGCCTTCACCACCGCGCCGGACCTGGGTCACCGCGATCATGTGCAGTGCATGGTTGATCGAACGGTTCCCGCCCCGGTTGAGGCGGACGCGGACCTTGTTCGACGACCACACGGGAATGGGAGCCGTGCCGGTGAAGTGCGCGAACGCATCCTTCGACTTGAACCGGGCGGCACCGGCCGTCTCACCGATGACGACGGCCGCGCTGATCACCCCGCACCCGGGGATATTCAGCAGCGAGGGCGCCAGCGTCTCCACCAGCCTGCGCAGGCGTGCCTCCAGACCGTTGATCTGCTCGGTCAGCCTGCGGCACTCACTCACAAGGTCACGGGCGATCTCCACGACGACTCCCGCGCGACCGTCGAGCTCCGCAGCCAGCATGTCGAACACGCACAGGCGGCGTAATCCCCGGGAAGGAACCGGGAGCTCCGGCTCGATCTCGTGCAGGAACCAGCGCAGCTTGTTCGCCGCAGCGGTCCGGCTCCGCACCAGGCGCCGGCGATGGTCGACCAGCAGCTTGACGTCCCGCGCTGGTCCGGCGAGGCTGGCGCGCGGCAGCTCGGGTTCTCGCAGGGCCACCCGTGCGACCGCCTCGGCGTCGATCGGGTCGGACTTGCCCCGCTCCCGGGCCGAGCGTCGAGCCCCGGCCATGAGCCGCGTATGCACCCGCACCACCGCATGGCCGGCAAGCAGGAGATCCGCCTCGAACCGCCGGGTCAGATGGCGGCAGTCCTCGATAGCCAGGAGGACCTGCCCGAACCGGGCAATCCACTTGAGCGCCTGGACATGACCGGACGGAGTGGCCTTGACGGTGATCTCGTCCGCCCTGCGTCCCAGCTGGTCGACCGCGACCAGCGTATGCGTCTTCTTGTGACCGTCGATGCCGACAACGTGCAAGGGAACCTCCGCAGTCCGGTGGAGAGTTGATCGACGCCTCCACCGCGGGGGCACGCCTCAATCGGGCTCGCGCGGCACGCTCCTATCAGGCCACTCCGGGGCAGAGGCCCGGGCCGGCGGGGCGGCACATCGCCGACAAGCCACCATCGCTGGGGCAGCAAAGAAACGAGCCAGCCCCGCCGGTGCCTGTCACTGTGTCACCACCCGTAGGCCCGTGTCCCAGAGACTGTCATTGACGCGAAGAAAGCCGACGCCGCTTTCAAGATCTCGTTGGCCCGCCGCAGTTCGGCGTTCTCGGCCCGCAGCCGCCTGATCTCCGCGGCCTCCTCGGACGTCGTGCCGGGCCGATGGCCGGCGTCGACTTCGGCCCTGCGGACCCAGGTCCGCACCGTCTCAGCCGCACCGATGCCCAGCTTGGCTGCGACTGCCTTCATCGCGGCCCACTCGGTCGGGTAGTTGGGACGGATCTCCGCGACCATGCGCACCGCACGCTCACGAAGCTCGGACGGATAGGGAGACGGACGTGCCATGACTCGATCCTCTCAAGGAATCGAGCCTCCATCACACCCGGAGCGCTTCACGCCCGCGCAAAACGCTGGACTGGGAAACTCCAGCCGAGCGTCTGGCTAGGCTTCTCGCGGCGTGATGCGAGCGGGGAAACCTGCTCGCCCGAGCCACTGCCGTCGAGCTTGGATACAGGCCATGGACCTCGATCTGAGCCTCGGAGATGGCCTGCACGCGCACATCCTGTCCGTGGACGACGCAGCGCTGCTGGTCGAAGCCACCCATCGGGAGACGGCACCGTCCTTGTGGGCAGCCCGACCCGTGGGACCCTACGCGTTTCAGGACGCGCAGGCCGCCTTGTCGCTGTGGGACCCAGCCGCACAAGGACAGTTCTCTATAGGGATTCTGCGCGAAGGACGTCTGCTCGGCGCTGTCGGACTGATGCCGGACGGCCCCAGAAGCATGGAGATGGCGTATTGGATCCGCCCGGAGGAACGACGCCGTGGCATCGCCTCACAGGCGGTGCACGCGGTCACCTTCTGGGCACACAACGCCCTCGACGCCGCCAGGATCTGGCTGGAGATCAATCCCCGCAACGAGCCCTCGCTACACCTTGCTCAGCGCGTCGGCTACCACTTCGAACAACGCCTTCCCCGGCACTGTCGAGAGTGGTCAGCCGAGAACACGGAACACGATTCCTGGCACGACTGCCTCATCTGGATCCACCTCAGCGAGCGAGCGCCCGCCCTCCCCGACCACGACCACTCGTAGACGCGGTCCGGACTACAGGGCACCGTCACCTCATGCGGCACTGGCTAGGAGCTTCGCAACCCCAGAGTGTTGCAACGACCGCTAGAACCCAAGCGCCCAGCCAGCCGGTAGCGTCTGCCAGGTGACCGACGACGCCGTCATCTGGAACCGGCTCGCTGCCTTGCTACCGGAGGCCGAAGCCCAGGAAGTCAAAGACTGCTGGGACATCGGAGAACAGGAGGCGGGGCTTGGCCTGCTCGTCTCCGGCATCCTCGGCTACCAGGTGCCGGTCAGTGAGACGGTCAGGGCCCAGATCTCCGTACTCGCGGAGACCTGGGGCGAGCGGGAGGTCCTCACACCCCAGATCCTTCAGTGCCGTGATGAAGGCACACCGGGCCCCATGAAGTTGATCGAAGGCGACGGAAGTACCGTCCCCGAGGCGATAGGTGCGGCCGAACAGGACCTGGCCGGTCTCGTCCTCGTCCCCTGGATCAGCTGCACGAACTGCGGCCAGATCCTCATGCGCGCCCATGCCCGAGAAAGCTGGGGCGATCTTTCCTACCTGGCTCGGCACTACGTCATCACGACGCCGAACCGGGCCACCGTCCTGCGACTGTTCCCTGCCGACTCCGCCGGCGCGGCCTTCGTCGTCCTCCAGCGCGCGTGTTCAGACGCACTATAAGAAACGGTGTCTTACTCGCTCAGTCCCACCACGCCCCAGCCCCGTCGGGTGGCTTCGGTGAGGACACGACCCCAGTCCTCCAACAGGTCGGTGAAGGAGTCGAAGGTGCCGACCCATCCCCCGTGGCTGGCGGCATGCTCGGCGAAAGGCCTGCGCATCTCGTCCAGACGCGGCCGTATGCGACCCCAGGCGGCGGCCAGTTGACGCACGCTTTCCGGTGACCGTGCGAGCAGCACGCCGTAGAAGATGCTGGGGTTGTCGGTGAAGAAGCCCGGATCCGTGTGCTCCGCCTCGTTGTCCGGCCCGTTCCAGATCAGCCCCATGAGCAAGGTGTCCAACTCGGCCCGCAACGGCGGGTCGACGTGGTCGCGGAAGGCTTCCCACCGCTCCCCGGCCCAGAAGTGCGCCTTGAAGGAACCGCAAGTGCGCAGGAACTCGTACACGCCGAAGAAGGCACCGTTCCGTCCCCGCGGCCAAACCCAGTCGCCCTCCACCGTTGGAGCGCCGTAGTCCCACAGCCCCGTCTCGTCGGCGTACCAGGCATCCCGCAGCCGCTCAAGCCGCTTTCGCGATGGCGCCTTTTCCAGCCATGACCAGTCCGCGATCAGCACCGTGATGTCCAGCCCCACAAAGGCCAGCGTACTGAAACGGACTGCGCAGTCGGGTCACCGTCACCACGGCGTGCCGGGTCGTCCCGGCCAGGACCTCAACCACAAGCCCGGGAGCAGTCTTTGCGTAGGCCTCCCCCGCTCTGGTCCGTGCGGTTCGGGACGGCCCACTGGCCGCAAAGTGCACCGCGATCTGGGCGGCGAGCGGCGCCTTCAGGGACTGGCTGAGCGCGATACGCCCGGCAGGGAGGCGGACCGCGAGCGCCCGCGGCCGCGCCGCCGGCCCGGCGTAGCCGACGACGTCGGCCTCCACGGTTTCGGCATGCCGGATCTTCTTCCAGATCCTGCCGGACTTGTAGTCGGAGGTGGCCGGTTTGGCGACGATGCCCTCGATGCCCTGCTCCGGGAGTTGCTGGTGCCAGGTCATGGCCACCGTGGGGTCGTCGGTCAGCGGGACCAGTTGGAGCGGCGGCTGGACGTCGTACTCCTGCACCAGGTCGACGAGCAGAGCAAGCGGATCGTCGTACGGACGTGCTCGTACATCGCCGTGCTCGGGGCGGAGCAGGACGTCCCAGGCCACGAAGTAGGCGGGCAGGTCCTCGGCAAGACGGCGCGCCCGGGCTGGGGGGGGAGAGGGCGCGCGACTTCGCCGCCGCGAAATCGATCTTCCCTTGGGCGTAGATCACGGCCTCGCCGTTTATGCGGGCTACCACACCTGTCTCATCAACGGCGCTCTGCGAGGCGGTGTGCCAGGTGGAGCAGATCTGACAGATGCAGCACCCGTCCGTCGAATCCTGGGAGGGGGACGTGGAGGGGCTGGGTCCAGTGGGCGGGGATTGCGTCCAGCCCGTAGTGCGCCCCCGCGAGGGCTCCGGTGACCGCGGCGACGGTGTCCGTGTCGCCGCCGAGGTCGATCGCCGCGCGTATCGCGTGTTCGAAGCTGGTGGTGGTGCGCAGGGCCCAGACGGCGGAGCCCAGGCAGGGCCAGACGGCACCGTTGAACTCGGTTGCCTGATCGGGGTGCCAGTCGGGCGCGAGGACGGTGGCGTAGCGGCCGCGGTGGTCGGCGTGGACAAGAGCGAGGATGTCCGGGAGCGCGGTGAGGGGGTCGGTCTCCTCGAGCGTGACGCGGATGAGTTCGTGGAAGATCGCGGTGCCTTCCCAGGCCGCGCGGTCACCGTGGGTGAGGGCGGCGATGCGGCGGGCCGCGTCCATGGTGGCTTCTTGGCCGGCGGATGCGAAGTAGACCGCAGAGGTCGATGCCCGCATCAAGGAGCCGTTTCCTGCTGCTCGTTGGTTGACCTGGAAATGGATCGCGGCGGCGAGGTCCCAGGGCATGCCGTTGGTCAGGACGTCTTCGGTCTGCAAGCCGATGTCCTTTGGTTCTGATGCCGCCCACCTCTGGAAGCGAGCGAAGATGTCCGGCAGATCCAGTCCGCCCCGCTCCAGCAGCGACTCCGCGACCAGGACGGCCATCTGCGTGTCGTCAGTGGCCTCGCCGGGGTCCCAGCCACCGCCTCCGCACATCTCGCCACCGGCACCAGGCACGGGAAACCACGCGGAGAACGCTCCCTGGGGACCAAACTCGAAGGGGCCGCCCAGAGCGTCACCCACCGCTGAGCCGACGACCGCGCCAGCGGCCCGCTGAATCCGCTCCATCCGCGCAGGTTATGTGCCGCGGCGACGGCCGCGCGGCCCTATTTCCTTCTTCGGCTCCCCGAACCATCGGCGACGAACGTGTCTCGTCTACCAAGGCGCGCTGCCTCTACGTCCCGCCAGGCGGGAGCAGCGCCGGAACTTTTTTCTCAGGTGCCCGCCAGGCGGGAAGTGGCTCCAACGGGAGAGCCAGTGTCAACGCTCTCTGGTCTCACCCTCACCCCGCCACTGCCCCCCACCACCCCTGCGAGCATTTCCGGCCGTCCCTTCGCGAAACTAACGCTGGCCGGGACTGTGCCCCTCGTCTTGTTGGCCGGCGGCGGCCCAGTACTCAGGCCGACGGTCGTGGACCGCACCGGGTCGATGGCCGACTGTCCGAAGTGGGGGGCATGTCGTTCAAACCGCTATAACTCCCGCTGCACTGTTCCACTTCAAAGGGGGGATTCCTTTGCGCGTACGTCTTGCTGCCTCGGCGGTGGCTGTCGCTCTCGCCGGTGTCTTCTTCAGCGCACCAGCGGCGTCAGCAGCGACCTTGCCGTCCACCAACACCGCTCACCACTGCATCCACCACGCCACCGGGCTGTGTGGCTGGACGCACCAGCAAAGGCCCAAGGACAAGTACGAGACCGCGAAGTGCAACGACGCTTCCCTGTCCTACTCGCGGCACTCCGAGGGAACCTGCTCCCACCACCACGGCGTCCGCGATTGGTTTAAGTAGTCCGCCACACGCCGCAGGTGCTCTCCCCCGGCTACCGGGGAGACGACCTGCAGGTTTTCTGGACAGCTGGCGTCATCCGGCACCGGCCGTGAGGTCAGTGGCGATGCCAGCCCCGGAGGTCGTGGCTCGAGGAGGCGGCGTTCGACGACGCGGCCGCGGTCGTTCCGTAGGGACGCGGTGTCAGCGCTGTGTTTCCGTAGGCAGCACCGCCTCAGCCATGCCGTCACCTGTCGGGCAGCCCAACGTAAAGAGGGCCCGTCACCACGGGGGGAGTGACGGACCCGGCGGGAGCAACTGTGCCATGCCCCGAGCAGTTCGCGCGGCATCTTCATGAAGTGGCCTCGGGCAGCACCGGCTATCCAGCATTGCTGCCTATCGGGGCTTGCTGATCCCTGTGAGCCTTCAGGCGTACTCAGGTGTCCGCCCCGGCCTCCCACTTGCGCCGGCGCAGCATGTGGTCGCTGAAGAGGCGTCGGCTCCGGTCGAGCAGTTCCCCCACCTCCGTGTCGCCGCGCCGCATGTCCGCTGACGGATGCCAGCGTTGCACGCACTGCCCGGCCCAGGTGCGCAACTTGACATCCGGGTCTTCCAACAGACCGACTGCGGCCCGTAGCGCGACGATGCCGCCACGCGCGTCGAGCAGCCGGAATGCGGCGACGCGGACGTGCCGCGGCTGATCGGAGCCAGTGCGCTCCAGCAGCCAGTCGGTGGGCAGTTCCGATGCCGAGGGCAGCAGGGCGACGGCCGTCTCGCGCACGACACCAGCGGCAGGGTCGTCGAGGAGCGGCCGCAACTGCTTGGCATCCACGCAGTCCAGTGCCCGCAGTCCTGCCACCGCCCGCGCCCGCACCCCGGCTGCCGGGTGTGCAAGCAGCGGCCGCAGCAGTCCGGCGTCTGCGCGGTTGCCGCACTCGGCCAGTCCGATGACCGCACCGGCCGTCAACTCGAGGGCGTCCGGTGCCGTGCAGCGGTCCCGGTACCAGGCCGCCGGATCGCCTCCGTGCTGTCGTACGACGTACCGGGCGCAAGCACGCACGAGCGCGGACCGGTCACTGAGAAACGACTCCGCCTGCTGTGACCACCCTGCCCGCCGCAGTCCGGTGACGCCGGCCGAACGGGTCCGCGGGTTGCGCGCGGACAGCAGTGGAGGCAGCACATCCTCGTACGCCTCCTCATCCCCCAGAGCCTTGAGCGCCGCTGTGGCGCAGAGGTCCTGGACCACGGTGTCCTCGTCCCGGGCAGCCGCGCGTGCCAGCTCACCGCCACGCAGCAGCCCGCCCTCGACGGCCAGCCGGTACGCGAACCGCCGGACGGTGCGGTCGGGGTCAGCGAAGAGAGCATCGAGCTGCCTGGGGGATGCCCGGCGCAGGACCTGACCGAGCACCTCGACGCCGAAGGCACCTCTGTCGCGGCGGCCGACGCGGAGGATGAGCGGCGCGAGGCCGAGGGCCAAGTCCACATCCAGGGCCTCGTGCAGCAGCTGCCGGGCGCGCTCGCGCACCGGGCCGGCCCAATCGGCGCAGCGGATGACGACCAACGGCAGCAGACCGGGGTATCGGGCAGACTGGCGCACCGCCTGTTGACGGATCCGCCCGTCGCGGTGGCAGAGGGCGAGTGCGAGTCGAGACTCGCCGAGCTCAGTCAAGTCGGCGGGCAGCGGGGCAGAGCGCTCCCACTCCGGCAGGAACTGCGAGTGATACCAGGCCACCTCACGCACCCCTGCGTCCAGCGCAAGCCAGTCACTGGGGTCTGCGACATCAAGCGTGCTGCGCAGCGACGCACCTCCCGCGAGCAGCATCGCTGCCGCTGTCGCGTCCTCGATGTCCTCAAGCATTTGCGCCCCCTCCAGCAGCTGTACCGGGTGATCGTAGGGTGCGGAGTTCGCGCAGGGCGCGGAATATGGCCCCGTGATCGCCGAGGGCAGGACCGTAACGGTCACTGGTATAACTCCCGAGCTGGAAGCGACAGTCGATGACTGACGTGTAAGTGACGCCAAGGCCAGGGAGGCACCCGTGGACGAGGGCGTAGGCCCAACCTCGTTCAGGACTCCTGCGAACCCGCATCGTCATCCAGCCATGAGCGGCGCTATGGAAACGGTCTCGCCAGCCACCACAATGCCGGGTAGGTTCACCTCGTGTGTCACTACGCCGAGAAGCTCTACAAGCTGCATTACGTGTGCGCGCCCTGCCGCGTCACGTTCAAGCGGCACCCCGGGCCCGGCGGGCACCGATGCCCCCGATGCTCCCAGCCAATGGTCTGTGCTGGCCATGACTTCGCGGCACCGCGACGCCGAGCCACCAAGGCGTGGACCGTCGTAGCAGCAGTGCTGGACGCCGGGCTGCGTTACGAGGGCCGCGAACCCTGCGGCTGCGGCAAGGACCCCAAGTTCCGCCCCCGTAGCCGGGCCCGGGTGCGAGCACGTCGAATCACAGCGGCACGAACCGGGGCCTCTCTCGCCGACGTGCTGGGACGCGAGGATCCACACGCACCCGCGTGATCTGATCCGGTGGTGATGGCTTTCCGCCTCCCCGTCCCCGAGTGCTCACAGGAGTTGCAGGGTCGCTGCGGCCGGAACTCGAGATCGGTACCCGTGACCGTCGCCTTGCGGTCGAACGCACCAGCCCGGTGCGCGGCCTCTGGCTTCTTCCCGGCGGCGACGTGGTCGCTCTCGGTCTGGTCGGCGTACGGGGTGCTGGCCTTCGCCAAAAAGGTTCCACTATGTGACCGGCCCATTACCAAGCACGCCCACCTCATGCCCCTACGTGAACGGCTCAGACGGCTACCAGCTGCCGGAATGTGTGCTCGTCGAACGGGAAGCGCGAGGAGAGGACTGCGGATTGCACGTCTCCCGTGAGGGCGGCGACGAGGAACTCCGTGCAGTTCATCGAGTAGTGCTCCCAGCGGTCGCCGCCGGCCTCGTTGACCATGACCGTCCACTGGTCGGGATCTTGGCCTGCCCGGATGAGCCAGTAGAGGCACTCACCGTTGTCGGTGGTGGCCCAGGGGGTGACCCGGCTTTCGGTATCCGCGAGTTCGTCCGGCTTTTTCTCGAACTCCCAGAGTCCTTGAAGCGCTTCGGTCTGCTGGTCTTCCCACTCGATGAGGTCGTAGTTGTCGTTCGGGCAGCCCGGCTCGAGGAGGTAGAGGTAGTCGTCCCAGTTGCTGCCTCCGTAGGTGTGGATCAGTTCCTTGTAGTCGCTGGGGAGGACCACGCCGAGTTGTCCCTCCGCCGTGTCCCAGTCCGTGTTCCTCGGTTCGGGCGGCGGGGGGATCAGCTGTGTGAGGCGGGCGAGCGCGGCGTTCATGGAAGATCCCTCCATGGTTCTGCGTGTCCTGATGTGTCAGTGCCGTCCGCGCGCCGGTCTATGCGGAGGTCTCAGCAGACCCGGTTCGCCGTAGGCATCGCAGCCCTCTACTCGAACATTCCCAGATGCTTTCGCTCCATCGGGACGCGCACGACTACGGATTAGGACGGCTCCGAGGCCGTGATCACACCCACCATCCTGTGATCACCACATCGGACAAGGTGCGTTGACGAGACCATCGCCGCAGCTACGCTTCCAACGGCGCAGCCGATGATGAGCATGGCAAGGGGGAGACCGTGAGCCGACCACTACTGTTCCTCGACGTGGATGGGCCCCTCAACCCTTACGCGGGCAAGCCGGAGAAGCGCCCCGCCGGCTACACCACCCTCAGAGTGCCCCAAGACGGCGGGACCCCAGAGGAACATCGAGCACTCTCATTCCGTCGGCGGCCCCTGCGGGTCTGGCTCAACCCAGAGCACGGACGAGACCTGCTCCGGCTCGACTACGAGCTGTGCTGGGCCACCACATGGATGGCGGATGCCAATCGATGGATTGCCCCGGTGCTCGGCCTCCCCGAACTCCCCTTCGTCGACTTCGGTGACGTCTTGCTACAAGACCGCCCCGACGGAGTTCACTGGAAGACTGCTCCCCTGGTCGACTACGCCAACGGCCGCCCCTTCGCGTGGGTGGACGACGAACAGAGCGACCTGGACCAGGCGTACGTGACCACCCACCACCGCGCACGTGGCCTTCTGCACCACGTCAACCCGCGGATCGGCCTGCGCGAGGATGACTTCCGGACTCTCGCCGACTTCGCCCGTTCTTTGAGTACTTCACAAGCCACCGGCTGACCCTGTCCTCAGCCCATCGGGAAGCTCTGCCACGGACTCCGTGATCATTGCGAGACAGCCCTTAGGGCTTGCAGATCATCAACGTGTTGCTTCCCGTTCTGGAGCTCGTTGGTGTGGTATGCGCATCCCGGACGAGGCTCGTGCCCAACTCGCAGTGAAGTTTGATGTGTTGTTCCCGCATCTCGACGAGCGGCAGCGGCGCTTGCTGATGGGAGCTGAGGCCCGGCTGCTGGGACACGGCGGCATCCGGGCCGTCGCACGGGCGGCCGACGTGAGCGAGACGACGGTCCGCAAGGGCGTGTTTGAGCTGGAGGCCGGCGAGGCCCCGCTGGGACGGGTGCGGCGGCCAGGCGGAGGCCGCAAGCGGGTCGCGGACCTCGATCCAGGGCTGCGCCCCGCACTGCTGGCGCTGGTCGAACCGGATGAGCGGGGCGATCCGATGTCGCCGCTGCGGTGGACGGTGAAGTCGACCCGCACCCTGGCGCTGGAGCTGACCCGGACCGGACACAAGGTCAGCGCCGATACCGTCGCCGCTCTGCTGCGGGAGGAAGGCTTCAGCCTGCAGGCCAACGCCAAAACCCTGGAGGGCAGCCAGCACGGGGACCGCGATGCCCAGTTCCGCTATCTCAACGAGCAGGCCCGCGAGCACCGGGACGCCGGCCAGCCGGTGATCAGCGTGGACACCAAAAAGAAAGAGCTCGTCGGAGAGTTCAAGAACAGCGGCCGGCAGTGGCGGCCTGCCGGTGAGCCAGCACCGGTGCACATCCACGACTTCGCTGATCCCGAGTTGGGCAAGGCCATCCCCTACGGGATCTACGACCTGGCGGCGAACACCGGCTGGGTCAACGTCGGCACCGACCACGACACCGCCGCATTCGCGGTGGAATCGATCCGCCGCTGGTGGCACGGTCAGGGCCAGAACGCCTACCCGCAGACGACACGACTGCTGATCAGCGCGGACGCAGGCGGCTCCAACGGCTACCGCACCCGGGCCTGGAAGCTGGAACTCGCCCGGCTCGCTGCCGAGACGGGCCTAACCATCACGGTGTGCCATCTGCCGCCCGGCACATCGAAGTGGAACAAGATCGAGCACCGGCTCTTTTCCCACATCACCATGAACTGGCGCGGCCGACCGCTGACCAGCCACGAAGTCATCGTCGAGACCATCGCCGCGACCACCACCCGCACCGGACTGCGCGTCACCGCCCAGCTGGACACCAACACCTATCCGACCGGAGTCGCCATCGACGACGTGGAGATGGCGGCCCTGCCACTGACCCGCCACGCCTTCCACGGCGACTGGAACTACGCCCTGCACCCCCAGCCAACCGCGGCCATCCCCACACCCCGAGCCCCTCAGACACCCGCACCGTCATGGGACCCGGCCCTGCTGTCCGATCCCGCACTGACCGGGCTGTCCCTACATCAGCTGGACGATCTGACCCAGACCCTGGCCACGGACGGCGATACGCGACGTGGTCGCCCGCCTCGGCTCGCCTTCCCCGACCAGGTCCTGGCCACCGTGCTGCACCTGCGCGTCAACCTGGCCGCGGAACCCCTCGCCGTACTGTTCAACAGCAGCCGGACCGCCATGCACCGCACCCTGCTGAAGACCAGGAGACTGCTCGACGCGCATGGCATCAGCGTCCCACCGGCCACCACCCCACCGGCCGCCCTCGCTGTCCTCCGAGCCCAGGTCGTCTCCCTAAAAGACGCCCCCACCAGCAAGATCAAGACGACATGTTGATGATCTGCAAGCCCTTAGTCTTCGGCGGCACCATCACTCTGGCCACCATCCGATTATGGCTCCGAGACTGGCACATCGGGCCGCCGACGGGGATCAGTCGCCGGCGGACCACAGGTAGTGATGCGGGCTCTCAAGGGCCAACAGGGAGCGGCTACATGCTGCCTGGGGTATCGGCTCGGCCGACAGCTGTCCACCAGGCGATCACGCGGGCTGCCATTGCTTCCGGCTGCGAAGCCAGTGGGTCAAGGCCGAAGTGATCCCCGAGTTCGTGCCGCAGGAAGTCACCGATCTCCGTCTGGTCAGCGCCACCACGGAGCCGCTGGAGCAAAGGGGCGAGCATGCAGTCGTACTCGTCCTGCACAACGTCGGCTACACCGATCGGGTCCCACTCATTGAGCAGGTGCCGCAGGTCGTTCTCAGTGGCGGGGGTCCCGGGTTGCATCGCTCAAGAGTGCCACCCGGGAACCCCCGCCATCACTCCCCCGCCTTGATCCGAAACGAAACCGCCTAGCCCAGACCTCCCTGCATGGCTCGACCCCACCCCCGGGCAGGTAGGCCGCGGATGGGGTCGCGCTGGTGAGAAAGGCGTCAACTTGCCCTACTGGCGGCCTGATCAGAAACCTGGCGGATGACTTCCTCGAGGGCCGCAGGGTCACGCTCCAGGGCCAGCTTGGCGAGCAACTCAAGCAGTTCGAAGAAGGCTGCATCCTCCATCTTCCGCGCGAGATGCATCGCAATAAATGTCGGATTGTCGTACGGCAGCTTCGGCGCCTGCCTCTGCTCTTCGTTCGGCTCGCCTTCGTCTGCTCCGTCGTCGCTGTCTCGCGGTTCCGGCACCGTTTGGGCAGCCGTGCCGTGGCCGTCCGGCTCACCTGCTGGAGCGCCGGTGACGGCCAGACCCTTAGCTGAAGCGCCTGCGATTACGGCGTAATCACTGCTGTTGCTGTCGGTGTCCTGGGAGGGCGGAGCCGTGGTCGTGAGGGGAGCGGCCTTCTGGGTCGGTTGTTGAACCTTGTCTGCCTGCTTCTCCGCTTCTTTGCGGGCTCGCTCTGTCTTCAGCTCTTCCAGGGCGGCTTCTTGCTCTTCATGTGGCCTGTTGCCGACCGCGCGCAGGAGGTCGATGGGCTCCTCACCGATGCGGGCCTGGAGTTCGGGTGTGAGGTTGAGCAGGGCGAGTCGTTGCGACACCCAGCCTTGGGAGCGGTGGAGCCGCTTGGCCAGCGCCCTTTGGCTGCCGTAGATGGCCAGGAGGCGTTGGAGCGCTCGGGCTTCGTCTAGCTCTTCGAGGTCCTGGCGGTGGATGTTGGCTACAAGAGCGGATTCGAGTAGTTCCTCGGAGGTGGATCCCTGGTCGTCGCTGACCATCACCTTGACGGTGATGAGTCCTGCTTCGCGTGCCGCGGCGAGTCGGCTGCTGCCGTCGATAACGACGTGGGTGGTGTCCGGCTCGAGGTCGACTTCGCGTTCGGGGTTGGCCTTGATGTAGGCGTCGCGGTTCATGACCGTGATCGCCTGCTTTTGGCCGTGGGTCTTGAGGCTGCCCGCGAGGTCGGTCAGGTCGCCGAGGCTGGAGCGGGGGTTGTCCGGGTTGAGGCTGATGCGGTCGGTCGGTAGCTCTGTCGGTGGGGCGACGCCTTCGGTGGGGACGCCGGTGGCGGCGGCGACGGCCTGGCGGCGGGCGCTGACGGTGCGCACTCCCCCGCCGAAGCGGCCGGCGCCTAGCTGGTCGGCCTTGCTCACAGCACCTCCCGGGCGAGTGCGCGCATGCCGATCGCCTGCTGTGATTTGGGCGCGTAGGACAGCAGGGGCTTCTTCACGCGGACGGCTTCCTTCTGTTCCTTGAGGTCTCCGATGAGCCCGACGACCCGTGGGTCCTTTATGTCGACCCATCCCTGGAGGGAGGAGGTTGCGATGTAGCCGCGGCGGGAGTCGTAGAGGTTGACGACGATGCCGAGGTAGTCGATGTCGACCTGGAGGTCGCCGCGCAGGTCGTCGATCTGCGTGGTGAGCAGTTCGTAGGCGTCTGCGGAGCTGTCTTCGGCCTGGACGACGATCAGGGCGCCGGACTGTCCGGGCTTTTCACCGTCGCGGCGTCGGCCGTAGTAGGCGGCGGCGTCCATGCTGAGTCCGAGGCTGGGCGGGCAGTCGACGATGATTACGTCGTAATCAGCTTCGAGTGGCGCGAGTGCTCTCTCAAGTGCGGCTTCTCGGGCTCGTACTGCGGAGAGGCGTACGTCGAGCAGGAAGGCGTCGTTGCAGGCGGGCAGGAGGTGGAGGCGGCCTTCGAAGGTGTCGTCGTCGATGGAGACGATGAGGTCGCGGAGGTCGCCTTTGGGGTCGCCCGCCATGTGGTTGGTGAGGCTGTCGCCGTTCATCGGCAGGGGAGTGGCGCCGAGTTGGTTGGTGAGGTGGCACTGCGGGTCGAAGTCGACGAGCAGCACGTGCAGACCTGGGCCGGGCAGGTTCTCGATATCGAGTGGGTTGTCTTCCGGCTCTGCTTCGTCGGCGTGGGTCTCGCTGTCCCGTAGCGCCTTGGCGAGGGCTTTGGCAACGCGTACGGGGTGCAGGTTGTTGGAGTCTTCGGCGAGTGCTTCGCCGAGGCCGGCGGTGATGGCGGTTTTGCCGACGCCGCCCTTCTGGTTGCAGACGATGATGCGTCGGGTGATCTCGGGGTGTTGAACGTCTGGGGCAGGGTTGGCGTCGAGCCACAGCTGGATGGACTGGGCAAGGCCCTGGATGAGGGAGACGCGTCGGTCGGCGGTGATCTGCCGGAACTCCTCCCACTGGCCGGGCGGCAGGAAGGTGGAGAAGGAGTCGGCGCCGGCGGTGTCGATGGTTGCTGTGGCGGAGGCCAGGCTGCACCAGTCTCTGATGCCCTGTTCGACGGCGGCCTGGATTTCGATGCCGTGCTGGGCGGCTCTGATTTTGAGGTTCTGCCGGAGCCATCCCGGCAGCTTGGAGACGACCTTCTCGCGGTCGCTGGAGGTGGCTGGCGAACTCATGAAGGACACCATACTAACGTTCATGATCCTTGGTGGCATCGACACGTTAGTTAGGGATACTTCTTGGTGCGGTGGCCCCCTACTTCGCACGCGAAGAGGCGATTACGGCGTAATCACCTCGCAGGCATGGCAGCCGCAGGTGTCGTCTCCCTGTCGATCGCGAGGAGCCAGACCTGGCGACCTGTGTGCCCGTCATCGGTTGGACAAGCCGGACTTCCGTCTCATCTACTCCTGGGCACTCTGTGATCCACGCGCACGTGCGCCGCCGGGGCATCCGGGCCCGTCATCCCTCAGCCGGCGACCAGATCTGAAACAAGGCCGAGCTGTGCTTCACCCCGCCCTACGCCTCCTGGGCCAATCCGATCGAGGCCCACTTCGGCCCGCTGCGTCAGCTCACCCTGGCCAACTCCCACCAACGCAGTCACCCCGCGCAGACCCGGGCCCTGCACGGCTACCTGCGCTGGCGCAACGCCAACGCCCGCCACCCCGACATACTCGCCGTCCAGCGCAAGGAACGCGCCCATATCCGAAGTGAAAAGGGCATCCGCTGGGGCGGGCGGCCCCTCGCAGTCGCAGCCTGAACTCAAGGGGGTCCTCGCATCACTTTCGCCAGAACAGGTGGTGCGTCACGCCGCTCGCGCTGGGCACGACCTCCAGGTGGAACCGGTCGAGCAGCTCCTCAGGGGACTTCCAAAGGCGTAGTCCGGACCCGAGCTTTACCGGCGAGACCGCCACATGCATGGTGTCGACGAGGTCGGCATCAAGGAACTGCCGGATAGTGGTGACACCGCCGCCGAGTCGGACGTCCTTGCCCTGCGCCGCTTCCCGCGCCCGTTCGAGGACCGTGGCCGGGTCGTCGCCGACGAAGTGGAACGTGGTGTCGGAGAGCGTGAACGACGGACGCTCGTG
The DNA here is from genome assembly GCF_025642135.1 of Streptomyces cynarae. Taxonomy (NCBI): domain Bacteria; kingdom Bacillati; phylum Actinomycetota; class Actinomycetes; order Kitasatosporales; family Streptomycetaceae; genus Streptomyces; species Streptomyces cynarae. The sequence continues at coordinate 227,243 of NZ_CP106794.1, read as the reverse complement.
ATGAGTCATGACGAACACCGGCGTGCGGAACGGGGGCTCCTGGCCCCACCAGCCGCGCCACTCATGGTCCTGCCAGGGCCCGCGCTGGGGCCCGAATTTGTTGCGGCCCATGATCTCGGCACCGATGTTGCGTGCGAAATCTCGCGTGAAGTAGTCGTCCAGGCCCCGGCTCCCCCCGGGAGCCGTGCGCATGGGCCAACTCGCCGTGGCTCCGGCCCAGGCGAACAGCCTCTCGGGATGGTCGAGGCCGAACGGCCTCTCGAGACTCTGCTGCTCACCGGCACCGACCCCGTCACTCGAGACGTTGAAGTTCATCACTCTCAGCAGTTGATCCACTTGTTTCCTCGTCAGGTCCTACCGCGTCATCGTGTGGCGAGGCGCCGCACACCATGACGTCGAACAGGACTTGGCCGGATCGACAGCGACCCACAACTTTTTCCAGTACGCAGGAGGAAGCAGCCCCGTTGGCGGTGTGGCCGTGGCGGACGTGGACGGCACGAGGCGGCGGGGTGGCCGCCGCAACCGCTCACCTGCGTCGCAACGGACGCCAGCGCACACCCAATCGCCACGACCGCCAACCCGGCGAAACCTTCCCAGTCAGAGCACTAGTAGGACTCCGTTAGGTCTGTTTGGATCTTGGTGTGTTTCTGCTGGGCAGGGGTTGGTGGCAGGTGGTGCAGATGCCGGTCCAGCAGTTCAGCAGGTCCTGGAGGGCGTCGAGGATCTGGTAGAGGGTGAGTCCGGTTTGCCGGCTTTTGGGGCCAGCCGCTGCTCGGTGAGGAAGGCGTGGGCGGCGGTGACCAGGGTGGCGTGATGGTGCCAGCCGTTCCAGGAGCGGCCTTCGAAGTGGTCCAGGCCAAGGCCGTGCTTGAGTTCGCGGTAGTCGTGCTCGATGCGCCAGCGGATCTTCGCCAGGCGGACCAGGTCGGCGATCGGGGTGTCGTCGGGCAGGTCGGACAGCCAGAACCGGGTTGGTTCGTCCTCGCCGTCGGGCCACTCGGCCAGCAGTCGCACTTGGGGCAGGACGCCGTCCCACCGGCCGTGCTCGGCCACCGCGGCTGCCTTGGCCAGCCGACGCGAGCGCACCCCGGCCGGCCGGACAAGCATCGCGAGGAAGCGCGAGGTCATGAGGCCGCGGGAGCCTTCCCGCCAGGTCACTTCGCTGAAGGCGTCCCGTCCGGCGGCCGCCGCCAGTTCCGCCACCGTCACTGATGGCTGTCGGTAGCGGGGAACCGGCCGGCGGCCGGTGCCGGACCAGTCGCGGGCGGCGGGAACTGCGTCGTGCGGCTGGACGGTGATATCGCCGCGGATGCCGACCACGTAACGGATCTCCCGCTCGGCCAGGCCGGCACGGAAGTCGGCGTTCTGGCCGTAGCCGGCATCCGCCACCACGACCGGCGGCACCAGTCCCCACCCGGCCAGTTCATCCAGGGCGTCCAGCGCCAGCCGCCACTTCTCCCGGTGCCCGACATCCTCAGGGATGCCGGTCCGCCGGCGCCGGACCGTGTCATCCGCCCACTCCCGGGGCAGGAACAGCCGCCAGTTCAGCGGGCAGGAGGCCGTGTCGGAGACCGCGTGCACGCTGACCGCGACCTGGCAGTTGGCCTGCTTGCCCAGCGCACCGCAGTACTGGGGAGCGACCGCCACCGACATCCTTCCGTCCTTGGGGAACGACACATCGTCGACCGCCCAGGCGTCCGGGCCGATCTGCGGCACCAGCCGCTGGGCGATCCGCCGCCGAACCGGCACCGGATCCCACGTGGACTGGTTCACGAACTGCTGCAGGTTCTGCTCGTTGCCGTCCGGCAGCCGCGAGGCCATGGCCTGGATGGACTTGCGGCGGCCGTCCATCATCAGTCCCCGCAGATAGCAGTCGCTCTTGGCCCGCTGGTCCTTGCGTGGCACCGAGGCGAACACGTCCGCCACGAATAACGCCAACCTCGCCCGACCACGATTGACTTCATGTGCATCCACACAGTCCTCATGCCCCTGAACACTGCGGGCAGACAGACCTAACGGAGTCCTACTAGCCGCATTGCACGTCGCGGGCATCTTCATTTGGTCTGCGCGGTTCAGAAGGCTCAAGCCGTCGGCGTGACGGAGGACCACACGCCGAACCACTGATCGGCGCCGTACTTCTCGAACCGCTCCACCTCCGTGACCCCCAGCTTCGCCGCGAGGCCCATCGAGCGCTCGTTGGCGGTCTGGGTACTGGTCCGCGTCGGCGCGGTCCCGGGCCGATAATCCGGGTTCTCGTGCGTGCGGTCAGCCTCTGCCCTACCGGTCGTTGGGGTGGGCGAGTCGATAGGAGTCGGTGCCGGTCTCGACGATTCAGGGCTTTTTGACATACCCAAGAGCAACGAGTCCGATGCTGACGACGAGTAGCGAGGGAGAGCGAAGGTCCCAGCTCGCCAGCATGAGCAGGGCTCCAAGTCCCCAGAGTCTGGGTTGCCGTACTCGTTGCTGAAGCCGACAGCCGGGCATACGGCCCAGAAGCAGGGCATGCGCCCCGATGACGGCCCAGATGATGGCCATGGCGACAAGCACCAGAGCAAGGATCCCGAACGTCAACATGCCCATCCCCCTGGTCGGCCTGCACCTCGGCCACGCGGCTATCCAACCCGACCGGCCTGGAGCCTTCAGGATCAGGGTGTGCTTGTGTACCTGTTCCCTGTTCTGCGCCAGGCTTTGGTGCCGCGAGGGCATGCTCTGGCACCGTGCGGATTCCGCAATTGACCTTACCGATAAGGACTTTTCGGTCATCGGTGACTGGTTGCGAGACCGGCGCGGCTCGGTGCGCTGACAGAGCGACTCGCTTGAGTGAGACAGGACATCCGGGACCGGCTTCGCGGGCACAGAGGGCTCCGTGGCGCCGAAGTGATTACGGCGTAATCATCCGGGCCCGACAGGCTGTCCGCCCTCAAGTGATTACGGCGTAATCACTTGGGTCTTGAGACATCTGGGGGAGGGCTGCCAGGACACTCTCGGTTGTCAACGAAGCCAGCCGACGGAGTGCTCCCGCCGGCAGCGGCCTGACCACCGAACCCGGCGGGTGTTTCCGGTCACAGCCCCAAGTCTGCGCGCACGAGCCGGACCGCGGCTACTGGGTTCTTCGGCTCGGGTGACTGTCCGGCCCACGACGATGTGTGACGCACCGGCGGCCATGGCAGCACGCGGTGTTCCGGGTCGGGCGTGTTCGGATGGGGATTCACCGGGCAGTGTCACTCCCGGCGTGACGATCAGGGGGCTGGACCCCAGTACCTCCCGCAGCTGTGCGGCTTCCTGCGGCGATGCGATCACGCCATGGCATCCAGCGCGGTTCGCCAGCCGGGCCAGGTACAGGACCTGCTCCTCGGTCGTGGCGTTGATCCCGAGGTCAGCGAGGTCGGAGCCGGTCATGCTGGTGACGACGGTCAGGGCCAGGACACGCAGGCGAGGAAAGTCACGGGCCGCGGCGACGGCGGCAGCCATAATGTCGGTGCCGCCCATGCCATGCACCGTCACCATCGACGCGCCCAGCGTCCCTGCTACACGGACGGCGCCGGCAACGGAGTTCGGTATCTCGAAGAGCTTCAGGTCCAGGAACACCTCATTGCCCTCGGCGACGAGGCGCTTGATGAGATCGGGCCCCGCCGCCGCGAGCAGCTCCAGCCCGACCTTGTAGAAACGGCACTCATCACCCAGACGGTCGACGACCTCCTCAGCCGCTCGACGGCTGTCGAAATCCAAAGCAACGATGATCCGGCTGGTTGATTCCACGGCGCCATTGTCATCCACCACGCCGGTCGGCCCACGGTCGGGTTGCCTCAGCCCGACCGACCAACCCGGTGAACCTTCCCGGTCACAGCACTAGGTGAGCCCCACGACGGCACAAACCCGGGCGCTGCAGGCGTCGGTGACGTGCTGGCGAACCACATCGACATTCGGCGCCGATATGCTGCCCTCGGCTTCCAGACACCCCAGCGGCCCTTCGAGGAATGGCTGCAAACCGACGACACTATGCCGCAGCGGTCGGGGACGCGCGATGCCACCGCTGTCATAGTCGTTCAACGACCGCGGTCACTTCCTGTGGATCTGCGTTGCGCGGTGCGGTCGGCGAGAAGTTCCTCCGCCGTCGGCGTCCCAGCGGGCGGTTCGCAGCAGCCGCTGCATCGGCCCGGGGCGGGCACGGCCGGCCTGCTCGGCCATGCCGCCAGCAGTTCTTCCGCTCGACGCCGGACAGTAACCCGAGCACGAACGCGCGGGCCGTGGCGCGCGGCTCAACCCGCCTGAACTGGCCCGCGATCCGGGCCATGGCCTGGTCGAACATCGCCCCGCCAACGGGCGGCGTCTATGCTGTGGCCCGCGGCCACCGCACGATCTTCAGGAGTCCACACAACCCCCGATGATCACGCAGTGGCCGTTTCGGTGCCCGCTCCGGTCCTTAGGTGGTGCCAGGCATGCCCGCACCCGTCAGCACAGAAGCGGAGCCGCCGCCGATCATCAGCGACGCCAAGAAGTGCGACCAGCAGCCGGAATGTCTTGACCCGCTCGTCCTGCTGAAGGTTGATGATCTTTGTCAGTTGCTCGGTGAGGCGTCCGCGCGTGACCAGCACGGCCGGGGTGTGGGTGGGCCGGATGCCAGCTCTGCGGATACTCTCCGGCCCGTCCTCGCTGGTTGCGCGGGCCTGGATACAGAACCTGCCAGATCGCGCAGGACTTCGAATTGCTCAGTGTCGGCAAGGCCCTCAAACCAGCCGACGCCTTGGGTGAGCGGACGGATGCCTTGCGCCAACTCGTTCAGGATGACCGTGCGTCGGTCCATCCCGCCCCACCTCCACAACAAGCCTGGCCGCCTACCCTGCAAGGTCATCGAACCAATCATGAAGTCGCACTGGAGTACTAGGGGTGGACGCGCGACAAAAACGTCACCGCCCTTGGTGAGACGGGCATCTGCACCCTGCGCCAACTCCAGTGATTACGACGTAATCACCGCCACCGGCTGGCAGCCCCCCGATTGGGGGCCGACAGCTCCATTGTCCGTTCGCGGTGAGCTTGGGCGGAGTCGCTCACAGGGTCACTCGGAGTTGTCCCGCTCACTGGCGTCATCCGCGGAGGGTCGGAGGCGACGGCGCGCCGCCTCCAGGCGCTCGGAATAGTCCGCGGCGAAGATCGCGGGGAGGGCCTTGTCCAACGTTCCTGCGAGCTTGTGGATTGGAGCCCACACCGCTTCATCGTCCACGAGACGGCTGAGGTCCGTCATCTGCACCCGCTCCAGCCAGTCCGACAGGACCAGGGCCTCATCCCGGGTGAGCTTGATAGTGATCTGCGCGTTGTCCACAGCCAGAACATAGTTCTAGCCGCGTCGCCCTGGCACTGGAAATCCCATGGCTCTCGACTGTCGAATCAGCCAAGGTGCAGGAGTGAGCACTGAAGAGAGTCCCGTTGAACACGAGAACCGGTGGGTCCTGAACCTTCGCGGCATGAGCGTCACCAGGATCAGCGTGGACTTCCGGCTCGTGCTGGCCCTCGACTCTGCCTGGGAAGTCGCATTGGAAGCACCCGTCAACCTCTCGCACGGGACAACCCATGCCAACCCGTCCGTGCTCCTGAACCCGGAATCGCAGGACGTCGAAGCGGCCCTCGCACTCTTCGGGGCGAAGGTCCTGTCGGCGGTCGCGGAAAAGTCCGGCACCCTGCGTCTGGTTTTCGACAGCGGCCACCACCTGACCTGCTCGTCCGATCCGTCCTTCGAAGCGTGGCAGGTCACGGGTCCAAGAGGATGGCGCTTCGCATCACTGCCTGGAGGCGACCTCGCCGTCTGGTCCGGCTCAGGAACGAGCGAGTTCTAGCCGCGGCACGCGATGCGGCAGGCACAAGACTTGCGGTCTGTCTCAACGAACTGAGTCCACGCGTCTCACCCAATCCAGTCCATGCAGGTCAGCAGCACGCGGACGACTAACTTCGATGAGACAGGACATCCATGCGATGAGCGTTGTGGGGCGGTCGGGACCGAGCAGCCGAACCTCTGTCCGTCTCAGACTGCTTCAGCGTATCCACCAGATTCATGCAAGACGGGGTGGGTTGCCAGGACGGCCTGTCTGCCGCATGTGGTGGGTGCTGATGAGAGTCGTACAAGGCGTTGATAGGGGAGAGGCACCGCAAGGGCACCAGGACGCTACGTGTCGCGGCCTCGCCCGGAGACCATTTGCGCCGCGGCCGCGTACGCGGACCTCGCGCCGTCGGTCGTCGCCACTGGCCGTGCCGTCGTCCGCTCGATCTTCCTGAGTTCGCGGATCACAGCCTCGGCATAGATACCGAGGCTGACGATTTGTGTAGGGGTGTGGCAGTCGGGAAGCGTCTCTGCGATCTGGTCTAGCCAGAAGGCGACGTCCTCGTTGTCATCCAGACCGTTGCGATGGTCGATCAGGCGTTGCAGGACCGGTACGAGAAGTTGATGTCGGCGCGCGGCTTCTTCTTGTGCACGGCGCTCCGCAGCGACTCGGGCTGCCGCCTTCCGCTCGGCTTCGAGGACGGCTTCGGGTGTGCGGCGTACGGGGCGGTCTCCGTCGTCGGGGTTGGTGAGAGCGGCGGCACGCAGCCGCGTTGCCTTGTTGTAAGCGGCGCTGGCGGTGTTCACGGCCAGGGCTGGAGCTAGGTCGGCCCACTCTACGTTCGCAGCCCGGGCGTGCGCGATGGCCTTTGCCTGGTGGACGTCGACCCGTTCACGCAGGTACTCCCACAGCTTCACACGCGTGATCGCGGATGTGCGCTGGGCCTCCTTGCTCTTCAAGGCGCCTGCGTGGGCCTCGAGATAGAGCAGGGCCCCGAACAGCTCCTCGTCGGCTGGCATCCGGTCGATGTCTACGTCCTCGGCCTTTTCGTGGAGGTGGCGCAAGTCACCGATCAGGGCTGCGGTGTCGAGCTTGCCGATTCGGAGGGGCGGCTTGAGCAGCGGCTTTGTCGGTGCGGCCGACTTCCGGGTGGGACGCCTCATGACGTCGAGTTTGCCCGACTGGGGCGATTCACATTCTGTGAATCGAGCAGCCCCCGCCGCTGCCACGCAAGTTCGGCCTCGTCGTGCTGCTGTTGCTGACGAGGTGCTCAGTTGTCCGGCACCTGGTTCTCAGATCGGTGCACCTGAGTCCCCACGGCGCCGGTGTGAAGTTGCGAGTGGTGTTGCCCCGCTTTCCGGACCATGCTCCTCCCGCTTCGACAGAAGCCGGCTGCGACTGGTTCGAGGCCCAGATCGAGTTTTCCTTCGGATGCGAGGTACCCCTAACCGCACTCTCAAGGCCAGCCATCTCAACGCCCATCGCTCCAGCGGCGTGGATCCCTACGAAGCTCGGCGATGGTTCGCGGGCCGAGTGGACCAGCACCTGCACCAGGTGCTGCCTCCTACGACAGCGAGGCCGTTCTATGAGTGACAGTGACTGGTCTGCCCACGTGACCAAACCTGAGACGCTCCGCAAAGTCCTGGGCTCACCCCGGCCACCGCTGAGTGACTACCACCTGGCGCGACTTCCGCAATCTGATCCTTGCGCGCTAGGAGCCAGCTCAGTGGGTCGATCGTGCAGCCCAGGACGACGCCGTGCTCCTCGCCGACGAACGCCGCTGCTTCGACCAGCCCGTCGCGGGACTCGACCTCGACCTGCCCGACGACCCAAGGAGCAGCACATGAGCCAGCAACGCGCCACCTTGCAAGTCGAGATCACCTTCGACGGCCACCAGGACCCACGCGATCTTGTTCCCACCGCCCGCCTGTGGATCGGGGAAAGCCTCGACGGCCGGACGGGTGTGACCGGCTGGCGCATCACCGGCCGCACCGAGGCCGCCATCGAGGAGCCGGCGCGGTGACCGGCCCGTCGTCCACGCCCCGGGGCGAGCACTCGCCCCGGCCCGGCGCCAACTGGGAGACGCAGCTGATCCTGTACGGCGAGATCCTCGTCGACACCAGCGGCGACACGCCCACTTTCCTGCCCCGCGAACTCCCCACCACATCCCCGGTCGACCAGAACGAGCCAGCCGCGCGCCCCGCGCGAACCGGGCCACCCGCCGCGCGGCCGCACGCGCAGCACGGAGGAAAAAGTGACCGACTCCCACGCCGTCAAGACTGGCGCGCCGCCCGGTGGGTCCAGGCCGACGACGGCGGCCGGTATGTCGCCGGGCGCCCTCCGTGATGCGAGGCTGCCTGCTGGTCACGGCCCTACGCGACTTTCACACTACAGCTCACCCTTGACCGAAACTGATCAAGTCGAGATGCATCCTGCGTGAAAGGCGTGCTTGTATGCCCCCAACGCGACAGAGGCAACGTGGAGTTGACCGCCACCCTCCGACCGCGTTTCAACACAGGGGGTACAAGTTGCGATTGAAAGCGCTGCTCACAACGGGGGCTGTAGCACTCGGACTCCTCGGAGCGGCTACGCCGACTGCTCTGGCCGATCGGCCCGGTACCGAACACCTGCGCGTCACCATCAACTCGGCCCAGCCCCAAGTGCACGGACTCACTGATTCAGCGTCCGATGCCACCTGCACCATCAACCAGATCATGGTCAACCGGTACAGCGAGTGTGAATGGGTTGCCGTCCACGTCGACGTCATGAGGGAAGTCAACGGCACACCCACCATCGCGGGCACCATCGACTACGACGTCAAGCACCAAATGACCCTGCTGGCGAACTCCGCGAACTGGTCGGAGACGTTCACCGTCTCCAAGGCACGAGTCACCCGCGAAGGCAACGACGTCCACGTCAACATCGCCGCCACCTCCGGCGGCGGCACCAAGGCCACCGTCCACTTCTCGCAGGGTCACATCCTCGACAGCGGCCCTGCCAACGGCAGCATTGACTACACGACCGCCGCTATTCCCAAGGGGACCGTCAACCCCAAGGCGAAGACGCACTACACGTACACCTTCACCAAACCGGGCATCATCTCCGGCAGTGTCTCGTACGACTCAGCCGTCTACCGGTGCGACAACTACTACGGCAGCACCCGCGCCAGCCGGTCCGGATGCGCCATTCCAGAAGCTCCCACCGCAGTGAGCATGGTCGGCATCCCCTACATCAACGACGGGATCCGCAAGTTGCGCGCCAACGGCGGCCACTACGGGGATCCCAACGGCGGCCAACCCCTGCACTGGATGATCAACCCGACGCAGGAGGACAAGAACCGCAAGGCCGTCTGCTCCGTGCCTGTCCCGCCGGACATGCAGAGCGCCGGCCGTACCTCCTGCGACGAATACCCGTTCGCCTCAACCTATGAAGGCGGCACCCACCTGCCCGCGAACCAGCGGGAGATCACCTGGGTCAACGTCCAGGAGAATCGCAGCCAGGGCGGCACCATCACCGCCTGGCGCAACAAGATGCACGTCATGGACGGCGACCCGTTCTACGTGACCGTCTGAGCGCCGATACACTCGCCGCCAGTCAGGGGTGTCCCCTGTCCCGCTTGATAGGGGCAGGGGACACCCTTTCTCCGCTGAAGGAGGCTTGCCCCATGCTGGTCCGTGAAGCGACGTTCACCGTCAACCTCGGAGAGAATGGCTACCTCATCGGATTCGACGACGACTACGACTGGCCGAAGGAGATGCCCTTCGGCTGGCGATGCGGTCCAGCCACCGACACCAACGCCGTGGTGCTGCCCACCACCGACACAGGCTCCATGGAGATGACCATTCAGGTCCACGACGTACCGCCAGCGCCGGAGGTCGGTGGAGACTGGGAGTCGGCGGAAGAGATCAGCCTGCGTGCCGGCTTCCCCGTCCTATGTCTCGCCGTCATCCGGCAGAGCGACTTCTGGGACGCCTGGCCCGACCAGGAACCGCCCCTTGAGATCCCGCCCTCCGCCAATGGCGAGGAGTGGGTGCGTATGCGCCTGTACTGCCACGCTGACAATTCCGAACCAGGCATCGGTGACCGTGGGGAGCGCCACCTGGTCCAACTCTGGCGCGCCCCCCAGGCGCCCGGCGTGCACCCGGAGCTCACTGACGCCGACCGGCAGGCCCGGGCCGAGTACGCCGCACAGATGGGCGTTCCAGTGGAGGAGTACACCACGACCTACCCCGTCAGCTACACCGCAGACAACCCACCCGCCTGACTGGGGCGCACAGCCCGAACACCTACCGCCAGCAGCAGCCCCACGCCACACGGCAGCGACCCAAGCGACCGAGACTGCGCGCTCCTGCGCGAACTGCGAAGGCCTCGCCCATGCGCCTGCACCAGAAGCGATTGCCGTGGAGCAGCCCATGCGTGACCTACGGATCCTGTCGCGGCACCTGCCGTTCCGCACCTGCGCCCGGCTGCGGCTCGAATGGTGGATCAACGCGGTGGGCGGCTGGCTCGCCGGACACCGGCATTCCGGCGCGGCCGAGCGGCTGTGGCGGGCCTGTCGGATGTGGTGAGCACCAGCGCGGCATTCCCGGACTGAACATCCGCGCTGGGATTCTCGGATGGGATTCCCCGGCTGGGAAGCCGGATCGGCTAGCCTGAAATTTAACTCGCTAAAGTTTGGGAGGCCGGGATGAGCGACCAGCCGTGGACCATCGAACGGATCCGTGACGCCCTCGGCAACCCCGTCCTCGCCCAGCGCTTTCTGTCGGAGATCAACCGGGCGCCAGCCCACGAGCTGCTCCAGGTGTTCGCCCGCTGGGAGCGCATCGCGAAGGACACTCTCGCCGCCGTCCAGCGCGGGCGGGAGATCGCCGCGACAGAGGCGCGCGGCGAGGAGCCGGCCGGCGAGTGGAACGACGCCACAGATCGCGTGCTGGCCGACGCTGCCCGGATCCGGGCCCGGGGCGCTGCCTGATTCCATCGACTCTTCATACGCACCGTCAGCGATTCGCTACGCTGCGCAGTGCGTCGCCTACCAAAGTTCGGGGATCCGCCAGCTTGTCACGCCTGCCCACTGGAGCCCGCGGATGTACCGCCTCAAGTACGACCCCGCCGCCGAAGCCGTCCATGAAGCGATGCCGTCGGCCGCCAGCGAATTCCTCACCCTCGCACTCGCCGACGCCTGCCACGACCCGATCGCCGTGACCGAGCCCTACGGGGAAGACGACGGTGTCGTGCGGATGCTGATCACCGAGCACGCGTTCGCCGTCCTCCTCATCGGGGACACGCTCAAGACGATCACCGTGCTGCAGGTGACGTACCTCGGGTGAACGCCGGCACTCCGCCCGCCATTCAGCCAACGGCGGCGGCTTCGGCGTCACGCGATTGGGCGCACAACATCGAACACGCGGCGGCTACGTCCCTTGCGCCCGCGCACAGCCGGTATCCCTGCGTCATGACAAGCGAACCTCTGGTCGTCGAGTTCGACGACCCCATCGAAGCTAGAGTGCGCCTCCCCGGTCTCGGCGGCGAAATCCAAGGCGCACTCGTCGCTGTGGAAGTTCGCCCCAGCGGCGACTGCTGGATCCGGGTGAGAGCCCAGATGTGGAAACGCTGGCGCACCCAGCTCACGGTCGGAGCACCATCCGTCGAAGGTATCGGACCAGAGATGACCGACATCTGGGCGCCTTGCGAATCCGTGCTCGTCGAATCCGGACGGGAGCCGGAAGTGGCGGAAATCGTTCGCAGAGCAGAGGCGGCGGCATGACGAAGCCCCTGCCGGTCGTGCCGGCAGGGGCTTACGCATATCCGGCTACGCGGCCTCCTCCACGGACGGCGGCTCGGCCGGCTTCTTCCCGGCGAGCACCTGGCGGATCCAGCTGGGCGTCAAGCCCAGCCGCGCCGCCAACTCCTCCAAGGGCACACCCCTATGGCGCGCCGCCCGGATCGCCCGATCCCGACGGGCCAGCCACCGGCTGTTCGCCTTGTCGCTGGCCACTGTCCGGTGCAGCACCGCCGCCAACCGCAGCAGCAGTCGGCCGATCACGTCATCCCGCCTACGCGTCACGTCGTCCCCCTCTCGCCGATTCGACACCCCACTGACAGACCACGGTCAGCGGAGCGCTGCCCGGCGACAAGGGCGCAAACGAGAATGCCCCGCCCGTGCATGACGGGCGGGGCTGGAGAGACGAACGAACCGCAATCCGGGGGCGTCCCGCGAGAGCACCGCGCGATCGCCGGACCCTCGCAGTGCCGCCTGCATCTACCCCTGACGCCGCCTGCGTCTGGTAGGAGCAGCGAAACCCTGCAACGCCTCAGCATCCGGGAGATCGTAGGGTGGGGCCAACCGCTGCTTCGCTTCGCGCTCTTCCTCGTCGGTCCGGCGCGGAAGCCGCGGCTGCGGTTCAACCAGCCGGTGAAGCCGGGCATGGGCGGCAGCGGCATCAAGGTCATCCGCTGGCACATCGGCAAGGGCCCGCAACGTCGCACGCGCCTCATCGCCAGTGAGACAGAGGCAGTACACGCCTTCCTCCAGGCGTGCATCCTCAAATGCTTCCTTCATCGTCTTCACGAGCGCACAACGGCCGGGGGCATGGGCGGTCACGCCTTGGTCGGTGCTCCCACACGTCCGGTCGATCGTCCCGTCGCTTCTGCCATAGCCTGCCTGGGCAACTTGCCGCTCCTGGCAGGATCAGCGCATGCTCATCACACCTCGCCCGGGAGCCGATCGCAGAAACATCCGCCACGCCCTCCAGGAGGTTCACCGCGAAGCCGAGAACCTCCGCAGGCCGTTCGGAAGCGCCATCGAGTACCTTCTGGCATATCTGGAATGGGCCACCGAAGCCGCAGGCGTTCTGCGCCCACAGATCAGCGACAAGGACATCGACCACCTGGTATTCACCCGCCGCTACCAGGCACTCCTTGCCAGCTGCGGAACGCTCGCCGGGACGCATCAACGAGACTTCGTCAACGGCCTGGTGGACCTGGAGATCTCAGAGCGCGTCCAGGCCTTCGAGGAAGCCGAAGCGGCTCTTGAGGCGCAGATAGGTCGCTGGAACGGTCTGGAGTGGTTCGTGGTTGCCGACTCCAGCTTCTACATCCACAACCCAGCCCCACTCGCCGACACCAACCTGCACGAGGTCCTCAGGCTGCCGTTGGGCGAACACATCCGTCTGCTCTTCCCGATGGCCGTCATCGACGAACTGGACAACCTCAAGGAGGCCAGCAAACACCGGGCCCGCTGGCGCGCGTCCCACACGCTCGGCCTCCTGGACAAAGCCCTCGGCGGCTCCACCTTCGGGATCCTCCACCGGCAGGAGCTCATCTCACAGGAAGGCGCGGTCCGTGGCGAGGTGAACCTGGAGATCGTCCTGGACCCGCACGGCCACGTGCGCCTGCCCATCGCTGATGACGAGATCATCGATCGGGCGGTTGCCATCCAGTCGCTCGCCGCCCGTAAGGTGCGGCTGTTGACGTGCGACACCGGACAACACACTCGAGGCCGAGCAGCCGGCCTGGAAGTGACGAAGGTTCCCGCGAAGGATCCCGGGCCTGAACCGGACTGGGAGACACAGGACAAGCCCGGCAACGGCACCCGCGCAAAGCGGCGCGAGCGGCAGGCCGCCCGCGAGGCCCAGTCGGATGACGCGTCGCTGGCATGAGCCACACCTCGCGGTGCCGGCCACCGGCGGAACCGCAAGTTGCCTAGCCCGAGCTGATCACTCCACCCGAGCCGCTTAAACTGCGGCTGGTCCCACCGCGGCCCTGAAGACGGCTCCTGGCGCGCCTGCATCGTGGCGTCCAGCGGGGATGGCCGTAAGGCGCGATCACCACCATCCGAGCGCCTGCCCCACTCTGGGGCGGCCGCTCGCGCTCCCACCGCACTACCGCGGGCAGCCGAGTTACGCAGCACCCCTGCCCCCACGAGCGGCTGGCCACTACCCTCCTACCTCGCCAGCCACAGCGGCGGCAGCAAGGGGAGGGAAACACGGTGGGCTTCATCAAGGATGCCAAGGTCGAGAGCATGAAAGGCCACGCCCAGCGGGCCATCAGCGAAGGCCGCACAGTCTTCGTGTGTCGGGTCAACCAGGGAGCGCTGCAAAGTAACTGGTCTGGGCCGCTGTCCGGCGTAGCCGAACAGATCGAAGCCGTCGAGGAACTCGGCTGGCAGCTCGACCAAGCCAACTTCAGCCACGACCAGAAGAACCACGCCTCCGCCTTCCTGATCTTCCGCAGGCCCCGCGGACACGCTGTCCCGCAACAGCAGCAGATCCCGCAAAAAGCTGACGCGCCCAGAGCAACGAGCTGGGGCACCCAGCAATAGAGCCAGCAGGCGCGCACTCGGGCCGCAAGCTAATACAGGCCGGCGGCCCAGTCACGAAACCGACTCCCAGCCCGGGCATGTTCTCAGCCGTACATGCATCACATGGTTAGCATGATGGCCGGGCACTCCGCCTTGTAAAACCAGGTCGCGAAGAATGTTCCAATTTGCGGCTGCCTCAGCTACCTCGACCCGGACGAGCCTTCCCCGCTGGAACGCATCGACGCACGACCCCTCGAGTTCGCAGCCCTGTCCGCCGTACACGGCACCGACCGCACTGACAGTCCGCTGGAGCACCCGATCACCGCCCCGGCGAGAGAGGCGTTCGCCGCCGGATGGGCACTATCCGGCGGCCCAATGACCGAGCGGGTCAAAGCCGCCAGCCTGGTGGCCGTCCAGACCGCGATCGAGCACGCCGACGACCCGCGCATCCTCGAAGTCACCATCGACCTCGGGAAGCTCGAAGGCATGTGGGCGCTCCTATTCGGACGCCGCGAGGACAAGCAGCGGGAACACACCCGGCTCGTCGCCGACCCCTGGCGGCCACTCATCGACCGCGACGCCGTGGCGGCCATGGTCGACACGTTCCGGGCCGCGTCGGCCTCGCCGAAGCCGACGGCCACCGCGACGACATCAGCGCGGAAGCCCTCGCCGCGGCGAAAGCCATGCTGCCCGTCTGGGACAACGTGCGCCTGCACCTGATCGCCCAAGCGCGCCCCCTTGTAGGCGACTTCATTCACGTGTGTGGCATGAAGCGGTCCCAGCCGGTCGGAGTTCCCCAGCTGGGGCAGCGATGGGGGGCGTGCGGGGTGGCCGCGGTGTTGCCCGCCGTCACAGCCCCCTTCCGGCGAGCCTGGGTCCCAGGCAGATGCACCCCGGGCTTCAGAGCCGTGTGCCCACGGCGATCGTGTCGCAGCCCGCCAGCCGGGCCAGCGACCGCAGGACAATCGCCAACCGCCGTTCGTCGAGTTCCTCGACCCAGGTGAGCGACGTCTCACGGCCACCGACCATGCCCGCGACGAAGCTGAGGAACGCGCGCTCGCCATCGGTGAGGGACAGCGTGTACAGGCGCCCCGCGAAGTGCGTCCACTGGCACGTCATCGTGCCGTTCTCCTTGGTTACCAGGGCCGAACGCACGTTGGGGCGGTCGAGGAGCTGCTCCTCGTCGACGAGGGCCTGCACCGCGGCCCGCTCGCGAGGGTTCCGGGCCGACCGGAGGAGCAGCTCGCCGAGCGGTGGGGTGTTGTCCTCGTCGGAGGCTGCGCGGCTGGTCTGGGCGGTCGTTGTCATGTGGATGCCTCCGCGGGGCGTCGGTACCCGCCGGGGCCGAGTGCGGCGCCGAGCAGGATGGGATCGGTGAGCTGGCCTGAGCCGTCCGGCCGCTCCAGCCAGACCCGCTCGTTCAGCGGGTAAAGGACGGGCGGGCACTTCAGGACCCAGCTGGGCGGCTGCACGGTGACGTGGCGCAGGTCGTCGAGCAGGTCACCGGCATCGGTCGGCAGCAGCCACCACGCCCGCTCTGTGGCGACGTCGGCCAGGACGGGGCCGAGCTGGCGGGCTTTGATCCGGGGCATGATCTCGACGGATCGCAGGAGCGGCACCTCAGCGGCCAGCCAGTGCGCGCCGGTGGTAAAGAGGGCAAGTTCCTCGGCGTCCCACGCACGCTGTGCGTCGGTGGGCCGTGGCGTGCAGGTCAGGAGCCAGTCCTGGCCGGCCTGCCGCATGGTGAGGGCGGGCTTTGTGGCCATGACCAGGACGGTAGGGAGGACGATTGCGCGCCGGTGTGCCGATTGCGCGCGATTGCGCGGGCGGCTGGCCGGTTTGCGCCGGGTTGCTCAGGCGAGGTCCAGAGATGCCCTCGCGCGGCCGATCAGACGCCGTGCTGGCGTCCCGTACTCGGCGGACTCGGCGAGCCAGTCCCACGCCCGCTCATACAGCCGGATGTCCTCGTCGCCGGTCAGCCAGAGTTCTTCGCTGATCGTCTCGACGATGACCAACCGGCGGTCGTAGATCCAGAAGGCGTGTGGGGCGGTGCGCCGCAGCTGTGCGCCGAAGGGCAGGATGCCTAGCTCGATGCGGCGCTGCCCGACGAGGTTGTACAGGCGGTCGAGTTGCTCGGCCATCACGTCCGCAGGGCATGAGCGGTGGTACAGGGCCGCCTCGCACACGAGGAACCGGAACGTCTTCTCCGGGTCGTACAGGGCCTCTTGGCGTCGCATGCGGGCCTCGACGGCGGCCTCGGTGGTCGGCGGGATCCCGCGGAACTCCGCGTTGATGTCGAAGATGACCCGGGCGTACTCCGGGGTCTGGAACAGTCCGGGGATGCGGGACACCTCGAGGCCCCGGATGTTCTTGGTGGCTTCGGTCTGGCGTACTGCGATCTCCTGACGGCCGCGGTGTCCACCAGCAAGCTGACGGCGCCAGGACCGGTGCCGCTGCTTCATCTCTAGGCCGGCGAGCAGCCCGTGCAGTTCGGCCTCGACGTCCGGGCGGCCGATCGCCTGCGCCCAGCCGGTGAGGTCCTCGCGGGTCGCGGTCTGCTTGCCGTTCTGCAGCCGGGAGACCTTCGAGGGCTGCCAGCCGAGCTTGGCGGCGACGTCCTTGCCTTCCAGACCGGCCTCGACGCGCAGTTCACGCAGCCGCGCGCCGAGGGCCTGTCTGGCGGTCTGGTAGTCGGTGCTCACACCGTGGAACGTACCCGCGCGGCGAACTCTTCGGTGCGGACGGCGTGATGCCAGGCAGCGTCCCGGGCCTGGCAGGCGGCGAGGACCTCGGCGGGGTCCTCGGTGACGTACACGCCGAGGGTGGTGTCGTCCTCGTCAAACGCGAACCGGGCGAGGACCTTGGAGTCGAACAGCCAGAAGTCTAAGTCCGGCAGCCCGAGCCGCTCGGCCTCGGCCCGGGTGAGGTTGCGAATGTCCTCGCCTGCGGCCAAGTTGCCGGGCGCGCTGGCGAGGAGGAACTCCTGCCCCTGGGTGGCGGGTTCGTCGACCAGGCGGACGCGCTCGAACCGCTTGCCCTGGGCGGTCTGGGTGCGGACGTTCTCCCGCCAGGCGTTGTCCGGGTCGCGGGCGACGTCCTCCCCGTTCAGCCAGCGCTGCCACTTGGGGCTGCTGCGGTCGGAGGCGTAGCTGCGGCGGGTTTCCAGCCGCCAGGCGGTGTGCCGGAACTCGCGGAAGAGGTGGGAGATCGAGGAGAACGGCTGCAGCTCGGGCGCTTGGCTCCTGGGGGCGTAGCGGGTCAAAAGGCTGCGGGGGACACGGACAAACGTCTCGGACGGCTTGACGTCCCGCAGCTGGGCGAGGTGCTCAGGGTCGGTCTCCCGGTCGCCCTGCACGAGGATCTCGTCCGTTCCGTCGATCTCGTACAGGGTGGGGCAGTCGCCGTCGTCGCTGGTGGTGCCGATGAACCTGAGCGTCATGGGTGCTCTCCGTTCTGGCTGGTCGGATGTCCAGATTGCTGCGGATGTTGCGAGGGCACTGGAGGATTGCGTGAGATTGCGCGCGTCGGAAGGCGGGCTGTCTGTTGCCCGCAATTCCCGCGTCGGGGCCCTCTAGTACTACAGCCGGTGATTTCACGGTGAGTGAGATCGGGCTTCTCGGGCGCAGTAGTGGCCGGCGCAGGCTCGGGCCTGGTGGCGTATGCGCCAGCGGTGCCAGTGCAGGGCCAGCCAGGTCCGGGCGGTGGTCCGGTCGTGGCGTCGGTGCCGCCGTCGGCCAGGTGTCCACACGCGCCCGGAACTGGGCCGGAGAAGCCGAGCAACCTTGACTTGAACACGTTCAAAAATACGTCTACAGTCAGTCCTGTCAGCGTTTTGAACGCGTTCAAGAAGGGGTGGGGCATGGACCGCACCGTCATCGCCTACGTCATCTACCTGGTCGTCAGCATCGCGCTGACCATCTGGGTGGCCCGCACGCTCAGCCGCGACGGCCGGATCTTCCTCGCCGACGTGCTGCGCGGCAACGAGCAGCTCGCGGGCGCCGTCAACCACCTCCTGGTCGTCGGCTTCTACCTGGTCAACCTCGGCTTCGTGGCGCTGTATCTGAGCGGTGGCGAGACGATCGAGAACACCCGGGGCATCTTCGAGGCGCTGTCGACCAAGCTGGGCGTGGTCCTGCTGGTGCTCGGCGTGATGCACCTGGGCAATGTGTTCGTGCTCAACAAGATCCGGCGGCGCGGCGTCATGGAGCGCGAGCAGCGGCCTCCGGTCACCCCTCAGGGCTGGGTCCCGCCCACGGTCGGGGCGTGAAGGCCGTGACCACCGGGGCGGCGGACCGGGGCGTCCTGAAGGCTCCGGTCCACGGCTTGACCGTCCTGTACGACGCCGAGTGCACCCTGTGCACCCATCTGCGGAACTGGCTGGCGCGGCAGTCGCAGCTGGTGCCGCTGGAGCTGGTACCGGCGGGCTCGGCCGAGGCCCGGGCACGGTTTCCCGGACTCGACCACTCCGCCAGCCTCGACGAGGTCACCGTGGTCGGCGACTCCGGGCAGATCTACCAGGGCTCGCGCGCCTGGATCGTCGTGCTGTGGGCACTGCGGGAACACCGCCCGCTCGCCCACAAGCTGAGCACTCCGGCCGGCGCGAAGCTGGCCCGGGGCGCTGTACTTGCGGCGGCTAAGTGGCGGGGCGCGCAGCGCGGGGCCGGCCACTGGAACCGGGGCGGAGCCGTCTACCGCCAGGCGGACGGCTGGACTTACCACCCGCAGAGGGGCTGGGCCTACGAGCCGCCCCCCTGCTCCGGCGGAGCCTGCGCCACCGGTTAGCCCCTGCTGCCGTACTCGTTAGGCTCTTCTACCGTGCCCGCGAAGAACGACGGCCCCGAAGCGGCCGACTCCCCCAGCAAGAAGTCCGAGCAGACCCGCGCGCTGATCCTGGAGACCGCGATGCGGTTGTTCCAGGAGCGCGGGTACGACAAGACCACCATGCGGGCCATCGCCAAGGAGGCCGGGGTCTCCGTGGGCAACGCCTACTACTACTTCGAGGGCAAGGAACACCTGATCCAGGGCTTCTACGACCGGATCGCCGCCGAGCACCAGCAGGCGGTCCGGGAGGTCCTGGACCGGGAGAAAGACTTCGAGGCGCGGCTCGCGGGCGTGCTGACCGCATGGCTGGACATCGCGCGGCCGTACCACGAGTTCGCCGTGCAGTTCTTCAAGAACGCCGCCGACCCCGACAGCCCGCTCAGCCCCTTCTCCCCGGAGAGCGAGCACGCCCGCGAGCGAGCGATCACCGTGCACCGCGAGGTGCTGGGCGGCTCCAAGGCCAGGGTGACACCGGAACTCCGGGATGTCCTGCCGGAGTTGATGTGGCTCTCCCAAATGGGCCTGGTCCTGTACTGGATCTTCGACCGCACGGAGGGCCGCGAGCGCAGCTACCGGCTGGCCCGGCGCGGGGCGCGGCTGACCGCGCGGGGCGTGTCCCTGGCCCGCTTCCGCGTGCTGCGCCCTCTGGTCCTGGAGGTCCACGAGCTGTTCACGGACTTCCTGCCGGGGATGACGAAGGTGCTGCCGGATCCGGGGCGCAAGCGGGCCGAGTGAACTAGGGCCTGTATCGAGTTTCCCCGCGGGACAAGGAGCGGCGTTCGGTGCGTGCGATCGGCGTGCCGGACGAATGCCCTAGGGTCCGTCTTCAAACGGATCTTGCCCAGAGCAGGAATGAGGCGAGAGAGACCGCTGCTTCGTAGGAGGTGGCGGTCTTGTCATATCGGGTAGCGATGCCGCGGAAGTTCTTGAGCCGGTTGAAGCAGTGTTCGACGCTGTTGCGCTGGCGGTAGATGTCCTGGTCGAACCGCGGCGGGCGACCGCCGTCACGGCCCCGGTTACGGCGGTGGCGTTGCTGGTCCCGCTTTTCTGGAATGGTGTGGCTGATGCCGCGCTTGCGAAGGTAGGCGCGGAAGCCGCGGGAGGCGTAGGCCTTGTCCGCGACCACGTGGTCCGGTCGGCAGCGCGGTCGGCCCCGACCGATGCGGGGCACTCGGATCCGCTCCAGAAGCGGGCGTGCGCTGACGCCGTCGTGACGCCGGCCGGCCGTGAGCATGACGGCCAGCGGCCGTCCCCGGCCGTCGCAGGCGAGGTGGATCTTGGTTGTCAGTCCGCCTCGGGATCGGCCGAGGGCGTGATCATCCGGTTCGTCCTGCCGGAGGGTCCCCTTTTTCGGCCCGTGGCCGCGGCGTGCTGATGGGCGCGGACGATGGTGGAGTCGATCTGGACCAGCCAGTCGATGTCTCCGGCCGCATCCGCCCGGGCCTGCATCTGCTGCAGGGCCCGGGTGAAGACGCCGTCGAGGGCGTAGCGCCGGAAGCGGGTGTGGACCGTCTTCCACGGCCCGTAGCGTTCGGGCAGGTCACGCCAGGAGATCCCGGTCCGGTTTGTAGACCATGCCGTTGATCACCCGGCGGTCCTCCACCCGCGGTCGTCCCGTCTTGGCCCGCGGTATGAGCGGAGCGAGTAACTCCCACTTCTGGTCGGTGAGTTCATGACGACGTACCACCCCGCCATGATCCACCATCTAGCAATCTTTGAAGACAGACCCTAGGTCCTGTTGCGAAAGTGTGTGCGTCGATGGGCGGGCCGTAGTACCCCTGGAGAGTCCTGGATCCGTGTCTGTTCTCATCCGGAGTCGTCGATGGCCGTTCGCCGTGTCATGCCCATCATCCAGTCAGAGGCTGCGCAAGAGAGCCGGGAGTTCTATGGCCTGTTGGGCTTTGAGGAAGTCATGAACCTCGGCTGGATCACGACGCTTGCCTCGCCGTCTAGTCCGACGGCGCAGGTCAGCCTTATGACCAGCGACAAAACAGCCCCAGTCACCCCCGATATGAGCGTCGAAGTCGACGACGTGGAGGCGGCTTACGCGGTCATGCGGGACATCGGCGCGGAGATCGTTCACCCCCTGCAGGACGAGGAGTGGGGAGTACGGCGGTTCTTCGTTCGTGACCCCAACGGCCGCGTGGTCAACGTTCTAAGCCACCGCTGATGCTTCCAGTGCCACGGGGCGATGATGGTCGCAGCCACTCGTTGATGGCCGCGACGAGAACAGGCACCTCGTAGCGGACCGCGAGCTTGTCGGGCAACAGCGGCTCCAGTCGGGCCACTGGGCGTCCGTCATGTCTCCCCGTGCCGCGAACCAAGATCATCTCACGCCTAAGATCTACTTTCGGCGCACGCCCTAGTAGCGCCCCGCACGAAAAAACGCCCCCTCCGCGGTCGCGAGGACCGATAAGGGGCCTCCGCCTACAGGCTGTATAGGTAGGCTTGTACGGGCGGGTACAGGCCGCGCGGCACGTACTGTGCGATCTCATCGACTGCCGCCCACGCGACTGCGGAGACTTCGCGGGGTGACGCGGCATGTGCAGTGCCTGCGAGGACCCTGCATGCCACGTAGGCGATGCGCCGGCCGGTGTCGGGGTGCACGCGCTCCCCGATCTCCTCGGCGGCCTCAACGGTCAGGCCGGTCTCTTCCAGAGCCTCGCGCACGGCTGCCTGCTTCGCGGTCTCGCCGGGTTCGATCCTGCCTCCGGGGAGCGCCCAGACGAGGTCTCCCTCGGGGGCGCTGCGGCGGATCAGCAGCAGGTGACCGTGATCGACGACTACGGCCACCGCCAACGCCGTGTGCTTGTTCACCAGATCGGTGTACCCACCGAGTGGCTCGAGCAATGCGAGAAGGCAACTCGGTGATCAAGGGATGGTGATCCTGGACCGCCCCATGCGTTGCCGCTGGCGATCACGCACATTGCGCACACGCGTCGACACCATGCTTGCGACGGATCGCTTGGCTGGGTGACAGCAGCCCTTCCTCCAAGGGACCTGCGACCATCCTCTTTACGGTGTCGGGTTCGGTGCAGTGCCGGGGCGGCCAGACGTGGGATCGACGGTCGCCCGCGGGCATGAGGCAGCCGTCCGAAGCCGGCCGGGCGCAGTGGTGTGGGTCAGCGGGCCGCGAGGGCAGCGCAGTGCTCCTGGCTGCGCTCGGCGCCCGCGGGCTCGGCGAGGACCTTGACGTGGTGGGGTCGCTGACGTCGCCGACTCGTGCAGAGGCGGTATTCGGAGCGTTCGCAATGCTGTGCTGAACCGTCGCAGTTGGCCGTCGCCCCACCGTGACGGAGCTCATTGAGGCGGCAGACGTGGTGGGGTCACTACGGGCCTGCTACGTCACGACAGTCGGCGCTGACCGCGTCGGCACAGACCCAGGCTCTGCCGCCGTGAAACTCTGAAGCCATTATTGTGAAGTTTCTGCTTCACATCTATGGTTGGCGCATGCGACCGAAGCACGAGCCTGAACAGATCACTGACCTGTCCCGGTTGAGGGCGTTCATGAACCCGCTGCGGATGCAGCTCTACCGAATGCTGTACGCCGCAGGCACCGCGACCGCCTCTCAGCTCGCCGAACATGTCGACGAGACGCCGTCGCTGGTCAGTTACCACCTGCGCAAACTGGCCGAGCACGGCTTCGTAACCCAGGCGAGCGGCCAGGGCACCGACGGCCGCGAGCGGTGGTGGAAGGTGGCGTCTGAGGAGGGCTGGGGCTTTCGCGACTCGGATTTCGCGGACACACCCGAGGGCGCCGCCGCAGTCGGCGCGGTGACCCGCGGCATCTTCGACACTCGCGTGGCCCAGTACCGCACGTATCTCGACCAGAAGACCGCTTGGGGCGAAGCGTGGACCGATGCGGCCTTCAGCTCCGAGTGGCTACTCGACCTCACCCCCGCCGAACTCTCCGAGATGAGCGACGAACTTGAGGAGCTGGCCCGGCGCTGGCGGGAGCGCGGAAAGGCCGCCAAGGCGGCCGGTGACACCGAGGACCGCGACCACGTGTCCGTGCACCTCTACGGCTTTCCTTTCCGGCCCTGACCCGGCCGTTTCCCCGACCTACTGGAGCCCGCCATGGCCACCACAGAGACAGCCCTGCCCGAATACGCCACCACACTGGCCCACCGCGACGGAAACGTATTGCGCTGGCTCACCGCGTATACCGCTTCCCTCGTCGGCGACAGCGTGTACTTCGTCGCCCTGGGCTGGTCCGCCCAGAAGGCCGCCGGACCTACCGAAGTCGGCCTCGTCATGGCCGCCGGGGCGCTACCCCGTGCGTTACTCATGCTCGGCGGGGGCGTGGTGGCCGACCGGTTCGACCCCCGTCGAGTGATTCTCGGCAGTGACACGCTGCGCTGTCTCCTCATCCTGGCGGCGGCCACCGGTATCGCACTGACTGCGCCAGCCATGTGGGTCCTGGTCGCCGTGGCGCTCGTCTTCGGCGCCGTGGACGCGCTGTTCGTACCCGCTGTCGGTGCCCTCCCGCCGCGCATCACTAGCCCTGACCAGCTGGCGCGGGTCACCGGCTTGCGCTCACTGTCGATGCGCCTCGGCCAGATCGCGGGCCCGCCGATCGGCGGCCTGACCATGGGACTGGGCGGACCTGCGGCGGCCTTCGCCGTCGCCGGCGCGCTCTTCGCCCTGTCCCTGCCGCTCCTGCTGACGGTACGAATACGGTCCCTCAGGTCGCACGACGCGGAGCGGCCGGGGCCCGGCACCGCGAGGCGGGACCTGCTCGACGGGCTGCACTACATCCGCCGACACCAACTCATCGGCCCCCTCGTCGCCGCCGGCGCTGTCTGCGAGCTCGGGCTCATCGGCACCCTCAACGTCGGCATGGTGCTCCTCAACGCCGAGCGCGGCTGGGGCCCTTCCGGTTACGGCTGGATCGTCAGCAGCTTCGGTGCAGGAGCAGCGGCCAGCGCCGCGCTGCTCGCGATCGCCGGTTGGCTGCCGCGTGCGGGCTTGATGATGGCCGGCACACTGCTCGTGGGCTGCGCGGGCGCCGCCGCCATCGCGTTGGTACCTACCCTCTGGCTCGCCGTGGTGCTGGCCGCGGTCATCGGGCTGTGCGCGGGCATCTTCGGCAGCCTGGACAACGCCCTCATGCAGACGGCGGCGGACCCGGCCTATCTCGGCCGGGTCACCTCCGTCGTCATGCTCACCATGGTCGGTCTCGCCCCCCTCAGCTATCCGCTGGTCGGCGCTGCCATCGGAGCCTGGGGTGCCGCCCCGGTGTTCGTCGCCTGCGGCATCTTCGCCAGCCTGGGTGTGGCCATCGCCTTGGCCTCCAACGCAGTACGGCGCGCCGAACTGCCCCGGCGCAGTTGAACGGGTACCGCGCTATTCGTCCTGGCGGGCTGCGCGGTAGCCGGCCCAGCTTTCACCTGCTAGCTGACCCCAACGGTGGGCAGTGGTCGCGGCAACGCCGAACAATCGCTCACGACAGGGCCGCTGAGGAACAACTGGAGCGCGACTATCAAAAGTGGCGTACTGCGAGTGCGGACGCACTGCGCATGGCCTGTGGTGGACGTCAAGGAGCACGAACTGGTGTGGATCGTCTACTGCACGTCCGCGGAGTTCGCGCGCACTCGGAATCCGGAGTTCATGCTCGCAGGCAACGGGCCGTACCTGGCCGACCGTGTCGACGGAGGACTGCATCAGGTTGGCGTGGTCTCCGCGGTGACCGGAGCATGGGAGGACGACTACCGAGCCCGGATACGTGGGCTGCCGGTGCGCACCGCGGTGGACGATCTACACGAAGTGCTCCGCGAAGTCGCCGCTACGCGCGGCCGCATGCATGCTGTGTGGACACTGCGTCAGAGGCTGCCCGTGCTCTCGCCTGCGGAGGCCATCGAGTGCGTGAGCACGTTGCTGCACGGTGACGCACCCTCCCGCCTGGTGGCCGCCGCCACCAGAGAACTCGTGGAGCCTCTCAACCAGGTACTTGCTGTGAAGACCGTTCTGAGTGGAGCGGTTATCCGAGCCGGTCAAAGACCCGACGGATGACTGGAAAAAGCCAGTCGGCATGCCGATCGCGCATCCGGTCCCGTTCCTCGCCCGCCGCCGTGCCGAAGACGGCCGACGGAGGAGTACCGGACGCCGAGTCGGGAGGAGTGGGAAGTTGACAAACGCCGTGTCGAACTCGGCTCCTGCGGCCGACTCTACGGAACCCCCTGTGCACACGAGCATGCCTGCATACGCTGCCCGATGCTCAGCATCAACCCGCAGATGCTGCCACGGCTCGATGAACTAGAGGAAGACCTGATCAACCGCCGTAAGCGGGCGGTCGAGGAAGGGTGGCGGGGCGAGATCGAAGGACTCGACCGACCTTCCTACGCAGCAAGCGTCAGCAGACCCGTCGCATCCAGCGAAGTGGACCCGTTGCGCGGGGGTTTCCGTACCAGTGGCTTTCGCTCACTTGAAGGTGGCGTCAGAAAGGCGGATCTTCGGCGAATCCCTCAGCGCCGGTGCCAGCGTCAGTGGCGCTGTTCGGTTCCTGCGGGAAGGATGTGGTGTCCTCGTCCCAGGAGGCGAGTGCGCCAACCGCGTGGTGCCGGTAGGGCGTGGCCTCGGCGGCAGCAAGAGCCCGGACTGCGTCACGCAGATCTGCTCTGTGGTGAGCCAGTTCCGGCGCGGTAAGCAGCGGCAGTAGGGCTGCCAGGGCAGCCTCACGGATCTGTCGTTCGTCGTCAGTTAGGAAGGGCCGTATGACGTCGTGAAGGGCGGGGCGCAGAGCGCGGAAAGCCTCGATGTCAGCCTGGAGGCCGCCAGGCACTTCTTCGTTGGCGTCCGCAGCTGTGCGTCCAAGCCAGTCCAGAAGACCTATGCGAAGAAGGAATCGAGGCTTCTCACCGAAGTGGGCGGCTTCCCACGCGGTCTGGGTGGTGACCTTTGCCAGAGTGGCATCCGGCCACGGAG
This sequence comes from Streptomyces cynarae, assembly GCF_025642135.1. Classification (NCBI taxonomy): domain Bacteria; kingdom Bacillati; phylum Actinomycetota; class Actinomycetes; order Kitasatosporales; family Streptomycetaceae; genus Streptomyces; species Streptomyces cynarae. The sequence goes on along the minus strand of NZ_CP106794.1, from coordinate 201,386 downwards.
CCCGCGCGAAAACCGATTGGCGGACCACGGTGGCCGCTGCTACTTTCGCGGAGGCCGTGCGAGAGAACGAGGAGGTGGTACCCGTGAACGTATCGATATGGGTGCTCTCCTCCGGGGTCACGGTCGGGCGATAGGTCGTCCGGGAGCGCCGTTCAAGCGCACTCCCGAAAGGCACGACCATGGCCCTTCACTTCACTTCCGAACAGCGCCTCGACGACGACGTCCTCGAACGCGAATTCACTCTCGGTGAGATCCCCGGCATCCTGTGGACGCCCGCATCCGCACCGGCGCCGCTGATCCTGCTCGGCCACCCCCCGCTCGGACTGCACAAGATGTACCCCCGACTGGTGGCGCGGGCCCGGCATGCCGCGGCGGATGGCTTCGCCGCGGCCACCATTGAGCTCCCCGGGAGCGGTGACCGGCCCCGTTGGGCCGCCGCCGAGCAGGCCCGCGCCGACCTGCGCAGGGCTATGGAAGCAGGCGAGCCGGTCAGCGACGAGATCATCGACGCCCTCATCCTCCCGCTCGTCGATAAGGCGGTCCCGGAATGGCAGGCCGCCCTTGACGCCCTCCTGTCGCTGCCCGAGATCGGCGGCCCGGTCGGGTACTCGGGGGGAGTGATCTCCATCGGCGTTCGCCTTGCGGTGGTCGAGCCGCGCATCGTGGCCGCCGGTTTCTTCGCCGGGAGTTTCGTGCCTCGCGCCATGTTCGAGGAGGCTCGCCAGGTCACCATTCCTCTGCACGTCCTGCTGCAGTGGGACGACGAAGGGAACGACCGGCAGGCGGCCCTGGGCCTGTTCGACGCCTTCGGATCCAAGGAGAAGACGCTGAACGCCAATATGGGCGGACACACCGGCGTCCCGCAGTACGCGGGTGACGCCGCGGCCCAGTTCTTCACCCGGCACCTGAAGTGAGGCCGGGCCGCCATGCCATCAGCAGACGGTAAGCCATGTCGGCCAGGATGCTGCTCGTCGAGGGCAGATCCCGGCGCTCCTCTGCTGTTTATGCTGCGGGCCCCTGCCAACTCGGCAGGGGCCCGCGCTGCCCGAAGCCATGAACTGTTCGATTTCTGCAGTGCTTCGGGTGCTGCCTAATCTCGTGTCCAGGTGCTGTCGGCTCTCGTGGACAAAGCCAAGGGCGGGAACGCGCGGAGCGCCGCGCCGGGCCGGGAAGGGCGGGACGCGGCGCTCCGGGGCGGTGCTACTGGGTGGTGGTGTCGGTGACCACGAGGAACTGGTCGCTGTGCAGGTCTGGGCAGCGGCGTACTCTTCCGCCGGCCAGGAGCCGCGGGGGCCTCCGGCGGGGAACCGTTCCAGGACGGTGCGCTGGGGCGGGGTGGGCTTCAAGGTCGCCTCCGTTCGGATGTGGCTGGCGGTCACGGGTCGGTGTCCTCGGGTGCGGGGACGTCGCCGAACATGTCGTCCATCGCCTGCGGGACGGCGGGCCGGTTTTCGGGCCGGGTCGCGTTGAGGACCGTGTTGGTGAGGTCGATCAGGTCGATGTCCTCGAACAGCTCGGTCAGGTCCGCGATGGTCTGCGGGTCCAGGGCGACGCCGTTGGGGCGTTCGCTGTCCAGGTAGCAGCTCATGGCGTCGATGTAGTCGGCGAGCCGGTGGGCCATGGCCGGGGTGACGTCGAAGCTGTGGCAGTGCTCCAGGCCCGAGCCGAGGGTGCCTGTCGGGCTGATGTGGATGCGGATGCTGTGCCCGGGTCCGGGGGCGGCTTGTCCGAAGCCGGTGAGGGCTTCGGCGAGAGCCGCGATGGCACTGTTGCGGTCCGCGTCTGTTGCGGTCGCGGTGTCTGTGTCGTCCCCGTCCGCGTCCAGCATCGGCGCTTCCCAGAGCACTTCGAGGGTGTCGGCGTGCAGCCGGATGATCCCGTCGGCGGTGTCTGGGAGCGTGAGGTGGCCGATGACGCGTAGCAGGTCGCCGGGCTGCCGCTCGGTGAGCATGGCGTGCGCGATTTCCGGCTCCATGGTGGTGCAGGGAATGACCGCTTCTTCCCCCAGGTGGTCGGTGCCGGCGGAGCAGTTCAGCCGCCAGGAGGCGGTGCCGTCCCGGTCGCCGGGTTCGGGGTCGGCGGCCAGGTAGCCGTCCAGTGCGAGCGGGATGGCGTCCATCAGCTCGCCCTACCTTTCTGATCATGGGTTGCCCCCAGCCATTCGTAGGGTTGTGGCACCCAGGGGGGTGGGGTGTGGCTCTCAGCTGCGCTGCCGTCCATGGCTTCGGAGGCTTGGCCGCCCCGCTCCCCACGACGACTCGGCCGCCGATTGGGAAGTGCGAACAGGTCGCTGTGTAGGGCAATGCCGGCGAGGTCGTCCGTGGTACGCAAGGCAGGAACGACTTCGGGAGCACGATGAGCCGGATATGGGCCGGGATCGACTGCGGCAAGACGCACCATCACTGCGTCGCCATGGACGCTGACGGCAAGACCCTGTTGTCGCGCCGCGTGGCCAACGACGAGCCAGAGCTTCTCCAGCTGATCGGCGACGTCCTCGACACCGCGGACGGCCGCGAGGTGACGTGGGCGTTGGACATGGCGGGCGGCGAACCCGGTCTGCTGATCGCGGTCCTGATCAACCACATGCAGGAGCTGCTGTACATCCCTGGCCGCATGGTGAACCGCGCCTCCGACGCCTACCGCGGCGAGGGCAAGACCGATGCTCGCGACGCCAGGATCATCGCTGACCAGGCACGCATGCGCCGGGACCTTCGGCCCATCCGCCCCGGCGACGAGGCCAACATCGAGTTGGGACTGCTGACCAGCCGCCGCGTCGACCTGGTCGCCGAGCGGACTCGTACCATCAACCGGCTCCGCTCGGTGCTGACCAGCATGTTCCCCGCTTTGGAGCGAGCTGTTGAACTCACCAACGCCGGACCGCTGGTCCTGCTCACCGGCTACCGGACTCCGGCCGCTCTGCGCCGGATCGGCATCAGCCGGCTGACGACCTGGCTGCGCAATCGCAAGGTCCGTGGAGCCGAGAACCTGGCCAAGGCAGCTGTGGAGGCCGCCGAGCGTCAGCACACAGCCGTCGCTGGCGAGAAGGTCATCGCCCAGATGGTCCACACCCTGGCAAAGGAGGTGATGGCCCTCAACGAGAAGATCGCTGAGACCGAAAAGCTCATCGAGGGCCGGTTTCGCGAACACGAGCTCGCCGAGATAGTGCTCAGCATGCCGGGCATGGGCCCGAAGCTCGGTGCCGAGTTCCTGGTCGCGGTCGGCGGCAGCCTGGACAGCTTCCCCACCGCCGACCAACTCGCGGCCTTCGGCGGTGTCGCTCCCGCCCCGCACGATTCCGGCAAGACCAGCGGAAATCTGCGCCGCCCACAGCGCTACCACCGGCGCCTGCAGCACGTCTTCTACACATCCGCGCTGGTCAGTTCCTGGAGCGATCCGAACTCCAAGCGGTTTTATAACCGCAAGAGAGGCGAAGGAAAGAGTCACATCCAGGCCGTCCTGGCGCTGGCCCGGCGACGCGTCAACGTCCTGTGGGCACTCATCCGCGACCGACGGTGCTACCAAGTCGAACCTCCAGCAACGGCCTGCTGAACGCTCGTCCTGTCCAGCCGGAGGCCATCGCGTACTGTTCCCGCACGACTGCACGGTGCGAAGATCGAAAGACCTACACCTGAGCGGGGGACGTAGATGAACGTGCTGATCAGGCCTGCACGGGCAACGGAAGCCGACGTACTCACCGACTTGGCACTGCGGTCCAAGGCGCATTGGGGCTATGACGCCGAGTTCCTGGAAGCGTGTCGAGACGAGCTCACCGTCGCCGCGAACGATGTCGCACGCCGACGAGCCACGGTGGCTGACAGAGATGGCCGCATCCTGGGCTTCACGACTCTTGAGGGAGAGCCACCCACAGGCGTTCTGGGCATGATGTTCGTCGAGCCGCAGGCCATTGGCCAGGGTATCGGCCGCCTGCTGTTCGAAAGCACCATCGCTGCCGGACGAGACCTGGGGTTCACCCAGCTCACGATCGACGCAGACCCGAATGCCGAGCCGTTCTACCGCGCGATGGGCGCAGTCCGCATAGGAAGCGTCCCCTCGGGCTCCATCGTCGGCAGAGTGCTGCCGCAAATGGTGGTCACCATCCAGCGCTGAATCAGCGCCGCTTGACAACATCATTGGGAAGCCTCCGCCAGGTTGGTGGTGCGGTGGGCGGCGTCGTAGGCATCCAGGACGGCCTTGGACGGGTTGCCCCGGTCGGCGACCTGGTGGCCGTTGGCGCGCGCCCACGTGCGGATCGCGGCCAGCTCTTCCTTGCTGCGCTTGCCGGTCGGAGCCGCCGGGGCCGGGGCGGGAGCCAGGGGCGTGGCGTCCTGTACCGCCGTGGCGGCGTGACCGCCGGCCTTCACCGCACGCAGCTGCGCCTGCGCGGCCTCGAGTTCAACCTTGGCCTTCGCGACGCGCTCCTCTGCCTGGCGCTGGGCTGCGTCAGTGGCGCGGCGCTCGGTCAGCTCGGTGAGATCGCTGCGGACGCGGGCGGCCCGGTTGCGGATGTTGGCAGCAGGGTGGCTCTCCGCCCAGGCGAGCAGGGCCTCGATTCCGTCGGCGTCCATCGTGCTGTCGGACGCTGCGGCGGCCGTCTCCGGGGTGCCGGTGCTGTCGTCCGTGTCCGCGTCGGTGGCGGGCAGTCCGGTGTTCTGGACGGCTTCGGCGATTTTGGCGTGTTGGAGGGCGTCGGCGAGTTCGTCCTCCGACAGGCCGAGAGTGTCGCGGATGTGCTCGGGGCTGTCGCCGTTGTTCAGCATGGAGACGGCGGTGGCGGTGAAGGCGTTGACGGTTTCGGTGGGCATCGTCTCTCCGGTCGGGGAGTCGTCGGGGGTCGTGAGGTGCGGAAGCAGTCGTACGAGGTCGTCCTCACCGCAGGGCAGACCGAGCGCGCCCAGCAGGTCGGTGAGGTCGTCCTTGTCGCGGGCGTGGCGGGCGACGACCAGGGAGGCGGCGGCGTTCTGGTCGCTGCCGAGCGGGGTGAGTTCGAGGTCCTCGGCTGCGAGGCCCTTTTTCATGTCGGTGAACATGACCGGCCCTCCTACGCGGCCCTGGTGCGGGGTTTGCGCAGGGCGATGTCCAGCAGCTCGAGGTTGCGCTTCTGCTGGGCGGGGGTGAGCGGCCGGGCCTTCGCGCCGTGGCGGTGCCACAGCGGATGGGCGGGCGGCTCGGGGTAGGCGAGGGCATGGTCGACGTCGCGGTTGGTGCTGCTCAAGGGGGCCTCCAGGTGGAGGGGTCAGGCGTGGTCGTCGTCGCGCCGGCGTTTGGACTGGATGTCGGAGGCGAACCGGCTGAGGCGGGCCTCAACGGGGTTCGCAGCGATCCAGTCCTCAGCGCACGCCTTGTGCACGGGCTCCCCGTAGTGGGAGCGCATCGGCGTGGGCTTGTCGCACAGCGCGCAGGAGCGGTCCTGCCAGCGGTCGAAGTGCTGGCTGTCGCGCCATTCGAGGAGAGCGCCGGGAGCCGGGACCAGGCCCGGCTCAAACAGCGGCCGCTTGCCTCGCGGGCGGGTCACGGCCGGAAGTCGGGCAGCTGTTGGAACACCTGCGCCAGCAGGTCCGGCGTCGGCTTCCAGGCCGGAAGCGCGCCCGTGGCGGGCACGGGCAGGGCGAGCTCCTGGATGTCGGCGAGGACCAGGTGGTGCGCGCCGCGCTCAGCCCAGGGGCTGGTGCACCGCTCCGGCCCTTGGTCCGGGTGGCAGCCGGTGAGGCGGGCGACGCCGATGACCGCGCCCAGGTGCAGTTCGCGGCCGCGGATCGCGGTGGCGACCAGCGGGTCGCGCAGCACGGCGGGCTCCGGCTTCTTCTTTCCGGCGTGGATCAGGAGCCAGCCTTCCCACGGCCAGTGCACGGGCTGGTTCTCCGGGTTCTTCCCGGCGAGGATGCAGGTCGCCCAGGGCTGGCGGATCGTGATGCCCCGGATCCAGTCACCTTCGGGCATGACGGAGTCCATACTGAGGATCTCCCTCTCGTCTTGTGCGGGATGGGATGGGCCCGGGACGGGCGGTTGGTTTGGACGCCTTGTCGTCCGTCCCGGGGCGTAGCTACAGGTCGAAGTCGCCGTCGTCGGCGCGGGTCCAGCTGTACGGGTTGTTCCATTGGCCGGCGGTCGCGGCCTTCCAGTTGAGCTCCCAGCCGGGCCGGTAGCCGCAGGCTCCCCAGCCGTCCGGCCGGTCGTGGGGGATCTCGAGTCCGGCCTCGCGTGCGGCGCGTGCCGCGTCGTAGACCTCGTGTGCAATCCGTACGGCGGCGCTGCGGCTGTCGGCCTGGCCGGTGAAGACGTGCACACCGTGCCGGTCGGGGTGGTTGGTGTCGTGTATGGGGACGTCGACCTCGTAGATCCGCAGGTGCATGACGTCCATCTCCTTCCTGGCTGTCCGGGGTTGAGGGGACACTGCGACCGCCCCGGCCTCGAGGTGCGGGGCCGGGGCGGCACAGAGTGCGCTCAACTGGCGATTCAGCCGACCGTGGCGATGGCGTTGCGCAGGTGGGTGCGTGCCCAGGCCAGGATCGAGGGCTGGTCACCGGCGGGGCTGGTCAGCGCGTCGGTGAGGTAGGTGAGGGCGGAGTCGAGGTCCTCGCTGGCGTCCTGCCAGGTGCCGAGGCTGGACGCGCCGAGGACGTCGCGGACTTCTTCGACCAGGTCGATGAAGGCGTTCGGGGTGGTGCCGCGCTGCGACTGGCCGCCGATGAGAGCGGCGAGGTCGGCGGCGAAGCAGTCGCGGAGCGCGGCGAAGATGTCGGCCTTGGTCTGGGTGGTCACGGGGGCCTCCCGGTCAGTAGTCAAGCCGGATCGTGATGGGCCGCCGGGGATCACCGGCGTGGGTGTGGATGGTGCGGCGGTGCGCGGCGAGGCCCGCGGCGCCACCCTGGATCGGCAGGTGGCACTCGGGGCAGCCGTGCCACCACTCATCCCCGGCCGACAGTTCGGCCGGGGTGAGCGGGTGCGGGTGGGGGCCGTCGGCGGCGCGGCTCATGCGACCGCGTCCGCGAACTGTGCTTCCAGGTCCGCGCGGCCCTCGGGGTCGTCGTCCTGGTCGTCGGCCTCCTGGTCGACGTCGTCGAAGCCGCCGTGGACGGTGCAGACGATGTCCGGGTCGCTGTCCATGGCTCCGGTCAGCGCCTTGTGCAGGTCGGTGATCGAGTAGGCCGGCGCCCACGCTTGCCCGGCGCACTCCGGGTCGAAGGGGCAGGGCAGCAGGACATCGAAGCCGAAGTCGCCCTCGCCGTCGACGTCGTCGCGGAACGCCAGGGTGAGGTACTGCTGCCCGAGGCGGATCTCCGCGACGCGGTCCCGGCCGGTCACCAGGCCCGAGCCCGGCCGCCACTGCCACAGCGGCAGGATCTCCGGGCCGAAGAAGCGGCGGACCAGCAGCAGATCGCCCAGGCCCTCGCTGCCGTCGCGCCCGAGTTCGTTCTCTCGGACGTGCGAGAGCCGCTTCAGGGGCGGCTCCAGGCGGTACAGGGAGTCGGCGAACAGGACCTCGTTGAAGCCCTCCGCCCGCAGCGACTGGTGGGAGTGGACCATCGCCTTGTGCTGCGCGCGGACGGTGTCCTCCGGGACGGTGCGGTTGGCCGGGCGCGGTCCCTGCCCTGCGACGCAGACGTCGGCCGGAGTGGCCACGATGACCGCGATGGCAGGCATGTTGTGCCGTTTGGCCGCGGCGACCAGCGGCTGCCTGGATTCGCGGGACACGTTCGTGGCGTTCCCTGGCAAGTCGACGTGTTCGATCGCTGAGGCCGCAGCGTTTGACGTTGCGTAAGACGACGGTCGGGGGCACGAGTCGTTTCTCGTGCCCCCGACCGTGGCTCAGGGAGCGGGTAAACGGTGTCGGGAAGCTGCAGCAGCTCTCCGACAGGTTGTTGTCTCGATCGTGCCTAGCTCGGGGGTAGTTCGCAGGAGTCGGTCGGACTGCACATCGCCGCACCGTCGACGCTGTTAGGGCTGTCGGTCCAGGCCCGCTCCAGCGCCCGCGTGAAGGCATCGACAGACTGGCCGCCGGAGATGACGGTGTGTCCGTCGATGAGGAAGAAGGGGACACCCGGCACATCGAGTTCGGCGGCACGTTGTTCGTTGGTGCGGACCGCGGCGGCGTAGGCGGACGGGTCATCGAGCACCCGCTGGACGTCTGGGGCCTCCAGCCCCGTCTCGATGGCAAGTTCGATCAGGGGGCTGGGGGTGAACAGATTGCGGGCCTCGGCGAAGTTGGCGCGGAAGGCGGCGGCGACCAGCTGGTGCTGGAGACCGTACTCGCGGGCCAGATGGATCAGGCGGTGGAGGTCGAAGGTGCTGCCGACGTGCCGGTCGGTGCGGTAATCGAGCCCTTCGGCGCGGGCCAGCTCGGCAACCTGCCGGTCCATGCCGGGTCCGCGGGACCCGAATTTGCCGAGCAGCATCTGCCCAACGGGCTCGACACGCGCCTTGTCGCGTCCCGGCTCCAGCTCAAAGGAGCGGTAGAGCACCTCGACTTGGCTACGGTGGGCAAATGCGGCCAGGGCACGAGCGAAGCGTGCCTTACCGATGTAGCACCAGGGACAGATGATGTCCGCCCATATCTCTACGCGCATGCGGCAACGTCCTTGGAGTTGATCAGGAGTGGGTCAGGACAGCGACTGTCGGCCCGAGGGCGTCTGTAGCCGGGTGTCGCCTCGGCCGGCGAGGCGACACCCGGCGGTGAGGGCGAGCGTCAGGGAGTCATGGCCGCGTGGACGCCGGCGGAGTCGACGATCTGCTCGAAGCGCACGATACGCCCGCCGCGCACGATGAAGCAGTGGGCAACCCGCACGCTCATCGACTTGCCCGTGGCCCTGTTCGTGGCGCTGTAGCGTCCCAGGACGACGACCCGCTCACCGTCGACGACGTAGGTGTCGTCGTGGGTGACCCAGCCGTCCCAGGCCGCGGCCAGCTGCTCGAAGACGCCCTTGATCACACCGTCCGGGGTGCGGTAGGTGCCGGCCAGCGGGAAACCCGCCGCCTCGATCCACTCCACGTCGTCCGCGACCGCCGTGCGCCACATCTGAAGATCACCAGTGGCTGAGGCCAGGTACTGGCGGCGCACCACGTCCGCAGGCGCAGTGGAGGCCAGATCGTGTGCGGGCATCAGAACATGCCGTTGGGGTTGGCCGCGGTCTCCGGCACGTCCTGGATCACGTCCCAGTGCTCGACGACCTTGCCGTTCTCCAACCGGAAGAAGTCCGCCAGGGCACGGCCCGGCTTGCCGGGCTCCAGGATGAGGTGGGAGTGCGTGACGACCATGTCACCCTCGGCCAGGACCCGCTTGATGTCCAACTGCAGCTGCGGGTACTCGCCGCGCAGCCACTTCACGAATCCGGTGAAGGCTTCCGGGCCGTCGGCAGCATCCGGGTTGTGCTGTATGTAGCGGTCGCCGAAGTGGTCCGCGATGGCCTTCTCGGGGTTGCCGCCGAAGGCGGTCTGGTAGTAGTCGACGACGATCTGCTTGTTGCGCTCGAGCTGCGACATGAGTCATTCCGTTCGGGGTGGGTGGTTCCCGGGAACGAAGACTCTGAAGGAGGTCGTAGTACCGGGAACCAGGATTTCTCAACTGGTGCCCTCGCGTCATCAAAAGGGCGGCCTGGGCGGCACGCCGACGCTGGTACTACTTTCTCTTGCCGTCCCGCAGGCGGGACGTACGCCAGGATCTGCCGCTATTCAGCGGTGATTTCTTGTCGCACATTCAACATAACCCGCAGACTCGACCCACGCAAACCGCGAAAGACTCGATCCAGGGGCTGATCAGTCTTGCAGGTCTGTGACACCGTCGCGGAGGCCGAAGCAGCGTTCGGCGACCACGCGGATGCGGCTGGAAGCCTCGCTTGAGGCGCATCGCGGGTCGCAGGCGGCCTCCACCGGGACCGGGGTGGCAGCACCTTCTTTGCCGGGTTGGGCCGGCTCGGTGACGGCGGCCCCGGTGTCCTGGCCTAACCGAGGCCGTTCTCGTATCCGGCGCCGCCGGAGTCGTCAGGTTCGTGGCCGGCGCAGCGGCACGACGTTGTCAGCGGCAGATGAACCCGTCTGCTGAGCGTCGTCATGAATGAGCACGGGCTGACGGTTGGCGGTCAGCTGCCAGGCGCCGGCCTTGAGCATGGTGGTGGCGGCCGTGGCGACGGCTGCGAGCAGCAGAGCGGTTCGTCCTTCTCGCTCGGGACGGGGGCGGTGCGTGCGGCCGGGCGGCCTGTCCAGTCCTCGCCGGACCCGCAGGGCGGGCGGCGAGGACCAGGCAGGGCGTCGGGTCAGCGCTGGAGTGGGTGGACGTTGTCGGGGCCGAGGTCGCCGCCTGCCGGGGGTGGGGGCGGGGAGGGTGGCGTGCAGGTGGAGGGCGGGGTTGAACTGGTACTGCGGCGGGTGGTTGTGGACGATGGGCCGCAGGGTGAGGCCGCGCAGGGCGAAGATGCTGGCCAGCGCCCACATGAGGCCAGACCTTCACCGACCCACGGCTCTGCTCGGCGATCGTGGACCAGGTCACCTTCAACGCGCACATCGTCGAGACCGGCACCGACAGCTTCCGTCTGGCCCAGACCCAGAAGAGACGCCGCCAAGGCTGACAGGGCCGGTCAAACACAATCCCATCATGCGTGAGCGCGCGTCGGTCCCGGGAAACAGGCTCCGGGAGCGGGTTCGTGGGCGACATACTGGCCGCTGTGACGACTTACGAGACCAAGACGCGATGAGCACACCGACCCTGGTCGTCGTGAGCGGCGGCCCCGGCACAGGGAAGACCACGCTCGCCCACGAGCTCGCCCGTGTCCTCGGATGCCCCGCGATCATCCGCGACGAGATCAAACAGGGCATGGTCATGTCCCATCCTGGCTACCAGAGCGGCGGCGACGATCCCCTCAACTACCCGACCTTGGACGCCTTCTTCGGAGTACTGAAGGTGCTCCTGAAGGTCGGCGTCACGGTGGTCGCTGAAGCGGCCTTCCAGGACCGGCTGTGGCGGCCGAACCTCGAGCCGCTCACCGGCCTCGCACATCTCCGCGTCATCCGCTGCACCACCGACGCCGACATTGCCCACGACCGCATCATCCAGCGCGCCAAGGAAGACGCCCACCGGGCCGCCCACGGCGACCAAGACCTGCTCGACTCCATCGCCGCCGGAGGACACTCTCTCGACTCCTTCGTCCCGATCTCCTTGGACGTCCCCACCCTGACCGTGAACACCTCACACGGCTACCAGCCAGCTGTGCCGGACATCGCAGCCTTCGCCACGACGGCCCTTGATGCAACAGGCTCTCGACGCGGTGCCTCGTTGCATCGAACACATCTTTAGCTTCGGTGCTCTCAGCGAGCCCAGACGTCGTCGCGGCGGGTGGCGATGTAGTCCGTCCAGTCGCGGTTGGCCAGCCGACTCCCACTCGGATGCGGGTGGGGTTTCGCTGTGAGGCAGATGATCCGGCGCGTGGGCTGTTGCGCGGGGTCGGCGTGCGTCACGCTGGGGCCACGGGAGTTGGGGGAGTGATGGGCTGGTTTCGCAGTGATCCGCCGGTGGTGGATTTCGACGCGGTGATCGACACCGATGGCGTGACCTGGCAGGCGTACACCGACGAGGACGGCGTGCTGGTCATCGACACCGACGCCGACGTCGAGGTCTTCGTCAACCGGGCCATCGTGGGCGGATACGTGTATCCGGCCTGGGTGGACGACTACGGGCGCCTCGTCATAGAACTGGGCGACTGATCGGCAACAGCGGTCACAGTCCCTTGGCATCGGCCAGTGACGCGGCCTCGTCGAGCATCCGCAGCGGGGTGCGTCCGCTTCCGAAGGCGTCATTGAAGGCGGGTACGGACTCGATGTCGTCTCCGAAGCGTCGGTGGATGGCCTCCAGGACGACGCGGGCGGCGTCGGCTTCCAGGCCGCGGTCGCCTGCCGCTTCCGCGCGGATAGCTCCCAGTAGGCAGACGGCGCCGTCGTCGTCGACCAGGGCGCCGGCACACCATCCGTCGGCTTCCATCCGGCGATGGGCCCGCTCCAGGAGCGCTGCGACCGGCGTGCTGTAGGTCTGCGGTGCCGACGGGGTCAGGGTCGGCGTGAGCGGGAGTGGGACGGTGACGACGTCGGCGACGTCAACCGGCTCGGTGGGGATGTGGGCGGTGCGCACCTCGTAGGCGACGGCGGCTTCGTCCAGGCGTACGGACATGGCGGCGTCCACGGCGGCCAGCCGTGCCTCCAGACTCAGGTTGCTTCGGTCGCTGGCAGGCCGGGAGGTGTCGGTCGGCGGGGCCTGCCGTGTGGCGTGGTGCGGGTGCAGGGAAGCGGGCATGGCAGGCCTCCGTTCGGTTGGGTTAGTGGAGCGAGGCGAGCTGGGCGACGGTGTGGAGCAGGGTGGTGATCGCGGGGGCGATGCCGGTGGAGGCGAGGAAGAAGCCGAACGCGCTGCAGGCGAGGGCGGATCCGATGCGCACGTAGCCCTGCCGCAGCAGCATGACCACCACGATGAACAGCAGCAGGGCAGCGGAGACGGAGACGATCACGGTGTGTCCTTCCAAGGGGTGAGGAGGCGGCGCCCGGGCGGGCGAGCCCGGGCAGCGAAGACGCGGGCCCTGGCAGATAGCCAGGGCCCGCGCGGGGTTGGGGGTGTTCAGTCGTCGGCAGCGAGGGCGAAGTCGGCACGCAGTTCGCGCAGCACGTCGTCTGCGGCGTCCGGCTTGACCAGAACGTCGCGGGCTTTGCCGCCGTCGGCGGGGCCGACGATGCCGAGCTGCTCCAGGGCGTCCATCACGCGCCCGGCGAGGGCGAAGCCGATGCGGAGCTTGCGCTGCAGCATCGAGTGAGATCCGAACTGGGTGGTGATGATGAGGTCGGCGGCCTGGACGAGGAGCTCGCCGTTGACCCCGTCCGGCAGCCGACCGTCGCCCGGTTTCTGGATGTCCTGCTCGACAGCGGCCTGGGTGTCCCTGCCGGCGGGTGCGTACAGGCCGTGGTCGACCTGGGTGAGCTTGCCTTCGGCGACCAGGTCGCTGAGGGCGTTGCGGACGGTGCCGGCGGCCGCGTCGACCTGCTCGCGGATCTCCTTGGCCGTCATCTCCCAGTCGACCACGGCCAGGATCTGGTCCTTCACCGTGGTCTTCTTCGGCTTGGCCGCAGGCGCGGAGGCCGGGGCGAGGAAGGCGGGGATCGCTGGCATGCCGCCGTTGCCCCGGCTGCCTTCGCCGTCGGTGGCGTAATCATCGACGGGGGAGTCCCAGTCGCCGTACAGGTCGCCCATCGCGGCCAGGGCTTCGATCTCGCGGTCGGTGAGCGTGTTGACCGTGCCACCTTCCGGGAAGATCTCCTCGAGGTTGTGGCCGCTGCCGTCCTTGGGCAGATGCACGTACAGGGCGCGCATCATGCGCGGTGCTGAGCCGCCAGTCAGGACGTGTCCCATGCCGGCCGTGGACTGGCCGCGGGCGGCGACGGTGACGCCGTTCATGCGGTCTTCCAGCGACAGGCCACCGCCGACCACGGTGGGGATCGTGGGCAGCGTGACGCCGTCGGGGAGCATGCCCTCGGTGGCCTGCCGGTCGGAAATGCCGGAGACCGTGCGCAGCACCACGCCGGTGCCGGAGCGGGTCTGCTCGCGCAGCGACCGGTCACCGCCGATGCGGGCCAAATCCAGCATCTGACCAGCGAACAGGATGCCGACGCCGTACTTGCGGCCGCGTTCGGCGATGTAGACGGCGTTCTGGGCGATTTCCTGCCCTGCGGGGGAGTCGTCGCACAGCCCGTTGAACTCGTCCAGGTTCAGCACGAGCAGCGGGTAGGGGGAGGCGGGGGAGAAGTCGTGCCCGACTTCCTTGTTGATCTCGCCGCGGATCGTCATCAGCGCGACCGCGGCCCGGGTGGCGCGCGCGGCGTAGGCGCGGCCGGCGCCCTGGCGGTCGATGTACTGCCCGGCGGCGGCCAGCTGGGCGTCCGGGTCCAGGGAGGCGAGCCAGGAGACGGCGCCGGCGTTGGCCTGGGCGGCCAGCCCCAGCACGATCACCACGGTCTTGCCGGAGCCGGTGACGCCGACGACGTAGCCGTGCACGGCGCCCTTCTCGTCGAAGAGGCGGGCTTCGACGTCGGTGCCGTCGTGGGCGGTGCCCAGCACCCAGTAGCCGTCCGCGTCGGGGGTGAGCAACTCGCGGGTGGCCGGGCGCATGCCGGTCAGCGGGGAACTCTCGTAGAGGGTAACCAGGACCTGTGAGCCGCCGTCGGATTCGGCGACCAGCCGCAGTTCGGAGGCTTTGACACCGAACGCGGTGCACAGCTGGGCGTGGTTGACGCGGGCCACCTGCCCCGGCGGAACCTCGGCGAGGATCATCCCGCGGGCCGGGATCTGCCCGTGGGCTTCGTGCCGTTCGACGCGCACGATGCTGCTGCCAGGGATCGCGCCGCCCGCTTGGGCGACTCGTTCCGCCCAGACGCTTTCCAGGCCGCCGCTGCGCACCCGGGTCGGCGTCACCGTCAGCTGCACCCTGCCCGGGCCGGTGTTCGGCTTTTCCTGTACGTCCACGCACGCGGTGGGCACCCCGAACGCCGCAGCGGCGTCGACGAGGTCGATACGTGGGACGGGTTTGCTGGCCGGGGCGACGATGTCGGCGGCGAAGTCGGGGTGGGCGGGGGAGACGAGCTGCTCGATGTTCTCCAGCCAGGTGCCGGGGGCGACCTCGGCTTCGGCCCACAGCCGCATCACCAGGCCGGCGAATCCAGGCGGGTAGACCGCGGCCGCCGTCGTTGCGTCGGCCGGGCTCCAGCTGGCGCGGGTGACGGGCAGCGCGGCGGCCATGCCGGCGCCCCAGCCGAGCGCGAGCACCGGCTCCCACCACGGGCGGCCCGGCGTGTAGGCGGAGACGGCGTAGACGGCGCCGCCCGTGACCGGGCCCAGGACCTTCTGCGCGGTCCTGATCGCCTTGCGGAAGTCGCCGGTTTTGACCTTGCGGTACAGCCACCACACGCAGCCGCCGCTCACGGCGGCGACGGTGGCGTGGGCGGGCAGCAGGTCCATGGAGGGCACGTAGGTGAGGGCGGCGGCGGATGCCCCGTAGGCGGCCAGTTCCGCTTTCGCCCGTGCGGGCATCCTGCGCATCACGACGGCTTCGGTCCTTCCTGATCACGACGGGGTAGGGATGGTGGGGTGGAATGCGGTGGGGCCGCGCCCGGGATCGGGTGCGGCCCCACGAGGTGGTGCGTTGTGCGAGGTGTTCAGAGCGGCCTGTAGAAGCCGGGCTTGGCTTGGCGGGCCTTGGAGGAGGTGGCGGCGGCGTGGATGCCGCCGTACTCCGCTTGGTGCTCGTCCTTGAGGTGGCCGGCGGCCTGGTGCATCGACTCTGCTGCGGACTGCAGCTGCTTGCAGCCGCCGACCACCCGGCCGAAGGCCTCGCCGACGTCGGCGACGGCGGCGACATGATGGGGGTCGACTTCCGCGGCCGCGCACAGCTCGGCGACGGTGACGGCCGCGTTCGCGTTGTCGCGCATGCGCTGCGCCACGTGCTCGGCTTCTTCAAGCAGCTGGGCTGCGGCGTGCTGGAGAGCGGTGAACTTGGCGACGAGGGCGGTGTAGCCGTTGGCGGCTCCGTCCGCGCCGACGGCGGGTGCAATCTGCCCCACGGGGCGCCTCCTTATTGCTGGTCAGTTCTCGTTGTGGATGCGGGCGCTGGGCGTGGCGAGACCGGCGTCGATGGTGGCGGCCTGGGTGGGCCGGTAGTCGCGCGCCATCGCGGTCTCTTCGGCTTCGGCAGTCTCGGCGGCGTCAAGGGAGGCCTTGGCCATGCGTTCAGCCTGCACCACCAGCTGGCCGACGGTCTCCATCAGCACCGCCACGGCCCGCAGGGTCCGAGGACCGCTGACGTTGTGGTTCGCCGCCAGGTCGTGCGCCATCGTCTCCAGCTCGCTCAGCAGCCGACGGGCCTGCCGGGCGAGTTCCGCGCACTCGTCGTGTGTCTCCATACCGGCCGTGGTCAGGAGTGTCAGCGCCTTCAGCGCGTCATCGAGCCGGATTTCGGTGGCGTGCCGTGCGGCCATGCCGCCCGGCGCCGGCACAGTCGCTGCGACGGGTACGGAGACGGCTCCGGTCCTTGCGGGAGCAGCGGGCATGGGGATGGGGTCCTTTCTGCGAGTGGTGCCGGGCCGCTGCCCGGCCGGGCGCTGCGGCGCGCGTGGCAGTGCAGGCGGCCCCTGGCGGGGCAGCTGCCGCTGTCCGGTGCCGACCGCGGTCGGCTCCCAGCGCTTGGCGTGCGTGCCGGGCGGGTCGACCTGCTCCACAGTGATCGTGACCGTGGGGCCGGACGAGTCGGCGTCGAAGGGAGAAGTCCTCGGCCCGTAGCCGGGCCCTGAGCCACCGGCGCCCGTACCGGCGCCGCGCCCCGTGCCGCGGTTGGAGGCGGATCCTTTGCCGGAAGAGCCTTTGCCGGTGCTGGGGCGGTGGCGGGGGCCGCCGTTGGCCTTCCAGTGGTCGCGGCGTTTTTTCCAGCGGTCGTGCGCGGTCTCGTAGACGGCGTCCCAGAAGCCGACCCTGTCGCCGGGCGCCGTCCATCCGTTGCCGTTGTTGACGGGCCGCGCGCCCCCGGTGCCACCACTGGAAGCCGACCGCGGGCCACCACCGCCCTTGGCTGCGCCCGGGGTGCCGGTACCGGACCGGCGGGCCTTCCACCGGTCCTGCAACCTCTCCCCGGCAGCCTCCCAGAACGTCGGCCCGGAGCGCGCTTTCTTGACCGCTTGCCGGACCGCGGCCTTCGTGGCCGCCGCGCCAGCACCCGCCGCGCTGCCCGAGTTCTTCAGGCCCGGAGTTGCGCCCGTGCCGCCGGCGTTCTTCTTGCCCTTGTTCCACCACTCGGCGAGGGCCTGGCGCGGCGACCGGCGCGCGCCTGGCCCGGAGGTCTGCGAGCCGCCACCCGACCCTCCGCGGCCGCCAGAGCTCCCGGAGCCACCGCTGCCTGATGGCCCGCCGTTTCGGCCCCAGCCGCTGCCGTTTCGGCCGGAGGGCCCGCCGTTTCGGGTGGAGGGCCCGCCGTTTCGGGCAGAGCCTTGGTCAGTTCGGCCGCGGGATCCGACGTTTCGGCTCCAGGCGCTGCCGGAGCCCGTCCCGCCGCTGCCGCCTCGGCCCCACGCGGAGCGTCCGGACGACCCGGTCGACCGCCCCTGCGCCAAGCCGCTAAGCAGCCCGCTACGGCCCATTCCCGACCTGCTCGGACCGATGCCGCCACCGCCCCGAGCCGGGCTGCCAGAGCCTCGCCCAAGGGTGCTGCGGCCGTATTCGTGGCTGGAGGGGACACGGCGTGCCCGGGCGCGCGCAGCGGTCGCTTCCGCGGCGTGCCGGGTGGCGTCCGCAGTGGCCTTCGCCGCGAGCAGTTCCAGCTCCCGCTGGTGCGCGGCCGCCTCGGCGCGACGGGGCCCCGACTCCTGGATCCAGGTCTGCAGCCCCTCGAACGCCGCAAGGGCGATGGCGAGGATGGCCGCCAGCGACAGGGCGCCGGTACGGGGCGGTCCCGCATCGGGGGCCGGCCCGTCGGGCAGGCCCTCGCTGCGCAGCGGCGCCGCACCATTTGAGGGGTGCGCGGCGCGTGGGGTACTTCGGGCGCGTCGAAGGCAGAAATTCGAACATGCCCCGGCCCCGCATCGGGGGCGTCGCCGGCGCCGTTCAGGTCCGGCCGGGGCGGGACGGGCGGGGGCGGCGGGGAGCCGATCCGGGGCAGTGAGACCACGTTGTCCGGGCTGTCGTCGGACACGCGCCCTCCCTTCCTGGTGACTGCCGGTCACGGGAGGGGGCCGCCTCGCACGCGTACGCGTACGCGTAGTTGGGACCCCCGTCAACCCCCATTCCGGCGGTGATGATGATGACGATGACGATTACTGGCAGTGATCCCGGTAGATCCGCTCCAGCTCCGCCGACAACGTGTTGAAGACGCTGTGGTCGCCGGTGCGGCGGACCTTCTGGACCGCTGAGACCTTCACCAGGTCGAGCCAGACCCGGAAGAACTCCTCAGGCCCGCGCTCACCTTGAGCGCGGGCCTGTTCGAATCGGCTGTTCCAGTAGGCGGCCTTCCTCGGAGACAGCTGCGCGGCCATCAGGCGCCCCGCCGCTGCTGGCTGTTCGGGCCGAAAAAGTCACCCAGCAGCTTCGGCTGGCCCGCCGGGCCGTCATCGGCGTCGGCCGGGGCGAGCCGCTGCAGGGTCTGCTGCGCGCTGTTGTGCGCGGCGGCCTGCAACTGCTGCTTACGCTGGGCCTTCTTCAGCGCCTTGTCCTCGCGCCGCTGGACGACCACTTCCGGCTGGGTCTCCTCATAGGCCGCCACGGTCGCATTGATGGCCTTGGCGGCCTTGCGCATAGCCTTCGCGGCGTCCCGCAGCGGCTTGACCCGCTTGCGGGCCCGCATCGACGCAGACAGACCCCAGGGCAGGTCACCGTCCACGCGGCGGCCCTTGAGGTCAGCCTGGAGAGCGTCAGCAATGGCGTCGTAGGCCTGGGCGTCGTTCAGCAGGCTGCCACGGTGCTGGGCCTGCCAGCCCTCGCGCTGCCCAGGCAGGGCCAGGGCCTGCACGCCCGTGGTGACGCGGGTGGCGATGTCCTTGCTCATCAGCAGTTTCTCCTCAAGAGGGGTGGTGGTGCGATCCGGATCAGTGGAAAAGTGCGGGTGGCGTCTTCGGCGCCTTCGCCGTGTCCCCGAGTTGTCAGCAGCAGCTCGGGGGCCGGCGGAACCGTCGAATCAGTCCGCTGGTGCAGGTCACTGCTCGGGGCGGTAGCCGCCTGCGAGCAGCTCGGCGGCCTCCTGCCGGTACTCGGAGGCGGTGCCCGGAGAGACCACCAGCTCGCGCTGGATGTCGGCGAGCGGCAGCTGATGGGCGATGCCGGCGGCGGTCACGAGAACCATACGGGCGACCTTGCGGACCGCCCGCTCGCGCGGGCTCAGCTTCGCTACGTCCTCCATTTCGACCGCGCGCCGCTCGATTTCGGCAGCGGCCAGCCGCCTTTCAGCAGCGGCGAACTCGATTTCGGACTCCCGCCTGCGGGCCTCCTGCGTGTTGGCGTCGGCGACCGCCTTCCGCTCGGCTTCCTCCGCCGCGAGCCGGTCAGCTTCGGCAGCACGGCGGCGGGCTTCGGCAGCAGCCTCCTCCGTTTCGGCGGTGACCCGATCGGCTTCGGCAGCGCGCTTCCGGGCCTCCGCGATCTCCGCCGTCTCGATCGCCCAGTCCTCCGCCGCGGCGACCCGCTCGGCCTCCGCCGCTTCCTTCCGCTTCTGCGCCGCTTGGCGCTCCAGCTCGGCTGCCCGGACGTCCGCGGCGGCCTTCGCCTCGCGCTCTTCGGACTCCTTGCGCTCCGCTTCGGCCTGGCGGGCGCGGGCTTCGGCCATGAGTGCCGTCTCCAGCGCCTGTTCCTCAAGCTCAGCAGCCCGTTCAGCAGCGCTGGCCTGGGCCTTGGCGCGGGCGCGGGCTTCTGCCTTCTGGCCTTCCACACGGGCACGGACGGCCTCCAGGTCGCCGTCGGCCTCCAGCCGGTCGGCTTCGGCCTTCTTCTGCGCGATCTCTCGGCGCGTCTCCGCGTCCAGGCGTCGGCGCTCGGCCTCCTCCGCCCGCTTCTCCGCCTCGCGTTCCTGCTGCTCAGGCAGCGCCAGAGCCTCCGAGACGGTGTATCCGTAGGGGGCCATCGTCATCGGCAGCCGCTCGTCTTCCGTGGCCTGGGAGAGGTCGCCGTTGTGCTTGCGCTTGAGCCACTGCTTGTAGGCGATGAGCTCCTGGTCGCGGCGGATCATCTCCGGGTAGGAGTTGACCCCCCACAGCCGCATCCGGCGGTAGATCCGCCCCGTGGCAAGGGGGGAGAGAATCCAGCGGTGCAGCGGGATCCGGTCCGTATGTGTACCGGCTTCCAACTGCGCCCTTTTGATGAACAGCCGCCGCGCGGCCTCCACGCCGATCACGAAGAGCAGCGGCATGACGCCGTGGCTGGCAGCCTTGACCGGGTCGGCGGCGATGTGGCCCTGCGAGGAGGCGTTGAACCAAATCGTGGCGCCGGTCATCGCATGCGCGGCAAGCCGGAGCAGCGGCCACGGGGTGTCCTTGCGGATCAGGTACAGGTCCAGCGCGAGGAACGCGATGATGCTCGCGTCCACGCCGACCGGGAACCAGGGCGCCAGCCGCTCGCTGAATCCCCAGCTCAGGGCCACCTTTGCCAGGGTGCTGTAGGACATGGCGAATCCGATGATGCCGACCAGCGTCCCGCCGATCGCGGCGGTGAACGACAGGGCGGTCATCAGGCGGTCGCGCTTGGGCTTGATCGTCTTCCGCTTCTGCGTCCCCGAAACGCCTCCGGCCGCTCCCGAAGCCTTCTCGGGTGCGTCCGAAACGGGGTTCGGTGGGCGCGAAACAAGGGTGTCGGGTGCCGCGTTCTGCGGCACTTCGGTGATCGTCATCGGGGCCTCCGGACGGAGCGGTTCAAGGTGTGCGCGAAACGGTGGGGGCCGCTCCCGAAACGCGGGCGGCTGCTCCCGAAATAGCGGTCGGCGGAGCCGAAATGGGGCCCGAGGAGGCGGTGCCTTCCCGGAGTTGGCCGTTCCGAAAGGCCAGCTGCCCGTGAGGCGGGCAGCCGGTCCGGGGGAATGCTGAGGAGTGGGCGCGAAACTGCCCGCCGCACCCGCCAGGTGGATCGAAGTGGGGACTGTCCGACTCCCCGTCACCACTCGAACCGGCCCGCCGGATTCGGCGCGTCGGTTCGAGCGGATCAGGCCACCGTCAGTCCGGGTCAGGCGGTGGCAAGACCGCGTTGCGTGGCCTCGTAGCGCTCCTGCAGCTGAACGAGCAGGTCGTTCTCGCCAGCAGAGGGGGCGGGCCGGTGCGGGGCGACGATCCGCCCGTCAGGCAGCAGCTCGCCGGTGTCCTCAAAGACCAGCACGCCGTTGCACAGAAGACTCCAGCCCTGCTCCGGGTGGCTTGCCACGACAGCGGCGGCCTCGCAGTCGGCACTGTCGGCGGTCGGGCACCTCGGCGTGTGCGTGCACAGGGCGTCCGGCAGCTGGCGGTGCAGGCCAGGGTCGTCCATGGTCCGCGCCATGGGGTCCTCCTACGCGAATAAAGCAGGCTCGGGACGTTCCCGGCCCGAGGAAGCAAATGGCCGGCCTCCCGAGTGGCGGGCGACCGGCCCTGATGCAAAGCAGCGGGGCGGCGGCTTAAGCGCCTCTCCCACGCGACGGTCAGCCCTCGTTGCGGAGCCGGTTGAGGTACGCGTCCTGGAGCCGCGCAAGCGATTCGTACAGGCGCCGCCCGGTCTCGCACCCCGTCTCCGGCGAACAGCTCGTGCACTGCCCCTCGTGCTCACGGTGCGCCCGGTCGGCGGCCATGTAGCGGTCGTACAGACTGTCAGCCACGACCGCCCCGGGCACGCCGGTCGTTCCTGGACTGCTGGTTGACCCGGCGGACCGCGTCCTCCAGACGCTTCTTATCGGCGTCCGTCATGTCCGTCACCCCCCGTTCCGAACGCGATTGCGGGCGGCACGGTGCTTCATCGCCCGCCGCTCCGCCTCACTCAGGCCGCCCCAGACGCCGAACTCCTGGCCGGACTCCAGGGCCCACTGCAGGCACTGCCCGATGACCGGGCAGCGGCGGCACACGGCCTTGGCCTCCTGGACCTGCAGCAGGACCGGTCCCGTGTCGCCGATCGGGAAGAACAGGTCGGGGTCCTCTTCGCGGCACGAGGCCTGGTGGCGCCAGTCCATCAGTGCATCCCCCCAACAGCGCTGGTCGCTGCTGCCTTGCCCTCGCGGACCAGGTAGTCGGACGCCGTCCAGACGGAGCCGATCGCGAACGGCTCCGCGCCCGGGCGCAAAACATCCTTCACGATCAGCACCCACTGGGCACTGCCGCGCCCGAGCAGCCTGCGGGCACGATTCGGGTCGCGGATGAGGGCGAGGACCTCGAAGGCCCCGTCCACGTTCTGGTAGATGGCGCCCGGCCATCGGGGACCGATCTCGCTCTCCACGCGCGCCAGGTCGGCGGCGCTACGGCGAGCCGTCATCTGCTGCTGCGGGTGCGGGCGTCCGATGCCCGCACCGCCCTGGCGGCCGTCCCGCTCGTGCGGGGTCGGACGCATCGGCAGCGGCGGGCGAGTCTCCGCACGCGCCCGGAGTGTCATGCTGGTCATGTAGGTCGAGTCCTTCCACGAGGTGGACCTGCGACAAGAACCCCCAGGGGCGCAATCCCTGGGGGTTCGTCGCGTTCAGCCCCCGCACGGGGCGGGGAGTGCGTCCTGCGCACTCTCAGGCGCCTGCCTTGATCGCAGGCGCCCGGGGCAGCGCAGGCTACGGCGGTGCAGTTCGTTCAGGCGGTGATGTGGAGCGGCTCCGTCGGCACGTGCCGGCCGCGGTAGTCGGAGACCGTGCCTGCCCTCCGGATCCGGCAGGTGTTGTTGGCCTCTTCCACCTCCGTACCGCTCCGCTTAGCCAGTGCCTTCTTGGGGGCATCCGTGGTCTGGTGCTGCTCCGCCCACGTGGCTGCTGCGTTCTTCTTGCCCTTTGCAGACCGGTGACGGGTGAGCAGCGCGTCGACCCGGCTGTCTTTCCTGCGCTCGCGGTCGCGGTACTTCTGCGTGCGCATCAGCTGCTCGTACAGCGCGGCGAGCCGGGCGCCATCGGCGCAGCGGTGGGTGCCGCCGCAGCGGCTGGCCACCCTGCTGGTCCGGCACTTCTTGAGGTGCTCTCGATAGGCGGTGAGCGCGTCGTCCGCGTTCATGGGCGCCGGGGTCATCTTGGTGACAGGCTTGGCCTGGGCCGGGAGCGGCTTGTAGCGCTGGCGAGCGGAACGGCGGCCATCGGTCTCCGCACCTCCCTCCTCCAGGCGCTTCTGCCACACCTCGAACGCGACGTCGACGTTGACCAGGCGGTTACTGCCCTGACAACGGACGGCCGCGTCCTTCCCCGCGCGGCCGGTGTCGTGCGGAACTAACTTGTGCTTCTTGGCCTGGATGCCGGTGATCGGCACCCACGTCTTGCAGTCGGGGCAGATCAACGACGCGCACGCAGGGCGCAGGTCGTACTGGTGAGGCTTAAGGGTGGAAATGACGAGCGCCGGACGGGGGTTGCTGTTCCGGGAGCGGGTCCGGCTCCTACGGGGACGGGCGGTGCGCTCAAGGGTCGAAGCAGGCACGTGAACTCCTTACGGGCGGAGTGACAGGGGACGTGTCGCGGTGCTCTCTTCGCCCTCCAGGCCGCACAGCAAAGCTGGCGTCCCGAAGGACAGACAGCGCACAGCGCTGCGACATGCACACAGTCAGTCGCGGCCGTCAGGCTCCGGGGGAGTTTGATGGAGCTCTCAACCCCGGCCGCCCCGAAGGGCGGACGACTACTGCGGTCTTGCGGTGGTGCTTACTCGGTGCTCCCGAAGGATCACCGATATCCGACATACATCAGGTTGCATCAGGTACCCTCATGTGTCAAGCGGTATAGTGAGGCAACCAGACGGGATTGAAGGAGGCGAAGGCAGATGTCCGGGCCACCCCGAGCCGATAACCGGCCGCCGTACGCGCGCATCGCGGGCCACTACCGCGACCTGATCAGCTCCGGGGAGCTCTCGCCGGGCGACCTGCTGCCCAGCATCAAGACACTGGCCACCCAGTGGGAGGTCAGTACCGCCACTGCGGACCGGGCGATGAGACTGCTGCGCGAAGAGAAGCTCGTGCGAGGCATCCCGGGTGTCGGCACCGAGGTGATGGCGCGCCCCATCTCGTTGTCCTCTGGGGCGGAGCGCCACGACCGCAGCAGCAAGACGCAGTCGTCGTGGGGGGTCGGAGAGAAGTCGTCCGGCCACACCGCCGGCATTGTCGCGGCTCCCGAAGACGTCGCTCACGTGTTGGGTATTTCGCCTGGTGACGACGTGATTCGCCGTAGCCGTGTTTACCGAGACGGTCATGGCATCGTCTGCCACTCGACGTCATGGATCCCGGCGGAATTCGCCCAGGTCGTGCCTGAGCTGGCCCGAAGCGAGCGGCTAAAGGGCGGCCTTTCGTTGGACCTGATCGCTCGCGCCACGGGTCGCCAGGTCGTGAAGCGCGTGGATGAGGAGTCGGCTCGCCTCGCCACGTCGCAGGACCTCGAACTCCTGGAGCTGGAGGGCGGCACCATCGCGGCGATCCTTGTGCTGACCGCGCGCTTCCTGGACGCCGACGGCGAGTTGCTGGAGTACGGCGTGGACCTGGGCGCCCCGGGCCGCACCCGCCGCACGACGTCGGATGTGCAGCGGTGACGACGTACAACGCCGTCGTCCTGGACGACACGCTTGTCTCCTGCCTCGAAGCCCGCCTCGGTCAACTCCTGCGAGCCGGGCGGACCGACACCCTCACGCTGGAAGGACGATTCAAGATCACGCGCATCTCTGCCGCTTTGTCCGGCCGACCGGGCCCCGCGCCTCGCGCAATTCTCATGTCCGGTCTGCAGGGTGCTGGCAAAACGACCCTCGCCCGCGCCCTGGAGGGGGCCGGGTTCCGGCGCCTCTGCCCTGACGAGGAAATGTTCCGCCGCTACGGCCACTACGGCAGGGACTTTCCCCGCGGTCAGTTCAGGATCAGGGAGGCGCCCGTGCTCAAGGACGTCGCTCTTGAGCTCCAGGAACTCCTGGCGGCTGGACATGACGCTGTGGTCGACCACGGCTTCTGGACTCGGGAAGAGCGGGCGCAGTGGGCAGCGACCGCGATAGAGGCCGGCGGCGAGCCCGTGCTCATCTACTTGCCTGTGCCGCATGAGGTGCGCTGGGAGCGGATCCGGAAGCGCAACGCCAAGTCGTTGGTCGACCCGAACAGTATCGAGTTCAGCGAGGAGGATCTGCTTCGGCATGCGGGCCGTTTCTGCCCGCCGACCGACGATGAGCCACACATTGTGTACGACGGTCACCCGGAGAACGTGCTGGCGGAGCTCCGCCGTGCACGCCCCTCCACAGATGGCAGTCGACATTGACTCCTACCTCTCACTCGCCGCACCAGGCCCTTGTTGGCCGTCTTGTGGGGGCCATCACACCCGCGGTATCCGGATCGCAACATCACAGCGTCTTGTCGAAACTCATGCGCATCCGCGTCAGCGGGTTCTCAACATCTACGTACACATGGGTTTTCGGGGCTGCGCTCTAGGCTCGCGGCCATGACGACGACGGAGGGGAACAGGGTGGGGAAGCACCGGGCAGGGTGGCGGCCGGACCGGTTGCGTGAGCAGCGTGAGGCTCACGGGCTGACTTTGGAGAAGGCCGGCGAGCGCCTCCGTGAGGTTGCCGAGCAGGCCAAGCTCAAGGGCATCCCGGCCGCGAATCCCCAGACCCTGTGGCAGCACGAGCAGGGGGAGGTCTACCCGGGCCCGCATTACCGTCGCGCCTACTGTCTCCTCTACAGAGCAACGGAGCCGGACCTTGGGTTCCGCGCTGCTCTGCCGGGGGAGGAGACCTCCTTCAAGCTCACGCCGATGGACGACCGTCTCAACGGCGCGCACGTCCTGGCGGTTGAG
This sequence comes from Streptomyces cynarae, assembly GCF_025642135.1. Classification (NCBI taxonomy): domain Bacteria; kingdom Bacillati; phylum Actinomycetota; class Actinomycetes; order Kitasatosporales; family Streptomycetaceae; genus Streptomyces; species Streptomyces cynarae. Next base: position 175,944 of record NZ_CP106794.1, on the reverse strand, counting down.
CGTGCGGTCCACCGCATCGCGCCGGGCAGTGACGACGCTGATCACTTCGGGCTGCAGCAACGGATCATTGACGCGTGGAAGCGCCGGCACACCGGTGGTGACCCACACCGACCGGTCCTGATCCTGGTCGGCGGGTACGCGGGCAGCGGGAAGACAGAGCTGGCGAGGTTCTTTGTTCAGCTCACCGGCTGGCCGCTACTCGACAAGGATCCGCTGACCCGCCCGCTGGTGGAGAAGCTGCTGGTCGCGCTGGGTGGTGACTCGAACGACCGACACACCGACCTGTATCGCACGCAGGTCCGGCCTGTGGAGTACGACTGCCTGATGCAGTCCGCGATGGCCAACATCAAGTGCGGGATCAGCACGGTGCTCACGGCGCCGTTCATCGCGGAGATGACGGACAAGGCGTGGATGCAGCGCCTGACCAACCGCGCGGCGTCCATGGGCGTCGCCGTCTATCCGGTCTGGGTCCGCTGTGACGAAGAGTCGATGCGCGAGTACATCGGCTTCCGGGGTGCGGCACGGGATGCCTGGAAGCTGCAGCGGTGGGATGAGTACATGGCGACGATCGACCTGGACCTGCGGCCTGCGGTGCCGCACCTGGTCGTCGACAACCGTCTCGGAGCTGCGGTCTCACTCGCGGACCAGGCCCGGCAGGCGATGGGGGCGATGTACTCGTGAGCGGCAAGCACGGAGTGGTGTTGTACGGCCCGCCGGCAGCGGGCAAGGACACCGTCACCCGAGCGCTGACCGAACTGAACCCGCAATACGCCCAGTTCGCGCGTCTCAAGGTCGGCTCGGGGAAGAGCTCCGGCTACCGGATGGCCACTGCCGAGCAGCTGCACGCCCTGGAGACCAGGGGCGACGTCGTCTACGCCAATGCCCGGTACGGCAACACGTACGTCATCGACCGGCCGGGCCTGGACGCCGCGTTCGAGGCCGGGGTGCCGGTGGTGCACCTCGGGCAGGTCGATGGCATTCAGGCTCTGGTCGGCGGCTACCCGGCCGACTGGGCAGTGGTGCTGTTGTGGTGCTCGCGGAAGGAAACCGCGCGGAGGTCCGAGGGCCGGGGCGACGCGGACACCGCGGCTCGCCTGGCTGCATGGGATGCGACCCGCGAGGACCTGGACATGCACGCCGACATGGCATGGCACCTCACGGTGGACACGACGGCAGCGTCCCCGCAGGAGTCGGCCCGGCTCATCGACCACCTGCTGGTGCAACGGGCGGAGGCGGCTACGGCATGAGCTCGGGTCACGACTGGGCGAGGCGATCCAGGGCGTCGGTGAGCGTGAGCTCGCTGGCGTCCTTGACATCGTCCCACCGTGCCAGCGTAGTCGCGGCCGCGCGCAGCATCTCCGGTGGAAGGCCCGCGGCTGCGAGCATGTCGGCGGCTTCCTGCAGCTCCGGTCCCCAACGCCACGCGCGGGCGGCGGTTTTCGCAATGTACTCGGGCTCAGATAGGTATGAGGTAGTGCGCCGCGAGGCGATGCCGATGAGCTCCTGGTCGACGCCGTGCTCGCGGGCCAACCCGGTCGCGAGCGCCACCAGGACACGGCTGGCCTTCTGGTACGCCGCGTACGCGAGCTTGAGCGCAGACGCCTGCCCAATCTCGCCGCCCAAGACCTTGGTCCGGACGGCAGTGCCTGCGAAGAGTTCTTCGAGCTGGGCGGTCTCCGCGGGCGGGCCGGACAGGTACAGAGTCGGTGTCTTACCGCGTACGGGCGGGGAGCCGACGACGCTGGCGTCGACGACGGTGGCCTCTGGCGCGAGTAGCCCGGCGATGCGCGCTGCTCGCTCGGGGTTGATCGCGTTGGCCTCCACGTACACGCGCGCGACCCCGGCCTGGGCAACGTCGCGCGCGAGGTCTTCGGCGGCGGCCGGCGGGCAGAGGCTGATGACGATGTCGCTGCGGTCCAGAAGTTCCGGCAGCGTGGCCACCGATGTCAGGCCAGCCTTCTCAGCTCGCGCGGTGGAGGCCGGGCTGCGTCCGTCCGCGCACCACAGCACCGTGGCGGCGTTCGTCGCAGCGCAGGCGGCGATGGCGGCGCCCATGCTGCCAGGGTGGAGGATGCCGACGGTGGGCTGGTTCACGGTGCTACTCCAGAGTCTTGTTGAGCAGGATGGCGATGGCCTGGGTGACGTCATCGACGGTGTGGTGTGCCGCGGCGAGGCCGTCAGGCCAGGGTCGGCCGCGCAGCCAGATGGTGTGCAGGCCGGCCTGGTGTCCGCCGCCTATATCCCCGGCGGGATTGTCGCCGATCATCCATCCGCCGTCGGCGAGGCTCACGCCGCAGCGAGAGGAAGCGAGTTCGAAGAGGCGCGGGTCCGGCTTTCGAATCTCCAGGTCGCCGGAGACCGCGACGCCGTCGACCAGATCGTGGACACCCGTGGCACGGAGCTTCGCAAGTTGGATGTCCGAGGCGCCGTTCGTCACCACGCCGATCGTCCAGCCACCTTCACGCAGGCTGCCCAGTGCCGTAAGGATCTCGGGACGGCAGGACACGGCGCCCGCCATGGCGTCGACGTAGGCACGCCACAGCTTGTCCGCTGGCTCGCTGAGCCTGAAAGCAGCGCGGAGTCGGGCGAAGTCGTCCGGGACCGCGCGCTCGGCGAGTTCGGCGGTGAGCCACGCCTTGATGTCCGAGCCAAAGCCGGCTGCCGTACAGAACGCGGTCAGGCACGCCGGGACGGCGGCGTGCCGGTCGACAAGGGTGTTGTCCAGGTCGAAGAGAACGAGTCGGGCCACGGACACGGACCTTACCTGGGACGGCTCACTACCTACTCTGTCCGCCCCGGCCCGTCAGACGGGAAGCGTGAATGGATTGTTTCCCGTCCCGTGGGAGGCGGCTCGGTATTCACGCAAATCTGTTTTGCGGTGTCCTCATCGCATGATGAATTTGGGGCTACTACCAATTCGACCTGCGCGTATACGATTTACCGAGCTGCTGGCGATGTTTGCGGGTGGCTTTGCTGTGCCGTGTTAACGGGGGGTGTGGAGATGCTCGTACGTAGGCGCGGCTGCGTCGCCAGTCCAGAAGGCGTGAGCTACGAGCTAGCTGACGACACGTCGGCCCCGGCCGCCCCCAACACCACGCCGCGGGAGTATCGTGTCTCCGAGCTTGATCAAAAGAAAATGGCCCCCACGACCTTGAGCAAGTCGAGGGGGCGGACCAACGGACTTTGTGGAAGGAGTCCGATGGTCGGCCGACCACCCCTTCAGCGAGTCAAGGTGATCGACATGCATCAGGGTACCCGCACCCTGCCCCGTACACACAGCACCCCGCCGTGGCGCCAGCAGCGCAAGATCGCAGGCTGGCCCTTCAGCGGGGCCTTTGTGCTGTGCACAGCCGTCTGCCCCTCGTCTGAGGGGGACGGCGTGAGTTAGATCGACGGGCGGCTTAGCCGCCCGGGACGTCCAGCTCCCAGGTGATTCGCAGTCACCTCGACTGACGCCCCATCTGCCACCGGAGGGTTTCGCAGGCCCTCCGAAGGGATCGCCCGGCCGGTTCGCACCCGGCCGCACGGTTCACCTCTCGGTTCTCCCATGAACCCGAAGCACCCGAATCGGGGCTTCGTTGTGCCCACTCCCATAGAGAGGAGCGGTGTCATTCTGCACGACCGCTCGGGCTTTCGCCAGCCCACTCATGACCGTTTCATCCATGTTTGCACTTTCGTGACGTCCCGTCTTGACGGATTTCACAGCCCGATTCGCCCTATAAGTCCCATCGTGCAGCAGGCCGGTTACGTGTCTCGCGCGGTGGCACGCCCGCGCCCCCTTGTCCGGCCGACCGCTGCCCACAGGTTTGCCGCTGCTCCTCAGAATCTGTCCACAGGCCGCTCGGGTGAAGCTCGCCTGGTGATCGCCAAGCGTGTGTCGGTTGGAGCGAGCCGATGAGCGCGGCTGTAGCAGCGGCGGCCGCGACGCTGCCAGGGTTCATCGACAAGTCCGTGGACAAGACCGTGCCGGTTCGGCGTCAGCGGGTTCGGGTGCCGATGCGTCTGGTCTGGTCGCCGCATTACCAGGACGTGGCGTTGTCGGTCTATGTGAAGGTGAAGGCGCTGGCTTCGCGCCCGGAGGGGTGCCAGGCGAAGACGGAGACGATCGCTTCGTACCTGGGGCTGTCGCCGGCGTCGGTGGAACGCGGGATGAAGCAGCTGCGCCGTCCGGGACCGGATGGTGTGGTGGAGCTGCGCTCGGATCGGCGAACGCTGCCGGGCGGCCGGGGGCAGTCTGCAGTGCGGACAGTGCGGACGATGTCGCCTACGGAGGCGTTCGTGTGGGTGCCGGTGGCGGCCGCGGAGGACCTCACGCCCCGGCAGCTGCGGGCGTACGCGCTGATCGCGTATGCGCAGGTGCGGGGGATCGCGCTGACGGAGGCGGAGCTGGCGTCCGGGCTGCGGCATCACTCAGGCAAGAAGGCTGGGCAGCCGCTGTCGGTGACGGCGGCCTCGGTGGTCGTGGACGAGGTGGAGGCTGCGCGCTGGGTGACGGTGCAGCGTCGTGCGGGGGAGCGGGGGCGTCACCGGTACGTCGCGCACGACATTGCCCCGGAGGCCCGCCCGGCGGGTGCCGGTCCGATGGCCGACGCGGCGGTGGAAACGCCTGTGGACTGTGGTTCCGAGAAGGCGACCAGTTCCCAAGTTGGTGAGGGATCGGGTTCGCCGGTTGGTGAGGGATCCCTCGCGTATAGGGAAGCACCTAGGACTGACTCACCGGATGACGCGCGTGCACTCGTCTCACCCGCCGTAGGCGAGGTACCGGTAGGTAAGGGCGCTTCGCCTGTGGAAAACCCGGCTGGCGGTGAAGCCGCGCTGCTGGGGGGTGACCGTGGTGTCGCGCTTCGCGCGGATGGACAGAACCAGCCCTTCTTCTCGAAGCCGAAGAACAACAGCAGCCGTAACGGAGCCGTTTCCCGGCCTTCGTACGATGGCCCGCAGCTGGCGATGAGCCCGCAGATCTACGCCGTGCTGGAGCCGGTCCACGTGCTGCTGGAGCGGGTGAACAACACGTTCGTGCTGAGGAAGATCGCACGTGAGGTGGGCCGCCAGCTGCGCGAAGGCACCGCTCCCGAGCGGCTGCAGCACCGGCTGACCACCCGGCTGGCCAAGGTGATGCTCTCCGACATCCGCGACCCGGGCCGCTGGCTGCTCGGGGTGGCCCTGCCCCGCTGGGGCTGCGGCTACCAGGACTGCGAGTCCGGCGTGATCTGGCGGACCGGTGCGGCCTGCGAGATCTGCACGGAGATCGGCCACGACAAGGCCGCCGCCCGGAAGCGCGCCCATCGCGTCACCGAGGGCCTGTGCCCCGAGCACGGCACTCGCCCCGGCGCTTCGGGGCGCTGCGCAGCGTGCAAGCTGGACGACGCGATCCACCAGCCTGCTCCCGTCCCGGCCCCGCGCGTGCTGGAGGGTCCGCGGCGCGGTTCCTGCGGCGACTGCGGCGCGCGGATCATGCTGACCGGCCCCGCACTCGAGGACGGCCTGTGCAAGCTGTGCCGCGAGGAAGCCGCTGCCGACGCGCCCGCGCTCTCATCCGCGGCTGCGGCTGTGAGGCCGATCTGCTCGGGCCGCGACGGCGATGTCCCGTGCGGCCGTGAGGCTCTGCCGACCCGCAGCGTGTGTGCCCGCCACCTGGTCCAGGAGCTCTCCGAGGAAGTGGCCTGATGCCCCACAACACGCAGCTCAGTGGCGTCGATTGGCCCGCGTCGCACTCCGCGCCGCGAAGGAAGCGGCCCGCGAGAACGGCGGCCGCGCGGCAAAGCCGAAGCCCCAAGCCGGGACACCGGTCCGGCGGGACGGGCGCGACCCAGTGGGCCTGGGCGACGTGCTCGGTGCACTAGTCACCGAGCGGGCCTGGGAGATCACGGCCGCCGGCGCCACGCTGCGCGAGAGCAGTGGGCAGCCATCGCCCCAGAGCGCGCCGGGCACGTCGCGGCCGTCGGGTACGACGCCGAATCCGGCCACCTCACCGTGTGCACGGAACTGACCCATATCCACCCCTCGCTGGAGCGGGTGCTGGGGCCGCGATTGCAGCACCCGGCCGTTCTGACCTTGCCGGACCCTCGCCGCCCTGCGCTAACCCTCTTAGCCTGCCGGGCCACGCCGGAGCCGACACGACTGACGCTTCTACCGAAGGCCCCTCAGACGCCCACACGGCTTGACCAAAGAGATAGGGGCACCCCCAGCACTGGGCGCGGCGACAGTGCTCGACAGCATGCACGTCCCATCCCTGCGGGTGCGGGGAGCAGGCGGGTATGGACACGATCGGGCCCGTGCCCTGGGGACCATCCCCGCAGGTGCGGGTAGCAGCCGACCTGGGAGAGATCCCGGCCCGGGTACGTGGGACCATCCCCGGGGCGCGGGGAGCAGAGCGGTACGTGATCGTCGCAGGCCCGCACGGCGGGACCATCCCGCAGGTACGGGGAGGAGCCGTCGTCCTCGGTCTCCGGAACGCCGTAGCTGGGACCATCCCCGCGGGCGCGGGGAGCAGGGTGCCCAGACCGATATCCGGCTGGTGGACGAGGGACCATCCCCGCCGGGGGGTGCGGGGAGCAGCCCGACATCCCGCCCGAGACGGACCACTGGTGGGGACCATCCCCGCGGGTGCGGAGAGCAGTCCCACCAGAGCAGTTCCCACGGATCCTCGCCGGGACCATCCCCGCAGGCGCGGGGAGCAGTCGATGGGCACCGTGACGCCACCAGCCGGCGCGGGACCATCCCCGCGGGTGCGGGGAGCAGGCCGGGTCGCCCAGCGAGCTGAAGTACGGCTCGGGACCATCCCCGCGGTGCGGGGAGCAGCCGCCCAGATCGAGGAACGCCTTGCCTGCCGGGCGACCATCCCCCTGGGGGTGGCGAGCAGGCGTACGCGACTGACGCAGGAGAGACGCACGCGTTCCGCTTCGCCGTCCAGTCAGGCCATTGGGTCCCAAATTCCATTGAACATTGCTAGTTCCAGCAGGTCCGGGCTCGAGTCAGGCCACCCGATCCCAGACGAGGCCAGCTGTCCAGCTGCGGCCGTCATCCACCGCAAATAGACGCCATAGCGGTGTGGTGTCCAGCCAGCGTCCGACCAGATCCAGGCCGCTACAGAATCCGCCGACTCCAGTCCCATGCTCAACCCGACCCTCGTGGCATGAGCTCGCAGGACCCGCGCGACCCTCTGATCCAGAATCAGCGCACGAGAGGCACTCGGAGCATCCATTGCCAAGTTAAGGAAATAGAGGAACTTGGTGAAGAACGCCGGGCCCAGTCCTTTCACCGCCCCGTACATGACACGGTACGCCGCAACCGCGCCCTCCTCGCGAAGCACCGCAGTTGCCAGTGCCAGCGCAGGGACGATCGTCGGCTCCGCCAAGATGTCCTTGAGGCGGTGGGGACCATATCCCGTTCTGCCCTGACCCCACACATACGAAGCCACCAGAGCCTCAGACCACTCTCCACGTTCCACTGCCGCTCGCAAAGCCGCGACAACCTGGGCACGACTGACCACCGAGACCTTCGGCCGCGTCCGTTCAGAGAGCCCACCAGGCCACGGCTCGATGCCCGCCCAGTGCGCGGGAACATACTCCACGGCATGACCGCCAACGCCCGACACGTACCGAGCACCGGCTCCAGACAGCCACCCACCCATGGCTTGCACCGCGGACGCCGGCAGCATCCGCTTCATCAACTCGGCGTCCAGCACGTCCGCGAGATCCTGTCTTCTCACGCTTCCCCCTCCCAGCCCGAACTCTCCACCATGCTGACAGTGACCACTGACAAACCGACATCAGATAGCGGTGTTGTATCCGTCGCGGGAACCAGCCCGGCTATCGCCCATTACGAAGGGCCTCACTCCGGGTGAACCATCCCGCGGGTGTTGGGAGTAGTCGTAGTTGCGGTAGACAGCCGCGTCCACGAGTGGACCGTTCCCGCGGGCGCGAGGAGCAGTAGACCCCCTTCCCGCGCATGATCGGAAGTCTCTGGCAGCTTTCCGAAACACTGCCGGGACATCCATCCTGTTCGCCTGTCTGAGTGAGCAAACAGTGATCGGCGGGCAGGCTTCCCTGTCACGTTTTCGCTGATTATGGGCGACGACAGCCACACGGCACGAAGAGGAAAGGACAGCCATGGACCAGGGGTGGGCCGCGCTGCTCGGCGCCCTGATCGGCGCCGTCTTCGGCGGCGGCGCGGCGATTGCTGCCGCGTGGCTCGGACGCAACGGCATGAAGCTGCAGGCGCAGGCGATGCTCCAACAGGCCAGCTGGCAGGCCCAGTCCACGCGCGAGCAGTGGAGACGAGAGGTGTTGAGGGACGCGTGTATCGAGTTGGTGGAGGCATCCCGTCTCCAGGTTCATGCCATACGCCGGTACCACGCGCTGGTCATGTTCGATCAACAAGGCTTCGATAGAGACCCGGATCAGGTGCGGCGAAACTACTTCGAGCGTGGGACACGGACCCAGGCCGCTGGGTTGGTTTTGGAACTTGAGGGCGACCACGAATTGCGGGTCGCCGCCGCGAGGGTTCTGGAAGCCGCCCGGGGGATTCCTCACCTGCAGGAAGATCACGGCAACTACCCCGAGGCTCAGGAGAAGACCCAACACATGTGGGAAGCCACCGACGAGTTCGTGCGGGTTGCCCGCACGCGCCTGGCGCTCTAACTCCCACCCGGGAGGCGGAACACCTGACTCCGGGCGCTGCCCAGAGCGGTGAAGCAGGAAGGCGTGGTGGCAGCGCGGGCACCAGGCGGGTGGGGCACCAAGCTGGCTGTGGAGATCGTCTCCATCCGCCGCTACGGGCCCGCGACCGCCGTCGTCCTCACCCGGGGCGACACCTACAAGGGCGCCCGGCCAGCCCGAGTGGGCAAGCTGGCGAGCTACACACTGGTCCGCGAGGCGGCCACGGAGCAGTGGCGCATCGCCGCCGTGCAGAAGACCCGGCACCGTCCGTTGATGGAAGCCCTCTCCTTCCGCTTCCAGCCCGCCACCCGCCCCGCGAGGTCCTCGGCCGACTCCAGGGCCTCCTGAGCTGAGGGTCGGCACCTGCCCGCCCATCTCCGCAGGCGCGGGGAGCAGCACACCGTGATTGGTGAGCCGTCTCTGGGCGAGGGACCTTCCCCGCGGGTGCGGGGAGCAGTTGTTGTTGTCGGTGACGCCCCCGATGCCGAAGGGTCCATCCCCGCGGGTGGGGGGAGCAGTGCTGTGAGGCCGTCGGGTCGGCCATGACCTTGGGACCATCCCCGCGGGTCCGGGGAGCAGGCCCAAGCGTCCTGCTTGTTCTGGCCGTTGTAGGGGCCATCCCCGCGGGTGCGGGGAGCAGAGCCTGGCTCGGAAGGAGATCACCCGGATAAGGGACCATCCCTGCGGGTGCGGGGAGCAGCCAGCGAAAGTGCCTGATAGGAGGCCCCTGTGGGACCATCCCCGCGGATGCGGGGAGCAGGCGAGGTCGTCGGCGACGCGCTGCGTAGTGGCGGGACCATCCCCGCGGATGCGGGGAGCAGTGACGCACTGCTCGCACGTGCGCGGGTGCTGGGGACCATCCCCGCGGGTGCGGGGAGCAGGCCTGCGGCGACCGCTGTCATCGCCAGCGCGTGCCCGCCGGCCAGGTAGGGATCATCCCTGCAGGCGCACGGAACAGACCGACCCGCTGCCCGGCATGACGATGAGGGTGCAGATGCATCTCTCTGCCGGGGATGGGAGTGAGTGGTCATATGCGTTCCAGCCCGGTGGTGTGGTCGTAGCGGAGCCTGCCGACAGGCCCGCTGAGGCACGTCCCGTCCGGGGCAATGAGGATGGCTGGCCTTCGCCTCAGTGCAGGCTGGAGGTGCTTGGGCCAGTCTGTGATCGGTTGGAGGCTGCGTCGGCCGTTCCACCAGCGTGCGGGGATGGCAAGCGTGTTGGCGAGGAGGTCTTTTTGCTGGCGCCGGTATGCGGTCACGTTCCGGCCAGGGGAGCGCTGGCCGAGGTCGGCCTTCAGTAGGCCCTCGTGGTCGTAGGTGATCGTGCCGTCCGGTTGCTGGTACAGGATCAGGCAGTCGACGGATTCTTCTCCGAGGCGGGATACGGCCGCGATGCCGGTCACGCCTCCGCTGTCGCCGTCACCGTGGTCGTACCCGGATGCGAGGTCGTAGGTGGCCACCGGGGTTCGTCGCCGGCGCGTGTACGGGCGGAACATGCGGGCTTCGGCCTGGCGGGCCTCGTCGGCGAGCGCTTCCAGGTAGGCGGTGTGGGTGCGGTCGAGGAGCCCCTGCACCGCCCCCGCGTCTTGGATGGGGGCGCTGTAGACGCTCTCCAGGGCCCACGCGGAGTCTCGCGGGGTCTGAAGCCGCACTAGCCCGTCACTGTCACGGCGCTGAGTGAGGGCGTGCCAGCTGGCTGCCAGGACGTAGGGGGCGTAGACCAGGCCGTCGTAGGTGCCGGTCGGTCGGCCGGCCTGGTAGTCCGGGGGCTCGACGATCGGCAGGCCGTCCGGGTCCTGTTGCCACAGCATGGTGAGACGTGTTGTCCGGCACCAGGACGGTCGGTGCGGGTTGTTGACGGCGTGCCGGTGGATCCGGCCGCGGAACTGTACGGCGACGTCGATGGGGCACAGGTCGGTGACACCGTGATCGAAGTCCAGGTCCAGGGACTGTTCGATCACTCCGGTCGCGAACACGAGGAGGCGGTTGGGCCGGTTGGGGTTGCGCTGCCCTTTGGGGCCGGGTCCGAGGAGGTCGGCGAGCCGGGCTTCCAGCAGCAGCCGGTGACGGGGGAGCAGCATTCCGTGGAGGATGAGGATCTCGTCCGGTCGCCAGCCGCTCGCGCGGGCGAGCTGGATTGCTTCCCGGTAGCGGAGGCGGCATGGGTCGACCCGCGTGCTGCGGACCACGACGCATCCGCCGTTGCGGGCCTGGTCCAGCAGTCCGGCGACAAGGTCTCTTTCGCCCGGGTCTTCGGTTAGTTGGATGTCTGTCCGCAGCTTCGGCGTCTGGGGATCGTCGGGGAGGGGTCCGCCGCGGCGGAGTCGGCCGTTTTGGTCGATCACCATGATCGGCCCCCGGCTTCCGTCATCGGCGCCGGTCATCCCGAGGCCGCGCCGCCAGGCGGCCGTCAGCTCGTCCCGGATGCTGCGGGGGAGCGTGGCCGACAGCACCACCAGTGACGCGCCGCCCTCCGCCAGCCACTCCACCGCAGCCCCCAATAGCCCCTGCTGGAAGAGCTCGTAGGCGTGCGCTTCATCAATGATCACGATCTTGCACATCAGCGCACCCAGCCGTAGTGCCCAGTGCCGTGACCCTTGCGGGGCGAGAGCGATCTGGTCGACTGTGCCGACCCCGAACCCGGCCACCAGAGCCAGGCAGCGCCGCAGGTACCAGGGGTCCAGCACTGCAAGGCCGCTGCCGTCGGTGCAGGTGGCCGCCTCCACCGCGCTGGACAGGTCGGTCAGCGGATCCCCCTGCGCTTGGTGGGCGTCGATCAGCTGGTGCACGAGGTCTGTGGCCTGGGCGGTTCCGTGCACAAGCGCCATGTCCCGTACCTCACCCGGCGCCAGCACCGTCTTCAGGAACTTCTGTAGCTCCTTCGCGACCTGGTTGCCGGCTGCTCTCGTGGGCAGCGCCATGTACAGGCCGCTGTACCCGCATGTGCGTGCCAGGTGGTGGGCCATCCACAGCGCCAGCCTCGTCTTGCCGGAGCCGGTGTCCGACTCCACGACGATCATGGCCTGGCCCTCGGCCGATACGAGCCGCATGCCGTCGGCCTGGAATGTACGCGGCAGCGGGGTGTCGGGCCACATCTCCTCCCACGTTATGGGCCGCGCCTGCCAGCGGGTGAGCCGTCGAGCCCGCACCGCCTGGTCGGCCTCTTGCTTGGCGGCCTGCCACCACTCGGTGACCGGCGTGGCGTGGACGCGGAAGTGGAAGAACTCCGTGTCGGAGGCGACCCAGTCCGACAGGTAGACCAGATAAAGGAACGCGACCCGCGCCGACGGACGCACCGGATCGACCACCTGCGCCACGGTGGCGAGGTCGAGTCCAACAGCGTCGGCCACGGTCTGCACGATCGCCGCGTGGACGTCGCCCCATTGTGCGACGGGCGCGGCCCCTCGGGCCCGGTCGACGGTCTCGGGGTGCGGGATGTGCCCGTGATGGCCGCCGAGCAGCACCCCGGCATCGTGCAGTCCCTCATGCCGCTCGCCGGTGCCGCCGCACTCCGTGCAGGCGCAGCCCAGCAGCCGGGGCAGCGCGACGGCGGTGATGTGCTCGTGCCGGGCGTAGAAGGCGTGGGCCAGGTCGTCACCGAGAGGAAGACCCGCCGTGCGCGCCTGTTCCTCCCACGCCTTCGCCTGCGGCTTCAGCTGGGGCTTTCCGGGACCGTGCTGCCACTGTCCGAGGAAGCAGTCGGAGGCCTTCCCGAGGTCGTGGAGGGCTGCCAACAGCATCACCACCTGCCGGGCAATCGCCTCGTCTCCGGCGCCGAACGCCTCGGTGAGCCGTTGGCGGATGTGCGGGGGGAGGTGCCGGTCCCACAGGACGCCCGCCGTGGCGGCGACGTCCAGGAGGTGGGCGAGTAGCGGCGTCCACGCCGGGCCGCCGCGCCGGGCGCTTTCACCGCTCTGGTCGGTCTTGCCCCACGCCAATACCACGGCCCGGAGCAACAGTTGGAAACGTCCCACCCTCAACTCCTTGCGCTGCTAGCGTCTTTGCCCCGCACGCTACGCCCAACCAACGATGCACATGATGAGATACATCTGAAGGAGGTGACGTGGTTCCGTACTGGGATCCCCGCACCCAAGCCTGCCTCCCGGCACTGACAACGGCCGGCCTTCCAAGCCGCCTCAGCCTCATCGAGGCGTTCGAGAAGGCCGACGACCACCAGGGCGTGGCCGGACGCCATCCCGGCGAGACCCTCGCCATGCTGGAACTGCTCAAGGCCGTCTCGTACGCGGCCGACGCCTACCCGGAGACCAGCAGCGAATGGCGGGGCTGGGTCACCAGCCGCCGGCCGTTCACCGACGTCGCCGACTGGCTCAGGCAGCAGCCCGACGAACAATGGAACCTTTTCGACCCGGAACGGCCGCTGTACCAGAATGCGCTGCTGGCTCCGTTCATGAACGCACACGGCGTCGGCACCTCGCAGATCGTCATGCACCACGTCGGCGACTACGTGCAGTTCTTCGACCGGCACCACCTCCACCACGGCGAGCCCCTCACGGCGGCCGACGCGTTCATGGCCGTCATCACCCAGCACGTGTGCGGCAACGGCGGCCGGGGCATGATCCCCGGCAACCTCCTCGGCGCCGCCCTCAACAACCAGGCCATGTGCCGGGCCGGCCAACGCGTCCACGTCACCGCGCTCGGCAAGACCCTCGGTGACACGCTCCGCTTGAACCTGCACCCCCATGACGGCGACCCCGGCAGCTACAACTACACCTGGACCGACCGTCCACGCCGCTCTTTCACCGCCAAGCCCACCGCCCACGTCCCCGACGGCCCGGCCGACCTGCACAGCATTCTGGGCCGGTCCATCCTCGTCCGGCCTGCGCGACTGCCCGACGGTAGCTGGGGAGTCGACCGTGTCCTCATGGGCGCCGGCGACATCGTGGACCTCACCCACGCCAGCGCCCTCCAGGACGCCGTGATCGAAAAGGGCGCCCCCCTCAAAGCGTCCGCCGCACGAGCCCTATGGCGGGAAGCCCACTCCCTGTACGCGGCCACCGCACGCCGGGAAAAGGGCATGGACCTCTACGGGCGCCTCGCCATGCTCCCCGAAGGTCATCGCGTCACCCTATGGACCGTCGGCCTCCTCGCCAGACCCGGCAAGCTCATCGCCTGGGTCAACGACGCCTTCCCGTACATCCCCGGCCGCGACTCCGCTCTGCGACAGGCATCCGAGGAAGGTTGCGCCATCGCCGAATACGTCGCCACAGCGCTGGACGACGCCGCCTACGCCGCCTGGCGGATCGCCTACCCGAACTCCAAACCGGCCGACAAGCAGCAGCAGCTGTCCCGCTTCAAAGCCGTCGGCGAACACTTCGCCGCGACAGAGCCCCTCTTCCACGAACTTTTGGACGAGACCGCCGAAGGCACCCCCGTACCCGAGGCCCTCACCAGTTACGCCACAGAGGTCCGCGCGAACGCCGAACGCTTCCTCACCGACCGGCTCCGCTCCCTGCCTCCGAGCAGCCAGGGCCACAAAGCCTCCACCGAGGCCCGCGAAAAACTCGAAGACATTCTCGACAACCCCCGCAAGGCGCCCACATACCTGCGGAAGGAGCAGCCCGCATGACCCTGCCTCTCTTCGAGATCCCCGACCCAAGCCCCCCACCCGACGCCGAGCAGACCACCCCGGCCGCCGCCGAACCGACGACCGCACCCGTCCAGTACGTCGCCTGGCTAGGCGGCCTCGTGCACACCCACCAGTACGGCAAGCTGGCCGACCTGCGCCGCCCGGCGACCGCCGAGAGCCCCACCCACTTCGAAGCCCGCGCGTACGCCCCCACGGAAGAACATCGGGCCCTCTACCGTCAGGTCGGCTTCCTCTTCGCTCGCTACCACGCAGGCAGAACCAAACCCCACTACGGCAGCGGCAGCATGGGCACCGCAATCCGCGCCATCGGCTACGACGGAGCCCGAGGCCCCTCCAACTCGGGCGCTGAACGCCTCATGATGCGCATCCTCCCGGCCCGCCAGATCCCCTGGCGCCACCTCCAGCACGCCATCGAACGCATCCGCGCCGGCGAGACCACGCCGCCTTCATGGGCCCAGCTCATCACCGACCTCGCCCAGTGGACCGACCGCGGACGCCCCACCTCTCAAGCATGGGGCGACGACTTCTACACCCGCCGCCGCACCACCACCGCCCGCACGAACGGAGCCGCCAAGTGACCTCCCGCAAGCCCCAGTACCTGTCCCTGCACGCCCTGGAGACCTTCGCCGCCGCCCTCCCCGTCCGCGACGAGAACGGCCAGCCGAAAGCGTTCGTCTACGGCGGCGCCGAACGCACCGCCATCTCCGCCCAGGCCCGCCGACGCGCCGAACGCACCCACTCCCGCCGCCGCGCCAACCAGGGCGAAGGCCCCCTCGCCTCCTACAGCAGCGGCAGGCGCACCCGCGAATGGGCCCTGTTCACCCGAGACGCCCTGGTGAAGAACCACGACTGGGACCCCGACCAGGCCATCTACGCCGCCAAGGCCGCACTCGAAGGACTCGGCCTGAAGTTCGGCGAGAAGGAATCCACCGCCCTCCTGACCAAGGTGCTCTTCTACGCACCCGAGGACTCCGGCGACCGGATCGCCGACCATCTCAACACCCACGCCGACGCCTTCAACACGTGGCTGACCGAGTACACAGCCGCCAAGACAGAAGCCGCCGCGAGGGAAGAGGCCAAGAAGAACGCGAAGAAGAACGCCCGGAAGAAGACCACCACCACCGCCGATCCCGACGCCCCGGCCGAGCCCGCCGCCAAAGACAGCAAGGAAGAGGAGGTCAAGATCCCGCCACTGCCCAAGGACCTCCGCACCGGCATCCTCACCGCATTCGCCCCCCGCGACGCCATCGACATCACCATCTTCGGCCGGTTCCTCGCCGAGGTCGCAGAACTCCGCACCGTGGATGGCGCCGCCCAGCACTCCTGGGCGTTCACCATCGCCCCCGCCGAGCACATCGACGATTTCTACGCCGCCGCCGACGACGCCAAGCTCGAACGCCGGCAGAACGCACTCGACTTCCTCGATGCGGCCGACAACGCCGGCGCGGGCATGACCGGCTATCAGTCACTCATCTCCGGCACCTTCTACCGCCACGCCGCCCTCGACCGGCACAAGCTCCGCGTCAACCTTCAGGCCTCCGGCATGACCGCGGAGGAAGCCGAAACCGCCGCCCAGGCCGCCGAAGCCGAATTCATCCAGGCATTCGTGGACGCCGTCCCCCGCGCCAAGGCCAACAGCACCGCATCCACCGGCACCCTGCCCAACCTCGTCCTGGCCCACGAGGGCGCCCGCCCCTACTTCTACGCCGGCGCCTTCCAGCGCCACATCGATGAGACCTCCGACGGGCCCGCCGCCCTCGCCGGCGCCAAGAGGCTCCTCGACCACCACCGCCTCATCACCACCAAGCGAACCGACGCCACCCCCGGCCGTCTCCTCACCTACGACCTCGACATCCAGGAACTCATCGACCAGCTCACCGCCGACGGCACCCTCCCCGCAGCCGAAGCCACAACCCTGGAGCAACTGACCGCATGAACACCACCACTCCCCGCGCAGGCAGGGAAGCCGCCACGCTTCTCATCCGCCTCGCGGCCCCGCTCCAAGCCTGGGGCACCTCCGGCGCATTCGAGCGCCGCGCCACCCACATGCGGCCCACCAAATCCGCGGTCATCGGCCTCATCGCCGCCGCCCTCGGCTACGACCGCGAAGACCCCCTCGGCCCACTCGCCGAACTCCGCTACGGCGTCCGCGCCGACCGCCCCGGCACCCCCTACCGCGACTTCCACGTAGTGGGCGGAGGCCCGTACCCCTTGCGCCCCCGCGACCTCATCACCGACCATCGCCGCGCCGCCAAAGCCACCTCCCTGGAAGACGCCACCGGCCCACACTTCGGCCACCACCTCATCGACGGCTGGTACGGAGCCCCCAAGTACATCGAGCCCGACCCCGATACCGGCCACCTCCTCACCGCAGCCAAAGCAGTCCTGCGCAACCCCGCCGTCAGCGAACGCTGGTACCTCGCCGACGCCGCGTTCGTCGCCGCCGTCGAACACCGCGACACCACCCTCCTCAACACCATCTCCCATCACCTCGAGCACCCCCGCCGGCTCCTCTGGCTCGGCCGCAAGTCCTGCCCGCCCACCGGCGACCTCTCCGGCGGCGTCCACCCCGGCACCCTCGAACATGTCCTCACCCACGCCCCCCTCCTCCCTGAAGCCACCACCGAGCGCCCCTGGGCCTGGATCGACGCACCCCCCGGCACACCCCGCGCCGTGCCCACCGACGATCAGCCCGTCACCTTCCACCCCGACCACCGCACCCATGCCACCCGCTGGGAAACCCGCACCCGCATCACCCCGACCCCGACCATCGAATGGACGCCCAGCCCGTGAGTAGCCCCACGCGCTTCGTCGCCACCCAAAGTGTCCTCACCCTCGACATCCGCCACCCCGACGTCATCCGCGCCATGAACGACGTCCACGACATGCACCGCCTCGTCATGAGTGGCCACCGGGGCTGGGTGCCCGAGGGCGAAGAGAGCGCACGCGCGCAGATGGGCCTGCTGTCCGCCTGGACTGTCAACCTGCGCACCCAGACCCTGACCCTCATCACCCAGGCCCGCGTCACCCCCGACTGGACACCTGTGCCCCGCGCCGCACTCCTGGAAGCCCCCCACCTGATGAGCATCGACCAGACCATCAGGGCCGGCGACACCTACACCTTCCGCGCGTTCATCAACCCCGTCCGAGCCGTCATGCCCACCACCGGCCCCAAGACAGGACAACGCGGACGGCGAATGGCCAGTATGTCCCCGCACCACGCGGCCGAGTGGTTCACGCAGCGGCTCCAGCCTGAAGGCGAGCCCCCCACCGGGCCGTCCAGCATCAAGCGGATCGGTGCCGACGCCGATCCGGCCCGCCTCACCACCACGATGCTGCCGCCCCTCGTCTCCACGGTGAAGAAGGGCTTGAAGGTCGTGCGAGCCGAAGTGCGGGGACAGCTCACCGTCACCGACCCTGCCACCTTCGCCCGCACCCTCACCGAGGGACTCGGCAAAGCCCGCTCTTATGGAGTTGGCCTTGTCCTCGTGCGCAAGTAACATCCCCACCAGCCGGACTCCCTGATTCCGGCCGGACACATTCTCCGCACCAGCGGAGATCGGCCAGATGCACACGAAGACATCGACCGATTCCCCGCGCAGGCAGGGACCACCATCAATTCACATCCCTCTCCGCACCCACAGGGACGGTCTCCTGGTCTGCAGGGCCGCGCTGGTCTTGGCCGCCTGCTCCCCGCACCCGCGGAGATGGTCCCGCCCCTACGCCGCACGAACCCGGTAGCTACCTGCCCGGCGCCCGCGGGGATGGTCCCAAGGGGATCGTCGAGGTTTGGAAGAAGATCGGCTGCTCCCCGCACCCGCGGGGATGGTCCCCAGACCGGCTGGGCCTTCAAGGACCGCGTCGTCCGCTCCCCGCACCCGCGGGGATGGCCCCATCAACCTCCCGGGTGTCAGCGACGCTACGGTCTGCTGCCCGCACCCGCGGGAATGGTCCCACGACTTTCCTCCACGGGCCGATGGTCACCGGCTGCTCCCCGTACTCGCGGGGATGGTCCCGCTGTACGGCGCAACGTGCACCAGCACGCGCACTGCTCCCCGCACCCGCGGGGATGGTCCCGACGGCATCGGCCTGGCCAACACCACATGGTTCTGCTCCCCGCACCCGCAGGGATGGTCCCGACGTGGAGACGCTCAGGCAGAACCTGGAGCGCTGCTCCCCGCGCCCGCGGGGATGGTCCCTTGTCGATGCCCGACGGCTCGGGCTTCTTGCCCTGCTCCCCGCGCCCGCGGGGATGGCCCCGTGACCCAGCAGCGCTTGTCACAGCCGGTGGTCTGCTCCCCGCGCCCGCGGGGATGGTCTCTTGGCCGGGCAGGACGGCGGAAGGAGCTTGCGCTGCTCCCCGCGCCCGCGGGGATGGTCCCGAACGTCATCGTGTGGGAAAAGGACACGGCGACTGCTCCCCGCGCCCGCGGGGATGGTCCCGGAAGGCTGAGGCGCCAGAACCCGGAGCCGTACTGCTCCCCGCGCCCGCGGGGATGGTCCCCAGAAGGACAACCCCGTCCTGAAGCGTATGCACTGCTCCCCGCGCCCGCGGGGATGGTCCCAAGGTGGGGCTCACCACGAAGGTCGAGGAGAACTGTTCCCCGCGCCCGCAGGGATGGTCCCCTGTCTGGCATCCCCGGCATCGTGGTGAAAAGCTGCTCCCCGCACCCGCGGGGATGGTCCCAACGTCGCCGGCGCCAGCGGCGGATTCGGCGGCTGCTCCCCGCGCCCGCGGGGATGGTCACTGCTGCGCGGAGTGGGTGGCGCCGTTGGTGAGCTGCTCCCCGCGCTCGCGGGGATGGTCCCAGGTAGGCGCACTGGGTCTCGTGGAGCTGGAACTGCTCCCCGCGCACGCGGGGATGGTCCCGGCATCCCCGATTCGGTGGAATACCGGGCGAGCTGCTCCCCGCGCACGCGGGGATGGTCCCCCTCCGAGCATTGCCGCGTGCGCGGCACGGTCCTGCTCCCCGCGCACGCGGGGATGGTCCCTCGTTGACCATGCCCCAGAAGCGTGGCTTGACCTGCTCCCCGCGCACGCGGGGATGGACCCAGACCGGAGATCCGTTTCCAGCCGCCGCCGAGCTGCTCACCGCGCACGCGGGGATGGTCCCTGACGCCCCGGATGCTGCGGGAGCGAGCGGAGATGCTCCCCGCACCCGCGGGGATGGTCCCTGCCCGTCCCACGAGACGGTGACCCCGCCCAGCTGCTCCCCGCACCCGCGGGGATGGTCCCCCGGCGCTGGAGCCCGGCGACGTCCTGCGCATCTGCTCCCCGCACCCGCGGGGACGGTCCCTGGCTCGGCACCACGGTGTACGGAGCCGTCGTCTGCTCCCCGCACCCGCGGGGATGGTCCCACGACGCCGGCCTTGAACGCGCGCCGGGCGTACTGCTCCCCGCATCCGCGGGGATGGTCCCGTGATGCTGGCCCACCTGGTGGGCAACGGCATCTGCTCCCCGCACCCGCGGGGATGGTCCCGTGGCGACGGCGTCCGGGTTGCCGGTGGCGTTCTGCTCCCCGCACCCGCGGGGATGGTCCCATCGACTCCAGCCATACGGTGCCAACCATGACCTGTTCCCCGCACCCGCGGGGATGGTCCCAGGTCTCTCCAGCCGGACGTGAGGAGCATCGCGGAGACGTTGATCGTTGTTGGCGGCGATGACGCCGGCGGTCAGGGGCGGCGCGGTGACGAACACGACGCGGAACCATCCGCCAGGGCGCCCGGCGAGGAACGCCGCGAAGGCGACCGGCGGCCGGTCCTCGTCTCGCCTGCCGCGATAACGACGCGGTCGGTGCGCTCCGACACGCCGAATGGATGGCCCTCAGCAGATGCTAAACGCCCTGGCATGACGGGTATGCGGTCTCCTAACTCCCTTACAAATTAGGCATGTTCACCGGATGAGAGGGACCGGGAACTGTGGGGGTGAGGAGTAGCCTGAGGCCTTCCTCTTGACCCATCGCGGAGGTGCGCGCCCGGTGTCCCGGTCTTTTGTTCACCTGCACAACCACACCGAATACTCCATGCTCGACGGTGCTCAGAAGCTCAAGCCGATGTTCGCCGAGGTCGCGAAGCAGGGCATGCCGGCCGTAGCGATGAGTGACCACGGCAACATGTTCGGTGCGTATGAGTTCCAGCAGGTGGCCAAGGGCTTCGACGGCGTCAAGCCGATCATCGGGATCGAGGCGTATGTTGCCCCGTCGTCGCGGCGTAACCGCAAGCAAGAGTTTTGGGGGCCGGGCGGGCAGCGCGCCATGTCGGACGACGGTGAGGGCTCGAAGGACGTGTCCGGCGGTGGCCGCTTCACTCACATGACGATGTGGGCGACGGGTGCGCAGGGCCTGCGGAACCTCTTCTATCTCTCGACGGAAGCCAGCTATACGGGCCAGTTCCCGGCGGGCAAGCCCCGTATGGACATGGAGCTGATCAGCGAGCATGCCGAGGGGATCATCGCGACGACCGGTTGCCCGTCCGGCGCGATCCAGACCCGGCTGCGGCTGAACCAGTATGACGAGGCGCGCGAGGCCGCCGCTGCCTACCAGGACATCTTTGGCTGTGAGAACTACTTCTTGGAGCTGATGGATCACGGGCTGTCCATCGAGCGGGAAGTTCGGGATGGTCTGTTGCGTCTGGCCAAGGAGCTGAACATTCCGCTGCTGGCCACGAACGACGCGCACTACATCCACGAGGGCCAGGCTGACGCGCACGACAATCTGCTGTGCATCGGTGTCGGCAAGAACAAGGCCGATGAGAAGCGGTTCCGGTTCCAGGGCAGCGGCTACTACCTGAAGACTGCGCAGGAGATGCGGTCTTTGTTCTCCGAGCTGCCGGAGGCGTGCGACAACACGCTGCTGATCGCCGAGCGGGTCAGCTCGTACGATGAGGTTTTCGATTACGTCGATGAGATGCCGCAGTTCCCTGATGTTCCGGAGGGGGAGACGCAGGAGTCGTGGCTGCGCAAGGAGGTCCTGAAGGGGCTCGCTATGCGCTACGGCGACCCGATCCCCGCTGAAGTGCTGGAGCGTTTCGAGATCGAGATGTCGGTCATCGGCCCCATGGGGTTCTCCTCCTACTTCCTCGTCGTGGCCGACATCTGCAAGTACGCGCGCGACAACGGGGTCCCGGTCGGACCGGGTCGTGGTTCGGCCACTGGCTCGATCGTCGCGTACGCCACTCGGATCACCGAGCTGTGTCCCTTGGAGCACGGCCTGCTGTTCGAGCGGTTCCTCAACCCCGAACGCATCAACCCGCCAGATGTCGACCTCGACTTCGACGACCGCCAGCGCGACAAGATGGTGCGTTACGTCACCGAGAAGTACGGCGACGAGTACACCGCCATGGTGAACACGTTCGGCAAGATCAAGGCCAAGAACGCGATCAAGGATTCCTCCCGGATCCTCGGCTACCCCTTCTCTCACGGTGAGCGCATCACGAAGGCACTGCCGCCGGACATCATGGGCAAGTCGATCCCGCTCGACGGCATCTTCGACGCGGAGCACCCGCGCTACGGGGAGGCCGGCGAGATCCGGCAGATGTACGAGAACGAGCCGGACGTGAAGAAGGTCATCGACACCGCCAAAGGTGTCGAGGGCCTGACTCGAGGCACCGGCGTCCACGCGGCCGCAGTGATCCTGTCCAAGACCAAGCTGACCGACCGCATCCCGCTGCACATGCGGGCCTCCGACGGCGTGAAGATCACCGGCTTCGACTATCCGTCATGCGAAGCCATGGGTCTGATCAAGATGGACTTCCTGGGGCTGCGGAACCTGGGCGTCATCGACCACGCCCTCCAAAACATCCGGGAGAACCGTGGCGTCAAGCTCGTCACCGTCGACCCGCTGAACGGCGACAAGGACACCATCGTCATCCCCCTGGATGACAAGAGGACCTTCGAACTGCTGGGCCGAGGCGACACCTTCGGCGTGTTCCAGCTCGACGGCGGCGGCATGCGCGCCCTCCTCAAGCTGATGGAGCCGACCCGATTCGAGGACATCGCGGCAGCCCTGGCGCTGTACCGGCCCGGCCCGATGGCCGCCAACGCCCACACCAACTACGCACTGCGGCAGAACGGCAAGCAGGACCCCGACCCCATCCACCCGGAACTGAAGGAAGTCCTCGACCCGATCCTGGGCAGCACCCACCACCTGCTCATCTTCCAAGAGCAGATCATGGCCATCGCCCGGACCCTCGCCGGGTACACCCTCGGCGGCGCCGACATGCTGCGCCGCGCGATGGGCAAGAAGAAGCCCGAGGTCCTGGCCGCCGAGTGGAAGAACTTCCACACCGGTATGACCGGCAACGGCTACTCGGAAGAAGCCACCAAGGCGATCTGGGACGTCATGCTCCCGTTCTCCGGCTACGCCTTCAACAAGTCCCACACCGCCGGATACGGGCTCGTCTCCTACTGGACCGCGTACCTGAAGGCAAACTACCCGGCCGAGTACATGGCCGCCCTGCTCACTTCCGTCGGCGATGACAAGGACAAGGCCGGCGTCTACCTGGCCGACGCCCGCAAGCTCGGCGTCACCGTCCTTGCGCCCGACGTCAACGAATCCCTGGCCGAGTTCGCGGCCGTCGGTGACGACGTCCGCTTCGGCCTGCTCTCGGTGCGCAATGTCGGCGAGAACGTGATCGAGGCGATCATCACCGCACGCAAGTCCAAGGGGAAGTTCACCTCGTTCCAGGACTTCCTCGACAAGGTCGACCTGCCCGCGCTGAACAAGCGGGCCATCGACTCACTCATCAAGGCCGGCGCGTTCGACTCCCTCGGACACACTCGCAAGGGCCTGGCAGCCGTGCATGAGATGGCAGTCGACGCGGTCGTCCCGCTGAAGAAGGCCGCCGCGTACGGGCAGGACGATCTGTTCGCCGGCATGGGCGGCGCCGACGGCGGCGCCAAGGACTCCGGGTTCGCTCTCGACATGAAGATCGGTGAGGAGGAGTGGCCGCGCAAGCAGCTCCTGTCCACCGAGCGCGAGATGCTTGGCATGTACGTCTCCGCCCACCCACTGGACGGCACCGAGAACATCCTCGCCGCCAACCGCGACACCACGATCGTCGACCTACTGTCCTCCGGCCACACCGAGGGCATCGTGCGCCTGTCGGGCCTGATCACCGGCGTACAGCTAAAGATGACCAAGCAGGGCAACAACTGGGCGATCGTCAACCTTGCCGACCGAGACGGCACAATCGAAGTCCTCTTCTTCCCCGCCACGTACCAGCTCGTCGCAGGCGCCCTGGTCGAAGACAGCGTGGTGTCCGTCCAGGGCCGCATCAACGACCGAGACGGCACGATCAGCATCTTCGGACAGGAACTGCAGGTACTCGACGTCACCTCAGCAGAACGCACCAGCGCGGCACCCGTCGCGCTCACGCTGCCCTACCACCGCATCAATCAGCCCGCAGTCAAGGAACTCCGGCGCATCGTGGGGGCTCACCCCGGCGAGAACCCGGTCCACCTCTCGGTTCGCGGAGTACAGAAGACGATCGTCTACCGCTTGCAGGCCACCGTGAACGCCACGACGATCGCCTCCGACATCAAAGGATCATTCGGACCCGACGCATGGCAAGGCATTGCGTGAACGCTCCAAACGCCAGCAACGAGGAGATCCACCTACGGGTCGACATCCCTCCGCCTTGCACACGATGCGACGGACCAACCCTCCTCCTAGTCCGATTCCCACACTCATGGACAAACGGCAATGGCCAAAGAATCGAAGGCCTGCGCGAGAGCACACTGTGCTCGGTCTGCGACCGGGGGAAGAGGGAGACCGAAGCCCTGTCACAGCTCCTTACGGTCTACGACAAGCTCGACGCGACCGACTTCGAATCCTTCGCAGGTTTGGCAGCAGCGTGGGTCGAGTCCTTACGCCAGGAATATGTCGATCTCGACCTTCTCGCCAACGAGCATGGACAGTGGCAACGCGGCAACCTCTGGCCATTCGAAGAGCGTGTCGGCTGCTGCCTCCGGCCCAGGCTCTCGGTGCCGTGACCTCTTAGAAGCCAATGACCAGCCGAACGCCCGATAGGCTCGGTACGCACTAGATGCCGGATTCTATGGAAGTGCTCAACTTCCATGACCAGCGGTCATAAACCCCCAGGTCAGCAAGTCTGCTCCCCGCACCCGCGGGGATGGTCCCCCGGTCATCGACACGGTGTACGCGCGGACCGGCTGCTCCCCGCACCCGCGGGGATGGTCCCGTGAAGCTTCCGGACGCCTCGGAGAGCTTCCACTGCTCCCTGCACCCGCGGGGATGGTCCCTGCCCACCGAGGGGGGTGTTGACGTTGGAGATCTGCTCCCCGCACCCGCGGGTATGGTCCCCGTCGGATAGCAGCCACCGCGTTCACCCTCACCTGCTCCCCGCACCCGCGGGGATGGTCCCTACCTGACCGGCGCCCAGATCGTCGCCCTGGTCTGCTCCCCGCACCCGCGGGGAGTCCCACCCACTGGCTGTCGTGGCCCTTCAACATCCGCTGCTCCCCGCACCCGCGGGGATGGTCCCGCAGTGTCACCCGTGATCGTGGTCGTGGTGCCCTGCTCCCCGCAGCCGCGGGGATGGTCCCATGGCCCGCAGCTCGTCCTGAGACACGAAGTCCTGCTCCGCGCACCCGCGGGGATGGTCCCGCCTGGAACCAGGACCTGGCGAAGGCAGCGGACTGCTCCCCGCACCCGCGGGGATGGTCCCCGGCTGATCATTCCCCGCGGTGAGATCACCGACTGCTCCCCGCACCCGCGGGGATGCGTCCACGTCCGCACCAGCGCCGTGGGGTTCGCCCCGAGGCCGGTGGGGGAGCCATGCTGTCTTGAGGTCGCCCCGCCATCCGGGCGCCGCCTGCGGTAGGCCGCCGGCTACCCGACCACATGCGTGAGACTGAGCGCGTCAGCTGGCCCATGAGCGCCGCTGTTGGCCCGTCTGAGAACTGAAGCTCGCAGCCACGGAGCGTCACGGAGTCCACGTAGGTTTCCGAAGCTCGATCGCCGGTTACCGGAAAGTCATATTCGGCGCGGTACGGCTCCGTCCTGCCAGCGGTAGAGGTCGCGCAGCAGGGAAATCTCGGCGCCGTGATGGATCAGCTCCCTGTTGACGTGCAGGATCCTGTTCTCCATGGGAAACCGCTCGGGACCCACCGTGGGCGGATTCTCCAGATCAGCGTCCGAGAGCTCGCGGACCCCCGCGTTCCATCTCCCATACATCTCATCGAGCTGTTTTAGCGCCTCGTCAGCGGTCCCCGCGTAGGCGAATGTCTCGGAGTCGACGTCCTGGCCGCCGAAGTACCTTCCGACCCGATAGCCCAGGCACGAGACGATGATGTGCGCCAGCCGCCAGGCAATCGTGGTCACCGGCGCCGGCACCGGGGCAGGGGACGCGGAGTCCATCGTCCAATCCCCAGAACCTGCCGACATCGGTGCGGCCGACGTGCCACGTGGGCGGATGCTCCAGCAGCCGCGTACCGGCTCCCAGAAGTACTCCTCGTCGGTAAGACCCTCCAGCCGTGGCCGCAGGTTCTTGCGCCAGTACCAGTCCAGCTGATCCGCGAGTCGCTCGCTTCTTGTCATTTCCGCACGCTACATAAAACGACAGGTGTACGGGCCGATGACTCCATACCCCCAGCACAGCTCTGCAGAGCAGCTTCTCGTACCAGCTCCCGCGAAAACCCGCAGGTGAGGAAGGCAACCGCTGCCCTACGGGCCACTCTCGACGCTCAGCCGGGCCAACAAACGCGCTCAAGGGCCAGCTCGAGGACTCAGTCTCAATGCGCTCGAAGACCTGATCCCCACCATGTCTACCGGCGGTAGAATCGGCTCTATGAGCAAGCCGACGAGCATCAAAACCAGCGAGGAAGTGCGCGATCGGCTGCGCATCCTCGCGGAGGAGCGCGGCACTACCATCACGGAGCTGCTGGAGGACCTCGCCACCCGGGAGCTCACGGCTGCCGAACGGGAGCAGCGCGCCCGGGAGGCCGCCCGCGAGCTCGGTATCGAGTACACCGAGCAGGTCCAGCAGGCCGGCCAGGACGCCTGGGCGAAGATCCGCGCCCATCAGGGCGGCGCCGCCGCATGAACCTGACGGCCGTCCTGGACCACACTGCTCTGGCCGCCCTGTTCCGTGCGGATCCCTTCCTCACTGGCCTCTATATCGAGGCCTCGCGTGGTACGGGCCGGGTCATCATCCCGTCGCTGTCCATGCTGGCCGCCGAACGGCAGGTCGCCGGTGCGGGCAAGCACGCGGCGTCCCTGCGGTTCGCGGAGAACGTGCCGTTCACCGCGGCGCACGCGGTGGATGCGATGGAGTGGACAAACGTCGACTGGCCGGTGGCGCATGCGGCGGCGATCGCCTGGCAGGCGGTGAAGGCGGGGGAATCACTCACTGTCCTGTCGCTGGAACCCGAGCTGTACGCGGGCACCGGCATCACTCCCTTGAACCCGGCATGACCTTCGAGCCGGCGAGCCCGCAGCGCCGGCCACCGACGGTTGTCAGGATGGCGGATATGGAGAATGCCACGGCGACGCATGACGGGCTGCTGCGGGACGTGTAGACGGTTGCTGACGCCGTGCTCTCCGGCGGTGCTCAAGTATTCACTGTGCGTCATATCGCGCGCTACGTCCCTCTGCCGTAAGGGGGGACTGTGAAGCGATTCCTTGTTGGCGCCACGCTGGCGTCGGTGGGCATGCTCGCAGCGGTGGGCTGCTCGGCATCGCGTGAAGAGGTCTACTGGAACGCTTTTGACACCGGAGCGGCGATCGCCGCGGCTACAAGTCGCCGCCGGAAGATCCGCGGTGTAGCGACGGCATCACCAATACCACCGACCGTCTTATGAAATGCACTGGATGGGGCACCCCTTCACAGGCCTCGGTCCACGAACAGTGCGGTCGAGCAGACGCCCGACGACGTCGCCGATCGGGCCACATAGATGGAGGGCTGCACCGACGGAGCAAACGACTCCCCGAACTACGAGGTCCACGGGAAACATCCCTAGGGCGGCCGTCTGGTACGTCCGCCCATTGGGGGCCGCCGCCAGCGTATGCCGCGTATCTGTCCTCGGTTACCTCCAGCGACGGCATGCCGAGGGGCCGCTATGGCCTGGCCACATCGGCGTTTGGATCGCCGGCCGCACGCATCAGCTCTCGCATCTTCTGGTCGAAGACTGTTCGGAGAGGTTCCCTGCGGACGTCCACGCCGTCGTCTGTAACGAAGTCCCAGTCGAAGCCGATGCTGCCCGGCCTGCCTCGTAGCTGCACTACTCTTACGCCGCGTCCGTCCCCAAGTTCGACGCGGTGCTCTGCCACGGTCCGGTCCGGCACACGCGCTTTCAGCCCGGGTCCAAACGTGGCCACCGCGTTCCGCCCCACCGGCAGGAAGCCGAACGTCCTACCGTCCCAGAGGCTGATGGTGACGAGCCGTGCTCGTCGATCAGCCGCATAGACCGCAATGGCGACGAGATCATTCGGATCCGGCCGCTCCTTGAAGTCCACATCAGAGATTTCACTGAGCGGGAGCCGGTCTGTTACGCCACCGCGCTGTACGAGGTACAGCGCCCTGTCGGACAAGGCAACGTGGACTCGCGGGCCTCGGCCGCTCAAGATTTGGAGCAGGTCAGAGCCGGTTTGGCAGATGTCGACCGCCAGGACGGCCTCGCCGGGCTCCATGAACTGGGCGAGTCTGCGTTCCGCGCGGGCCATTGCTCGCGCCTTGAGGTTGAGGAGCACGGCGCGAATGTAGCTGTCAGTAGGAGGTTCAGCGAGTCCCTCGTCGAGAATTTGTGACGCAGCCCAGTGGTTGTGACGCATGTAAGTACTGCACTGCACAGAGGTGTTGATCTAACAACCGTGATCTGCCACCCGTGACACTCTGGCCGCATGCGGCGCTGGAGAGAGTGACCCGGTTGGGTCGAGGCGCCTGCCTCCGGGGAGGCACGCGGGCGCCAGCGTGCAGGGGCAGGCTCGTTTCCCCCCGTGACGGGTCTGCCCCTGCTCGCAAGACGAAGGCCGACCCGGGCGCCTAAACGTGGCATGGCGTCCGGGCCTTCTCACGGCGTCGCTGGCCACGCCACTCGATCAGGGGCGTCTCGGCGCCATCGTTCCGATCCCAGTCCTCCGACTTGGCAATCCCGCTGGTGGCCGAGGCTGATCGAGTGGCGCGACGGGCCTAGCTGTCAGCGTTCCCTGAGCGCCCGCCGGGCCGCGTTGATCACGTTGTGGGCGTCGTTCCCGTACACGGCGGACTCTTGGAGCGTGTGCCACACGCGTGTGTAGGCGGCGACGCTGTCTGAGTCGTCCAGCCACAGCTCCGCGTGCCAGTCTTCGGCGATCACCAGCCGGTCGTCGAAGATCCAGAAGCCGTTGGCGGTGGGGATCTTCAGGGATGCTCCGAGGGGGATGATGCCGAGTTCCACGGTGTCCATGCCGATGATCCCTGCCAGGCGGTCGAGCTGGCTGGCGAGCACGGATGGCGGGCAGACGAGCGCGTGCAGCGCGGCCTCCCAGACCAGGGCGTGAAGCTTTCGACCCGCCTGGTACAGCCACTCCTGGCGCTTCATCCGCGCCCGGACAGCGGCATCGGTGTCGGGCACCGAGTTCTGGAGGTTGGCGTACCGCAGGAAGATGTAACGGGCGTAGTCGGCCGTCTGCAACATACCCGGTACGACAGCCTCCTCCCATGCGTAGATGGTGGCGGCCTGCGTGACCTGGGCGTTCCAGCTGTCCTGTACCGGCCGGTGGCCTGCGGCGAGCTGACGACGCCATGAGCGGATGTGGGACTCGAAGCCCCTGAGCCGGGCGTCGAGTTCGTCGAAGACCTCCGGCTGCCGATGCCTTCGGCCCACGCCCGCAGATCTTCCGGCGTGGCGGTCTGCTGGCCGTTCTCCAGCTTGTAGACCTTGGAGTGCGGCCAGCCGAGCCGCTGGGCGAGCTGCGTACCGGTGAGCCGGCCCCCAGGGGCTGAGAAGCGCAGCTCCCTCAGCCGTGCCCCGAGAGCTTCCCTCGCCTGCTGGAAATCCGTGCTCACTGGTACCGTTCACTAGCCCTTCGCGCCGAGCTGCGCCGCGAACTGGTCGTAAGGCACGGACGCGTGCACGGCGGCGTCACGCACCTGGCAGTAGCGCAGGACTTCCGCAGGCTCGGTGATGACCTCGACGTCATGGAAGGCGTCCTCGTCGTCGAAGCGGAGCACCGCGACCAAGCAGCTGTCGAAGATCCAGAAGTCCTCTGCGGGCAGCCGGAGCCGGTCGGCATCCTCGCGCCACATGTTCCGCGCGTCCTCGCCCGTGGCCGCGATCTGCTCGGGCCGCGACGGCGATGTCCCGTGCGGCCGTGAGGCTCTGCCTACCCGCAGCGTGTGCGCCCGCCACCTGGTCCAGGAGCTCGCCAAGAAGGTGGCCTGATGCTCCAGAACACGCAGCTCAGCGGCGTCGACTTGTCCCGCCGCACTCCGCGCCGCGAAGGAAACGGCCCGCAAGAACGGCGGCCGCGCGGCAAAGCCGAAGCCCCACGCCAGGACACCGGTCCGGCGGGACGGGCGCGCCCCGATGAGGCTGGGCGACGTGCTCGGTGCACTGGTCACCGAGCGGGCCTGGGGATCCCGGCCGCCATCGCCCCACAGCTCGCCGGGCATGTCGCAGTACCATTCACGGTAGCTGAGGAGTCCTCCCAAGGGGCATGGGCACCCACGCGCTCTCGAGAGGGCGCAGCCCGACTCTCCCATTGAAGATCGACGTCACCCCACAGGCTTGAACGTCCCGCACTCGTTCTTGAACAACTCCCCAGCCCGCAGCGTGACCGTCAGCGTCGTCGCCTGCGTCACGAACTTGTTCTCGATGATGTCCCCAGACCGCGACGTCCGCTCCCAATAGCACTCCGAGAAGTGCCCGATCGCACGGTATGTACCCGGGGCGATCTCCTGTACGTCCGAATCGGACGACGGGTCGTATGGCTTCGGGTTGGTCGTCACCTCATACTCGCCCCCCGATAGCCACCGCTCGTAATGCCCGGACGCCGCCTGCCTCACCGTGGACGTCCACTTCGGGCACAGCTTCGGCACCCCAAACTCGAGGATTTTGACCCCGTCGCCGTCCATGTTCCCGCTCTCCGCTAGCCACTGTGGACGTGACGCGCCATCTTTCGCCGACACCGGCAGCGAGTCGCAGATGTCCTGTACGTACTCGCTCGCGGACGAGTACAGACTGTCGTACGTCCACCCCTCCTCATCTGCCTTCCGGTCGATCTCACCCTCAGGACCGGGCGCATACTCCACGTCCGTGCTTTCATCCGCCGTCGCGGAGTCCGTTGGCACGACCGCGTACGTCACCTCGTCAGACGGCGAGGCACTCGCCGTTGCGTCCTGTGTCTCTGAGCCGCCCCCGCAGCCCCCAACCAACAGCACCGCGGCCAGCCCAACGACCGCAGCCCCCACCCTGCGCATCTCACTCATGACTGCGCATGTTCCACCCCAACTACGTTCAAGGGAAGCCCTATCGCGACTATTAGAGACCAGCCGTGAAACCGTGCGCCCTGGAGGGGCAAATCGACCAACCCACAAGGTCACTGCGGAGCCCCTGGGCCGTCACGGCTCTGCAACGGCCCAGACGGCCGACACCGCGAACGCAAGTGTGTGGACGTGCACTCGACATCAACAGCCTCATCGGCATAGGCGGTACCCTCGCGTCCGTCGCACTCGGTGCCGGATTGACCGCCCGTATCAACTCCAGCGCGGCTGCCCGCGCCGATGCCAAAGCCGAACGCGACGCTCTCGGGGCTCAGTTCGACGCAATGCTGCTCGCCGTCGCCGGACTCCGGGCGGCCATCGAGGCTGACCATGTCCTATGGCGCGGCTGGAAGGAGCAGGCGCGCACCTTCCTCCTGGCGGCGGTGACCGGACTCGCCCCCGCCTCGTTCGTCAGGGGCTCCGACCGCCGGGAGATCGCCGCCGCCCTCGGTGGCGCAGGCTGGTTCCTGGCCCACGAGCGACACCAGTCGAGGACCGCCTCGGCCGGCATCACACCGAAGCTCGAAGCTGTCGTAGCTGCCGCAGCTCCGCTCCAGCGACACCCCAGCAGGGAAGTGGTCGCAGCCACCGACAGACTCTTGACGGCCGTCTTTAGCTACCACGAGTCGCGCGACCCGCAGCACCTCGAAGCAGCTGCGGCCGACTTCGGAAACGCGGTGCGCGGCGAGCTCCACCCGGTCCCACGACGGCGTCTCTGGAGGCGCCGCGGCGACCGGTAACCTCCGGCAGCCTGCGGCATAGGCTGATCGCGAGCGCTGGCAAGAGGCAGGCGCCCCGGCGCCGTACCGCGCCCGCGTCGGGGCGGACCGCGCGAACCCCGGCCGCTCGGGAGACGGTAGCCCGGGGCCGCCTCCCATTAGTCGACGGTCCACACGGCGTCGTGGCAAACTCCCCTGCGTCCTAGCCGTGTTGCCGCGTATCGTCCGTACCATGGCGAGCACAATCTGCGGCTGGTGCGGCGACCGGACGCACATGACCATGGTCTTGGACCCGTACGAACTGCCCCCAGCGGTATGGCCGACGGACCGGTCCGGGTCGCGTGACAGGGATCGGCCCGTCTACATGGCGGCCTTCAAGTGCTCGAACGAGAACTGCGAGCGTCTGTCTGTCGGATGGACAAGCCTGCACAGGCCAACGATGGGCCACCCGAAGCACCAGTTCCCGAGAGAGCGCCTTGAGTGGGAACCGGTCAAGGCGAGGCGCCCAGAGTTCCCGGACGTTCCGGAGCAGATTGCTGCGACGGCCAGTGAAGCACACGCGTGCCTCAGTATCGGTGCGGCCAAAGGCGCAGTGGCGCTGGCGCGGGCGGTCGTGGAAGCGACGGGCAAGGCCAAGGGCGTCGCCTCCATCGGCATCCAGAGCAAGATCAATGCTCTGCGCGACGCCCAGATCATCAGCCCATTGACGGCGGCGACCAGCGAGCGCATCCGGAAGGACGGCAACAGCATCGCCCATGGAGACATCGGTGACGAGCCGATCTCGGTGGATGATGCCACCGCCATCCTCGAGTTCATGGACGAACTGCTCGATGAGGTCTTCCAGCGACCTGCCAAACTACAGCGGCTTCAGCAGAGGGGCGAGGAGCGGAAAGCAGGCAACCTTCCTGGCCAGCAGCTGCCCCCGGCGCCTGGCGGAGGCCCGGCGTAGGGGCGGGCTATCGGCCTTCCGTCCGCCGGGCCGCGCGAACCCATGCGGCCCGGGAGGGATACAACCCCGGTCCGCCCGCCAGACAACCGCGTTAGAAGGCGCGCGTGTTCGTCACATCTCCGACACGATTCATGCACGTTGCATGTAAGTGCCTTCACAACGACCTCACAATGGCGGGCGTCAACACCGTCCTTGGGGGGACCATGCACGTCAGAACAACCGCGCTCGCCACCATCGCCGTCCTCGCCGCCACGCTCACCGCGTGCAGCAGCGACAAACCCGACAGCAAGCCCAGTCACACTGCTGGGGACAGCGCGTCCGTTGCCAACCAGTCGAGCCCCGCCCGCGCCACCGTGCGCCTCGTCTGGAGCCACACCGGCAAGGACGTCGCCGGGACCACGGCACTCACGTACGTCGCCAGGGTGTCGAACCCGGGCAGCTCCGTGGCGTCGGTCGCCATCGACGCGCGAGCCCTGGACAAGACCGGCGCCATCGTCGGCTCGGCAGAGGAAACTCTTCCGAACATATCCGCCCACACCACGTTCGACTTCCTCGGCACCCTCGGCGGCAGCCTCACCCAGTTCACCGGAACCCCCGCAAAGATCGACGTTACGCAGGCGAAAGACGCCTTCGGTATGGCCGGATCCGTCGAACAGCCCATGCTCGTCACCAGCGAACTGAAGCTGACTCAAGGCAGCCGCGACGACCTGTTCACGGACGATCCGTATGCCTACAACCTGACCGTGAAGGTCACCAACAGCACGCACGACGAGCTGAAGGGCATGGTCACGCAGCAGGTGATTCTCTACAACGCGGCCGGCCAGGTCGTCGGCGGAGACACCGGCACATCCGACAACGCCCCGGACAACCTTCCCGCCGGGATGACCTACCGCGAGCAGTGGACCGGCATCCCCGCCGCGGGCAAGGCAACCCGCGCCATCTACACCGTGTGGGGAGGCTGATCTGAGTACTCGCCCCGGGCGGCCGTACACCGCCGCGTTCCGGGCGGGCCGCGCGAACCCGTGCGCCCGGGAGGGCACAACCCCGGCCCACCCATAAGCAGGTCAGACGAAACGTCGGGTCTTGGGGTCCACCTTCCCGAGGGTGCACATCCAGAAAATCATGTCGACCATGCCGAAGCAGAGCCGTAGAGACATCCGGACAAGGGAAATGGCAAGGCCGATCATCGAGTCCCTTTCAAGGCCCGCTGAGAACTAAGCGCCGCCCGGCCAGCCACTGCGAGTGGCCGGACGGTCCGTTGGCTGTCCACGGGCCTACCTGTAGAAGACGGCCACGCCCCCGTGATGCGAGCACGCGCCCTGATGGTGGGCGGCATACGAGTACGTACCGTCGTTGCAGAGCGCGGTCGCACCGTTCCCGGCACTGCTGGAACCACCGGAGGAGCTGGACCCGCCGCTCCCCGACGACCCGCCCGACGAGCCCCCGCTGCTCCCCGAATCAGCAGCTGCCGCGTGCGCGGTGACGGTCACCTTCACCTCGACCGTCTCCGTCGCCGTAGCCGTCGCGGTAATTGTGGCGGTCGGCTGCACCTTGTCGGATGCGGCCTTTGCGGCGTTCCCACTCTGCTGGTCGCTGGCACCGGCGCCGATGCCGAGGAAGAAAGCGAGGCCGATCGCGGGCAGCACGTACCGCTTCCGCGCCCACTTCGGCGCGGGCGGTGCTGGCGGAGTATGCCGCGGCGGCATGGTGTACGGGTTGCTCATGCGTCCCCCCAGGATGCGTTAGAGGGATGACCGTAGCGCCAGTTGTGAAGCCAGTGTGCTGATTTCGTGTAACGGTCACCTATTCGTGACGTGTCGGCTGCCGGTTGACGACATCCCCTGCGTAGCGCAGTTGGACGCCCGGCTCGAACCCGGCCTGCTCGATCATCGCGTCCATGCTGTTGACCTTGTACCGGCAGTGCACGCCCGCCAGCGTCGGATGCGGCAAACGGATCTCGCCGACACCCTCGGTCATCGTGCCGGTCTCGCCCTGGTTCGGGCCGCTCATCACGTAGTAGCGCACGGCGCGCACTCTTCATCCCGCCGCAGAGCTTCGCAAATCGTGTCGATGAGTTCGGCGCGGCAGGCGTTCCAGGAAGAGCCGGATGCGGACGGCGCTCGTGAACCGGCTGTCCGATGCCTGGTGCTGGCTGGAGGCGCAGGCGCTGCTGTCCCGGGAACCCACCAGTCCGAGGCGTTCCGCCGGATCTCCAGCGACGGCATGGACTTGGTGAAGGACCCGCAGGGCTTCACGCGGCTCGAGGCCCGCGAGCGGCTTTCCGGTCCGTTCACCCGGACCTGGAAGACACGGTGCGCACCACCTTCGACCTGGGGTACTAGGAGACAGCTCGACAACTCCCTGGTCGGAGTGAAGCTGATGAGGGAGGCGTTCCGCCCTCATGACAACGGCAAGGCTGGCGGCGCGCTGGCCGACGCTGAAGCCGAGGGCGGGGAGCAGGCGGCCACCACCAACCTGTTCGCCCGGCGCCATGGGCGCCTACAAGAACCCAGCCAGCCACCGCACCGTCGATTTCGACGACCCGATCGAGACAGCAGAGATCATCCAGTTCGCGGACCTGCTGCTGCGCCAGGTCGAGCGGGCCAAACGCCGCATCGGCGAGGCAAGCGCGTAGAGGGCGCACACGGTGCGGGGTCTGCGAAGCCGTCGGCCCTCCCAGAGGCCGGGAGGGACGGCGCAGCCCCGCCCAGGTGTCCGCGGCCATCAGCTACCTGTTGCTCAGCGGCTGCGCCTGGCGACCCCTGCCGCCGTGCTTTGGCATCTCGAAGTCCACTGCCCACCGCAGGTTCCTCATATGGGCTAGTACTACAGCCGGTGATTTCACGGTGAGTGAGATCGGGCTTCTCGGGCGCAGTAGTGGCCGGCGCAGGCTCGGGCCTGGTGGCGTATGCGCCAGCGGTGCCAGTGCAGGACCAGCCAGGTCCGGGCGGTGGTCCGGTCGTGGCGTCGGTGCCGCCGTCGGCCAGGTGCCCACACGCGCCCGGAACTGGGTCGGAGAAGCCGAGCAACCTTGACTTGAACACGTTCAAAAATACGTCTACAGTCAGTCCTGTCAGCGTTTTGAACGCGTTCAAGAAGGGGTGGGGCATGGACCGCACCGTCATCGCCTACGTCATCTACCTGGTCGTCAGCATCGCGCTGACCATCTGGGTGGCCCGCACGCTCAGCCGCAACGGCCGGATCTTCCTCGCCGACGTGCTGCGCGGCAACGAGCAGCTCGCGGGCGCCGTCAACCACCTCCTGGTCGTCGGCTTCTACCTGGTCAACCTCGGCTTCGTGGCGCTGTATCTGAGCGGTGGCGAGACGATCGAGAACACCCGGGGCATCTTCGAGGCGCTGTCGACCAAGCTGGGCGTGGTCCTGCTGGTGCTCGGCGTGATGCACCTGGGCAATGTGTTCGTGCTCAACAAGATCCGGCGGCGCGGCGTCATGGAGCGCGAGCAGCGGCCTCCGGTCACCCCTCAGGGCTGGGTCCCGCCCACGGTCGGGGCGTGAAGGCCGTGACCACCGGGGCGGCGGACCGGGGCGTCCTGAAGGCTCCGGTCCACGGCTTGACCGTCCTGTACGACGCCGAGTGCACCCTGTGCACCCATCTGCGGAACTGGCTGGCGCGGCAGTCGCAGCTGGTGCCGCTGGAGCTGGTACCGGCGGGCTCGGCCGAGGCCCGGGCACGGTTTCCCGGACTCGACCACTCCGCCAGCCTCGACGAGGTCACCGTGGTCGGCGACTCCGGGCAGATCTACCAGGGCTCGCGCGCCTGGATCGTCGTGCTGTGGGCACTGCGGGAACACCGCCCGCTCGCCCACAAGCTGAGCACTCCGGCCGGCGCGAAGCTGGCCCGGGGCGCTGTACTTGCGGCGGCTAAGACGTCATCTCAATTGGTGGCTGATGGCGTAGATAGTTGCTGGCAGGCGTGCCGTGGGGACGGTTGAATGTCGTCGTGAGCGACCACTGGACACCCGCGCATCACGCGGTCGAGCAGGAGGATGCTGAGGCCTTGGCCCGGTTGCTGGCCGCTGGTTCCGATCCCGATGAGGTCTTCAGCAACATGACGCTGCTGACGCACGCGATCGATGTCGAGGGTGATGGCTCTCTGCAGAGCGGGCAGCCGTTGACTGTGCACACCACGGCCGTGCTGCTTGCCTTCGGGGCTGATCCGGAGCTCGCAGACCCAGACGGCCGCACCCCCATGGACATGGCCAATCACCACGGCCACGACCTGGCCGTGAAACTGCTGCAGGCCCACATCAGCAGACAAGCCGCCGATAACAGATGAGGGTGCAGGCGATGCTCGTGAAGGCGAGGAAGTGCTCGGCCTTACGCTCATAGCGGCGGTGGAGGCGGCGGCAGCCGGCGAGCCAGGACATGGTGCGCTCGATGGTCCAGCGGTGGCGGCCGAGTCGCTGCGAGGTCTCGATCCCCTTGCGGGCGATGCGGTGCTTGATGCCGCGCTCTCGTAACCATCGCCGCAGGTGAGGATAGTCGTAGCCCTTGTCTGCGTGGAGCTTGTCCGGCCTGCGTCGCCGCCGCCCGCGGCGGGAGCGGATCGGTGGTATGCCCTTCACCAGGGGAATCAGTGCCTGGCTGTCGTGCAGGTTCGCCCCGGAGATTCCGACGGACAGGGGCAGACCCGTCCGCTCGGTGATCAAATGGATCTTCGATCCGTACTTGCCCCGATCAACAGGATTCGGGCCTGTCAGGTCCCCCTTTTCAGGGCCCGCATGTTCACCGAGTCGATCGCGCAGCGGGACCAGTCCAACTCGCCGCGGGAGCCGAGCTCGTCGAGGACCAGGCGGTGGAGCTTGGCCCACACCCTGGCCTGCGTCCACTCGGCAAAACGGCGGTGAGCCGTCGCCCCCGACGGACCGAACGACGCAGCGGGCAACTGCTGCCACGTGCAGCCCGACGTGGCCACGAACACGATCGCGGCCAGCACTTCACGGTCGCCATGCCGGCGGCGGCCACCGCCCTGAGGCCGCGAAGGGGCGTCAGGCACCACCCGCTGGAACAACTCCCACAATTCGTCCGGCACCAGCCGCTCAACAATCCTCACCACGACCCACAGCCTACCGATGCCACCAATTGAGATGACGTCTTAGGCCGCGACTACATCCGGCCGCGGGTGACGGTCTCCCTTTGTTCGAACCCTGATCAAGGCGGGATGACGAGTCACACGTCGCCGGAACAGGCATACAGTGCGCTCGTCCTATTCGATCTCCAAGGAAAACCCTAGAAGGGATCTAGGTGAACAGACCTCTCAGACGGCTGCTGGTGGCCGCGGGGAGCATGGCGCTGGCGGCAGTGCCGCTCAGCGCACCGGCGCAGGCCGCCACCATGTCGGCGAGCGCTTGCCCGTCCGGCTACCTGTGCGGATGGAGCGGTACGGACGCGACCGGCTCCATGATGAAGACGCGCACCGACATGCCCACGATGGGAACATGGGACAACAGGATCCGCTCCTACTGGAACCGCACGTCCAGCGTTTCCTGCCTCTACAGCGACCCGAAGTACAGCGGCAGCTACTTCCCCGACCCACCGGACAACGGGTTGTCCAGCTACGACTCGAGCCTCGACAAGGCGATCAGCTCCGTCAAGTTCGTTCCCAACGAGCGGGAGTGCGTCGATCCGCCCTACGCCGGGTGGTACGCGCAGCCCAGCCCGAGCACCGCCGGGTTCGGCGACCTGAACGGTGACGGCCGCGCGGACCTGCTGTCCCGGGACCGCAGCGGCCGGCTGTGGTTCGTCTCCGGCACCGGGGACGGCACGCTGCTCGGCGGCGGCTGGAACTCCATGACCGCCCTCACCCGGCACGGCGACCTCACCGGTGACGGCACCGAAGACCTGGTCGCCCGCGACTCCTCCGGCGAGCTATGGCTCTATCCGGGCAACGGCTGGGGCAAGTTCGGCACACGCAAGGACCTCGGTGGCGGCTGGAAGTCGATGGCCACCGTCACCGCCACCGGTGACCTCAACGGCGACGGACGCGGCGACCTGCTGGCCCGTGACTCCGCCGGCACCCTGTGGCTGTACGTGGGCACCGGCCACGGCACCTTCGGCGCCCGCAAGTCCCTGGGCGGCGGTTGGAAGTCCATGAACGCCCTGACCGCACCGGGTGACCTCAACGGCGATCGCCACGGTGACCTGCTGGCTCGCGACGCCTCGGGCAACCTGTGGCTGTACCCCGGCAACGGACACGGCTCCTTCGGCGCCCGGAAACTCCTCGGCGGCGGCTGGGGCCAGATGTCGGCCTTCGTCAGCGTCGGGGACGTCGACGGCGACGGACGCAACGACCTGGTCGCGGCCACCCAGGACGGTTACCTCAACTCCGACGCCACGTTCGAGGCGAACGAGCTACGGCTCTACGCAGGCAACGGCAAGGGCTCCTTCGCCAAGTACCAAGTGCTGTACCGGGACTGGTACGACCTCAACGGCGGCTTCTGAAAGCGGCCTCTCCAAGGATGAACAGCCTTGGAGAGGCTGGCGCCGAGCGGCGCCCACCGCAGCGCCTAGTTGCGAAGCGGCGGGCGCCACCCGCGTTTTCCCGGGGTGGTCAAATCTGGCCGTGAGGCGCTCCACGTTCGGCCTACTGCAGTTGGGCGTCAAATAGCCCAGCAGGCTGCGCCTGCTAGCTCTCATGCGCGTGTGTCATCGACGTCTGAGTCCAGCGCCACGCTCAGGGCCCGCAAGGCGTCATCGTATTGGTAGCGGTCGAATTGGAACGGGCCGAACGCCGTGTAGTCGCGTGTTGTGCGATGGGGTTGCTCGAAAGAGTCCCAAACCACGCAGTCGGCTGTCACGCTGATGCGGGCCATGAGCGGCCAGCATCCCCACTCGCCGCACTCACAAC
The DNA here is from genome assembly GCF_025642135.1 of Streptomyces cynarae. Taxonomy (NCBI): domain Bacteria; kingdom Bacillati; phylum Actinomycetota; class Actinomycetes; order Kitasatosporales; family Streptomycetaceae; genus Streptomyces; species Streptomyces cynarae. The sequence continues at coordinate 136,659 of NZ_CP106794.1, read as the reverse complement.
CGAGAACGGGTGTCTTCGGCCCCATCGCGTTCGTGGACCGTCCGAGGAAGTGGTCCCGCATCGGGCCGAACCGGAAGAACTGCGGGATCAGACCACCGTAGGTGTCGCCTGCCGGCTGCATCCCGGCGGCGATCTCAAAGCTGTCGATCAGCTCGGTGAGCGGTACTCCGTCGATGCGGGGGAGGATCACGGGCACGCCGCCGTCGCCACGTCGCTGGCAGTCGAACCGGATCTCATCGCTGGTCATCCACTGATTGTCTCAGCGTAACTGTTCCCTCCTCCTCCCGGATAGGTTGAGCTGAGGTCATGCGTGGCATGCCGAGGTTGATCGCCGTGCCCCCGGGAGACCGTCGGTCCATTTGAGCGAGCTTGTCTTCGGCGCCAGCCAGGCTGACCCGGAGTCCTTCGACCTCTCTACCACCTCTTGGTCGCGACTGCGCCAGCAGCTCGGATCCGCTCTGCCCCGCCTTCACCAGGATGATCAGGTGGAAGTTCTTGCCCAGGTTGACGCCCACAATCCGGCTGACGAGCCCCTCCTGACGGCGCACCTGGCCCCGGCTGACACGAGCTCGCCGTCCCTGTATGCGCGGGTGGCGGCCCGGCTTGGGCCGCGAGGTGCCTGGCGATGCAAAGGCGGCCCGCTCGCAGTGGCAGACCGACATCCTCCAACTCCACCAGCTCTACCCGGTGCACGTAACCGTGCACCGGCAGCGGGCGCCCCGCCACCCGCTGCTGTACGCCGGTGGCGATGGGAGAGGGGACAGCTCCTAGTGTGCGACGTTTGCGCTTCATCGCGCCGTACCCCGCCCGATAGGACCGAAAGCCAGTGGGGCAGCATTTGCGCAGCTACTGCCCACCCGTGAGGGGACGTCATGAGACCCGCTGTCCGCACCACCTCTGCCGTGCTGCTCGCCGGGCTGTTCCTGGCAGGCTGCTCGCCGAAGCTGGAGAACGGCGCCGCCGGATCACTGGGCGCGACGCCGACGTCGCAGGCGCCAGCCACAGGGGCGGGCGGGGGCTCCGGGTCCGCGATCGCCGTTGGTGCTGGCCCCCAGAAGACGTACGCCGTCCAGCAGCAGCCGCCCGCAGGCAGCTGCCATTACCGGCACGAGAATGGGGAGCCGCTTCCGGATCCGAAGTGCACGCCCGGAGCCACCTCCCCGGCTGTCACCCAATCAACTCTGACGTCGACGATCTGTCGGAGGGGCGGCTACACGAAGGGAATCCGGCCGCCCGTCTCGGTCACCAGCAAGGAGAAGAAGCTGAACGCCGCCTCGTATGGCTACACCGGCCACCTCGGGGACGCCGAGTATGATCATCTTCTGAGTCTTCAGCTTGGCGGCGACCCCAACGATCCCAGGAACCTCTGGGTGGAGCCGGCCGACCCCGGTCACAAGTCCGGCGGCGGCATCAACAACAAGAAGGACCCGGTGGAGACAAAGCTGCACACTGCGGTGTGCTCCGGCAAGGTCACCCTTGCCGCTGCCCAGCGGGCCATCGCCAGCGACTGGACTACCGCCCTGGCCAAGCTAGGCCTGAACTGACCAACCGGACCCGCAACATACCGACGCAGCTTCGGGAGGGCTGCACGGAGGCGGAGTGCGACGCCGTCCGGGAGTACGCCCACCGGGAGTGCCGCGCCCGCCAGGACCCGAAGCGGCTATCACCGTGAGGAGCGGCTATGCCTCTGCCTCTTCTCGTCGGGCGCTCCAGGTCCCGGTTCAGCGCACGTCACTGCGGCTCTCCGCATGTGCTCGAGAGGGATCAGTCGCCGCTGACGGCAGGTCCAGCATGAGACCAATTCGTCACCGAGCACGGCCCTGCAACCCACGAATCACAAATCGGTTCACACGCTCAAGAAGGGTTACAAGACCGCTGACCACTACTCAGAGCTCGTAACACGATCATGGGCGGACCTTCTTGAGGCGTCTCCAGCAGATGAGGCCGCAGGTCAGGGAGACGAAGGCGTCGTGCAGGTCCAGGCGTCTTTCCCAACGGACGGCCAGGCGCTTGAAGTGATGCAGGAGCGAGAAAGTCTGCTCGACGACGTAGCGGAGCTTGCCGAGGTCCTTGATGTTCGGGGCGCCCTTGCGGGAGATCACCGGCAGGATGCGGCGCCTGCGCAGCTCGCGCCGGTTGGGGTTGCTGTCGTAGCCCTTGCCGCCCAGAAGTGCTTTGGGGCGCCTGCGTGGACGGCCTGGCTTCCCGGCGACGGGTGGGATGCCGTCGACCAGGGCGAGGGTCTGGGTGACGTCGTTGACGTTGGCCGCGGTGGTGATGACCTTGAATGGGGTGCCGTTACCGTCGCAGATCAGGTGGTGTTTACTGCCGGTCTTCCCGCGGTCGACCGGTGACGGGCCGGTGGCCTCGCCCCTTTTTTCGCGCGGATGTGGGAGGCGTCCACGCAGGCCCGCGTCCAGTCCAGGGCGTCGGCCGCGTGCAGCTCGGCGAGCAGCACGTGGTGCAGCTTCTCGAAGACGCCGGCCGCGTGCCACCGGCCCAGTCGGCGCCAGCAGGTCTGTCCGGAGCCGAACCCCAGCTCCAGCGGCAGCAGTTGCCAGCTGACGTCGTTGTAGAGCACGTACAGGATGCCCTGCAGGCACAGCCGGTCATCCACGGGCTTCGGACCGGGTGCTTTCTATGGCCAGGGCGGCAGCAACGGCTCGATCAACGCCCAGAGGCCATCGTCCACGATCCACGGTCGAACACTCACACTCTCCCAAACGGCCGAATCGTCACACTGGTCACGCCCGTCCCGCTGCGGCAGCGGCACGCGCATCTACAACGGCCAGGGCGATTCACCGGTGGCCGCGACGCCTTCCAAAGGAAGGCGATCGCGGTAGTACTCAGACTCCAGCCAGTCCTCCTTCACGAAGACGGGCCGCGACATCCGCACGCCACCGACCTCCTGCGATCGCAGAAGAACCCCCAGATCGGTCAGGGCGAGGGAGTCATCGGGTGTGTACAACAAGCAACTGCCGTGCTCGGCGGCGTAGTCAAGGAGCAACTGGTGTGCCTGCTCGGGATCGCGGCCAGCCAGCGCGAAGCCCGCTAGCAAGACCTGCGGACCCGTGACCGCGTCCAGAGCAATGCACGCCAACTTGCCGGCGTCGTAGAACACCTTCACCCCGTCGGCGAAGTCTTCCTGCTTGTAGGGGCCGCCCACCTGTTTCTGCGGCTCAGAGGCCCGGAGCGCGTCGGCGACCTCGGCCGGGCTCATCCCGAACCGCAGTGGCCCCAGCCCGGCTCCGGGCAGCAACTCCCAGTGCTCCCGTCCGTCGCTCGCGCTCACGTGATCCGCCCCTTCAAGTGACCATCCCCTGTGGCCCGGCATCGCGTGCGAGACCAGCGCCCAAAGTGCCACCTGAACTGCCCGAGCGCCAACCGAAGCGCCCGGGCACACCGCGTACCTCAGCAAGATCGTGTTACGAGTTCTCAGGTGACTGGACGGACCACTACCTAACGGGAGGCAAGGACTTGGCGCTGGCCAATTGCACCCAGATTCCCACAGCAATCGATACCTGGCCGAGAAGGTACGCGATCTGCGCGGATAGGCCTCGCAATTGATAGACCGAAAGTAGCAAACCGAAGCGAGTCGGCCAGAGTTGCCTCTCTTCTGTGAAGGTTGCCGAGTCCATCCACATGCTGGTGAGCGTCAGAATGGTGAGCATGAGCAAGACCGTCAGAAAGGCGTAGCCCAGGTCCGTATCAGTAATACGGCTGAGCAAGGCCCCCAAACAGACAGGGATGGCAAAGGCAGCGGTGATAGCCAATGCCCGCACAGGACCGCGACGCCCGGGAAGGAGTCGCCACAGCGCCCCCATGACGAAACCAGCACCGGCCCACGCCGCCTGATAGGTAAGGAGATTTGCCAGGATTTCCGGAAACCCGATAGGGTCATGAAGCGTGAGAATCCAACTTTGGTAATCCTTGAGGTGGGTGAGCCAGACGAGAGCAGCACTCGCTGGAATTCCGAAGTAAAATGCCAGGCGCCCTGCGTGCCGCGCATTGTCCCACCAGTGGTCTTCTGGACCCCAAGCAAGGGCGACGTCCAGCACAGAGTCTTGGTCAGGTGGATGGCCCTCGCCGCATCCGGCAATCAACCACTCATGGAGCTCATGTAGTTTAGTCTCCAACTGCTCCCGTGTGACACCCTCGATACGCCCATGATCCACCAAGTACAACTGGTGCTGCAAACTGCGGTACTGGTGCGCTTTTTTCAGGAGCTCATGTCGACCCCATTTGGAGCCGAGTCTGCGCACAGGGAAAGAAGGCTGAGTCCCCATACCGTCATTGGAGACTCGGAAACCTAGCACTGACCATCGCCGCCCTAGGGTAACAACCGCGCACAGCGAGGCAATATTTAGGGGGAGCCAGACACCATAGAGTGCGATGGATCCCGCGAACGGGACATTCCGAAGCCCAACGACGAAGGCAAATACGGCGGCTGTCAGCAGACCCTCGGCTTTCCCATCCGGCCACAAGGCGTATTCCACTCCACCGGTCCGACTCCGCTGGGCCTCCACGCGCAGAAAGGCGATGAGGGCAATCCCTGTGAGCACCCAAGTGTAGGCGTAAAGCCAAGTGAGGCCAGTAAATGGGAACATCACAAGAAATTTGCTAATGTTGATATCGCGGGAATTGGAACTAGTTTGGTCGAGGAGCCACGTGACGCGTCTCCACTGATGTTCATTGGCCCACCAGAAGCAAGAAAACATGGCCCCGGCAACCACAGCGAGCAGGACTCCGACAAGTGCCACCCACCGGGCCGGCGTATGGTTCCACTTACTGGTCCAGGAACTGCGTACCAGCCCCCCTTCCAGCGCGAAACGCCAACCCCATGCTGCCATCGCGGCCAGCCAAAGCCACAGCGTTGCAAGCCCCAACAGCGTGAGCCCGACTGCCCGGGAGACGGTCAGCGGCGCTTCCGGCTTGAGTTCGGCCTGCAGGCCGAACAAGTGGGGGGCCAGCACAACAAGCAAGCCGATCACGGCCACCGCTGAAACAGTCGCGATGATGACGCGAGCCTGTCTGCTTCGAACATCCCTATGGTTGGTGTCAGTGCCAGCGCCGGGGCTGGCGGGCTCGTCAACTCCTGCCTTGGTGTTGGCGGACGTGCCAGCCCCGGTGTGGGGGTCGGGGTCCACTACGACCTGACACCAAGGACGAGCGACGAGGGCCAGGGTCACGGCTGCCGCGATACTGATCAGGGCGCGCCACGATGACGGAACCGAGATGACTGGATGCGAAATTAACAGAAGTACGGCGAGGGCCACTGCTGTACTAAGCCCTGACCAATGGAAAAGTGCTTTCCCGGAGCTTTCGTGGCACCTTTTATTTGCCCCGCTAACCTGAAACGTCGATACCTGAACGTCGCGCTCGTTCTGGCCTGATTGGTCAGAAAGCGCCTTCCGTCTCAGACGGAGGGCGGCTAGTGCGATTACCGCCGAGGCGCACACCCACCATGAGGCGACACCGACTGTGCTCCAGAAGGACTGCTCCGTATGCAGGGCCAAAGTGCGCTGCCAGGGTGGATCCACGTCGACCTCGACGTTCTGCGGTGGCTGCGCTGCCCATACCAAACTGTTCTTGCTGGCAGAAACTGCAGGCCGCTTAATATTTCCCGTATTGAGACCGCCTAGCTTGACCTCAATGTGCTCCCACCGTGCTTTCTCTAGGGTTTTCGGTGGCCGTAGGTAAACTTTCCACTTATCACTCTCCTTGGCGTTGATTTCCCATGGGCCAATCTGGACGATGCTTGCAGTCTTCACCCAGGCGAGTGCATCATATCGCACAGTAACCAAGTTATCTTTAGCGGTTACCTGCGGGTTACGAAAGCGCCACTCGGCGTTGCGTGGATTCTTTTGTAGATTCCCGTCTATATTTTCACCCTCGCGCAATAGGCAACGCATCGCGGTCCGATACTTAGAGGATTCACTGCCGAGCATTAGGTCTTTCGCTAGAGGCCATGCCGTTTCAGGTACTTTGATCGTCATTTTTGACTGCACCTGCACATGGGTCCGGGCGTGCTGATTAAAATCAATCTCGGCATTGGCGACGCGGGCACTGAGCTGGTTCGTCATGCATGGATCAGGAGCACCGTTCTGCGCCTCCGCGGAAGAATATCCCCGACACGCAATTGCCAGGATCACTAGAGGTGCCAACCGCCACCATCGGATGTCGGCGAATGCGCCGGAACCACTCCCTCGATGCACGTGCACAGCGTCCTCTTCCGCACAGCATGGTCCGTAAATTCTTGCCTCCCCGCTGAGCTTAGATAGAGGGTCCGCCGTGTCATGCACAGACACGGCAGGAGACCTGGAGCTCACCCAATCGGCTGCAGATCCCCTGCAGGGAATCCGTGAATGGCTGACGATGAGTCCAATGACTGTCAGCCAGATCTGGGAGAAGCTATGACCGGACCAAAGAGGTCCGCCCCCAAGAATCCGCTTCCCCGCTTGGAGGAAGCCAAAGGGTTGAGTCCTGAGGATGCGGAGTTTGTCCGTGACCTAGTGGCAGTGCTGAAGAAACACGGAAACCTTGACCGCTTCGGTCTGTGCCTTCTTCACGACCACTTCCCGCTCGCCCCGGATGAAGTCCTAGTCGAGACCAACGATCCCAGCACCCGTACACTGCACATTCACGTTGAAAAGGTCGACCGCACACCGCACACGAAGGCCTCACAATGGCGGTTCGTATCCCATGCCGACCATGAGTCCGGCGCAGAGAACGACCCCTACCAAGTGATCTTGCTGTGCGACCCGCTCGACTTGTGCCCGGGGCGTGGGAACCGGCAGGCCGGGTAAACGGCGGACATCGGAGCCGAGTGCCGCGAGCCTGCTCACGCCGAGCGCTGGGGAATCGGCAAGCGGGCGACGATGATGAACGGCCTCGCCGACTCCGTCACCAAGAACGCCCACAACAAGCAGGGCGCCCCGCAACGGCCACCGGCCCGCTGAGCCGCTCCACGCATGCCGGCAACCCTCGGGAATGGGCGAGATGCAACTCGCGGTGGCTTGCAGGCGATGGAGTACCGCGAACGACATGCTGGAGACGGCCATCGTCCTGGAAGGCGGCTGAACTGCGCACCGACGCATTCACCGTCACCAGCGATCTGGCGTCGCACGACCCGCGGCACTGCACGAGCCAGACCGGCAGCACAACACCCTCGGCACTCCAGGACGGCTGCACCGAGGCACAACGCGACGCGGCACGCGCCTACGCGCGCCGGGAATGGCGGGCCCAGGACCGGCGACGGCCGGGGCCATCGGACCGCGGTTGACCGCGGCCGCGAGCTCCAGGGCATCGTCGATCCGCCTGCGGGTGCCGGCGACCTGGTAGAGATGCCCCTCATTGACCAGGGTCAGGACGTCGGCGCCCCGCGCCGGGGGATCGAGCGGGATGGCCCGCGCATGTCCGGCGACCCAGATGTGGGGGAGGGGCGCCACACCTCCGCGGTCCCGGCGCAGGAACTGGGAGCGAGCGGTCATCCGCTCCAGCATCTGCCGGGCCTGTTCGGCGGCGCTGAAGGCGTCCAGTGCCGTGAACCGGTAGACGAACCCGCCGCCGGGCCGGACGCCAGCCGTGTCGTGGCCGTGTTCGCGCAACCAGGCGATGACCTTGCCCTTGTCGTACCAATGCTCCAGCGGCTCGGCGAGCTGCCGCTGGGGCACCTTCTCCAGCGCCACCAGCACCTCGTACGACCGGGTCGGCGTCAGCGCAAGCGCAGCAGCGCTGTCCGCTATATCCGCCGTGGTGGCCCGCGCATCGTAGAGATCTTTCGCCCAGGCCTTGAGGTGGCTGGCACTGTAGCCAAGATCAAGGAGATGGGAGGCCACCGTGCGGGAGAACCGCTCTGGCTTGACCCGCTCGTCGACCGGCACGTTGACCGCCGCAGCCCACCGCTCCAGATACCCGGACCGCACGTGCCCGATGATCTCCTTGAGCCGACGGCGCTCAGGGCTTGGATCCGGCAGCGAGTTCTTCAGCAACCCGGTGAGTTCCCTGCGCAGGTCCCGGTCTCCGAGCCCCCGGTCGGGGCCGATCAGAGCATTGAGCTGGATGCGCTGCCAGTCGCACGCGGCCTGCGACAGCACCCCGTGAGCCTGCCAGTAGCCGGCCTCCCACAGTTCCTCGAGGGCCAGCACCGAACCTATGTCCCATAGACGGCGCGCCCAGGGCGTGCCTTCGTCGGTGAAGAAGTCCGACATGCGGGCGAGACACGTGCCGGGCGTAGGGATCCGATGCAGGAGGAGCCGTGACCATCGCAGCACACTAGCCGAGCGGGGGATCATCAACCGCTGGCCGGGCAGGTCCGTGCTACTCTGATCACAGACTTAAAGGGGCACCCGCCGTCTAACGGCCGCTGCCCCTTTCTTCTTGCCTAAAGGCGTTCGGCCGGGGCCGGGCCCGCTGGCGTCGCTCGCGTGGACGAGACCGGACCCCAGGCGCAACCCTCCGAGCCGGACGAGTACGCCCGCGTCGAAGTGGCCGCCAGCGCCCCGTTCCTCACGTCCGCGACTGCGCCCCGCAGCTGGCCAGTGTCTTCGCCACCCAGGAGACGTCCGTGGCCGACCCCAGCAGGGGATCATGGCCTGACCCCGCGCCCATGGGGCAGCCGCGACCTAAACGAGGTCGAGCAGCACGGTCACGGTGAGTGATCGAGCTTTTCGCTCGGAAGCTGCGATGTCGCCCGACCTGGGGCGTTTCAGTTGGACTAGAACCGCTCTCGCATACACAGCCACGCAGACGCCAACCCATCTGCAATCCTTCCCTTCGGTCGTCGATGAGTTTCGGTGTACCGGACGGTCCAAGTCGGCACACCGAAACGAATGGAGAGTCCGATGGGCACGACGCGCTTGCATCCGATGACTCACATCGCCCGGCGCATGTTCGAGCTCCTGGAGCCGATCTGCTTGGTCACCTTCCTCGCCGACGAGTGCAATGAGGAGCTGGCCGCACTCGGCCACCGCACTTACTGGGACGGCTACTTCGCCAGCCGTGCCGCACCACTGGGACGGGTGCCGGCCCAGGTCGTGCACGCGGCCTTCTACAACTTCGCCGACGGGGAAGCCGCACGGCACATCCCCAGCGCCTGGGAGACGATCCCGCCCGAGGCCTCCGTCGCCGCGCGGGAGCGGGGCAGCGCGGCCTCCCTCCGGCGCATCCTCGGCGACGAACTGGCCGACTCCCCGGGCCTGGTGCGCGCCGCCGACCTGACCACCAAGGCCGCCACGGGCGCCCCCACCGAAGGCCGGGTGATGTACGCCGGCATGCGCACCCTTGCGGTGCCCAGCGACCCCGTCGCCCGGCTGTGGCATTCCGCGACCATGCTGCGCGAGCACCGCGGCGACGGGCACATCGCCGCTCTCGTAGGCTCGCGCATCGGCGGCACGGAGGCCCACGTACTCTCCGCGCTGGAACAGGGCATCCACCCCCCAGAGTCGTTCGGACGCATCCATCACCTGCCGAAAAAACGCCTGGCCGCGGTCATGGACGGCCTGCGCGAACGCGGACTCATCGACAATGACGGCCACTTCACCGACGCCGGCCGCGCGACCAAACAACGCATCGAAACCCTTACCGACGAACTCGCCACCCCGCCCTACGAAGCCCTGTCCCCCGCCGAACTCGACGAACTGATCACTGAACTCGAACCCATCACCGCGACCCTGGTGGCCACGGGCTCGCAGTGACACGCGCCGTACGACGGCAGCCCGCGCTCTGTAGCACACCCTCCCGCTGAGGCGGGGGAGGGCTGCCCTTCCCGAATCGGTCCAGGGTGGGCATTCGAGGGTCCAGCCCGCCGCGGCGACGCTGGCAGACACTCCTGGCGGCGGCCCCTCCGCTCATCTCTCCCCCTCGGAGGCCCGGTCCGGCTACCGTGGGGGCATGGCCAGGGAAATCCGCATCGAGATCGATGACGAGCAGTGGGAGCAGCTGGAGCGTGAGGCGCACCAGCAGCACGAGGATCCGGGTGTGTACGCCGGACGCGTCCTGGCCGCCGGCCTGAACAAGGCGCGGTTCCTGGAGGGCTGCGCCCAGTTCCTGGCCACACCCGGGATGCGCGAGGAGTTCGCCCGCCGGTTCGGCCCGCAGCCCGGGCCCAGCGCGACCGCTGCGTGAGGGCGGACCGCTCACAGTGGACCTGACAATTGATCTTGCGTGGCTGCTGGAGCTTGCCCGCACCCAGCTCGGCGACCCGGACGTGACGGACTGGGGAGCGCTGGAGGCCGCCCGGGCCCGGCACTGCTTCCGCGTGATGGACGACCTCGTCTACGACCAGCCCCACCACCGCGCTGCCGCCCTGTTTCACTCGCTGTGCCGTGTCCCAGCGCTGGAGCACAGCAACGCCTTGTTCGGTGTCACGGTCGCGGCCGGCTATCTGCACGCCAGTGGCCAGCCGGCACGGTTCACCGCCAAGGAGGCCGCCGACCTGGCCGAGCAGGTGACGGCCGGGGACGTGGACATAGGGGCCCTGGCCGACACGCTCAAGGAGTGGACTGAGCGGGCCTGAGCCAGGCGCTGTCGAGCGAGGAGATCATCGCCCCAGGGCGGGCGGTCATACCGCTGGCTCGGGCAGTTGGCCCGGCTTGGTCTCGACGATCTGTATGTCGCTGCATCCAGCGTCTTCGAGGTCCCGCTTGCGTCTGTCGGCGCTCGGCTTGTCGTAGGCGACGGCGGAGGAGCGCGGGATGCCGTCCGGGTCGGTCCAGGCGAGCGCGAAGTTCTGCATCGTGATCGTCATGCAGTCATCATCGCCGTCGGCACTGACAATGCCCGCTTTCGTCCTCCCCCGTGACGGCGCCGACCGCGGCCATAACGACCAGGAGCCCTTAGGAGATCATCTCCAGAGGGCTCGTGGAGGGGGTCAGTCGAGCAGGCGTAGCAGCGCGGCCGCCATGGCGATCGTCGTTTCTGCCTCGGTGCGGCTGTACTTGAACGTCTTGGTGACGGCGTCCTTGTGCAGCGCGCCGCTTGCCTGGTCCTCGAGGGCGGCCCGGATCCACGCCCAGCGTTCGTCCTGGGTGCGCTCGCGGGACGGTTTGTTGCCGGGCCAGAGCCAGCCGCTGTTCAGCCTGATGTATTCCAGCGTGCGGCGCGCTTCGAGCATGGCGCCGTCGACGTCGTCGTCCCGCAGGCGGCGCTGTGCCTCTTGCAGGTAGCGGACGGCCTCTTGACGCTCGTCGTCGCCCGCGGGGAAGGGCACGGACATCTCGACGGCGAGGGACGGACCGAGGCCCTCGATCTGCTGGCGCCAGCGGCTCTCGGCGACGGCGATGTACAGCGTCGCCGAACTGCCCGGGTAGGAGGTCGCCTGGGGCAGGGTGGCTCGGACATCGAGCTCCAGGCGCAGGTCGCCGAAGCGGTGTTCGTCCAGGGCCCGCACCTGCGCGCTGGTGAGCATGTAGCGCAGCTCCGGGCGCTCGACGGAGTTAGGGCGGAACGCGACGGTGGCCGTGGCGGTGCCGAGCATGCCCCGTGGTCCGTTGGCGAACGGCGCATACAAGGTGGTGTCCAGGACCAGGACGCGCCCGGCCTCGGCGGCGGCCGAGGTTTTCACCTCCAGTTGCAGGCGCAGGCTGTGGGCCCCGAGTTCCTTGACGAGCATCAAGCCGTTGTCCCGGGGGCCGATGGCCATGGTCCCGACGGGCGCGTCGAAACGCAGTTCGTCCATCGTGCGGCGCCTTCCTGGTGGTTCGTGTGCTGCGCCGATTGTGGTGCCTAAGTCCGGCACCGCGCCCGGGATTTAGGCTTCGGGCTCCCCGGCTCTGCCCTCAGCGAGGCTGGCCAGACCCACGCGCACGCGAAGCGGCGCTTAAGCTCCGTCCGGTGGAGACGTTCTGGATCATCGCGGCGGCGGTCCTGTGGGGCGCTGGCGCGGGCCTGCTCATACCGCGCGCCGCGTACCGGCTCTCCGTGCCTCCTGGGGAAGCCTGGCGGACAGCGTGTCCTGCAGGGCATCAGCTCGCCGGGCTTGGGGACGGATGGCTGGGGCGGGCCCGCTGCCCCGACGGCGACTCGTACGGTCCGAGCTCGCCTGTCCTCGCTGCCGTGTCAGCCGTGGCCTGCATCGTTCTGGCGGCCGCCGTCGGTGCGCGCCCCGAGCTGGTGGTGTGGCTGCTGCTTGTCCCGGTCGGCGTGCTGCTCGCCGTCGTCGACTTCGCGGTGCACCGGCTGCCGGACATCGTCACCGTGCCGTTCGCGGTGATCGCTCTCGTCCTGCTCGGCGGTGCCACGCTGCTGCCCGGTGCCAGCGGCAGCTGGATGACCGCGCTGCTCGGCTCCCTCACGCTCGGCGTCTGCTACCTGCTGCTGTTCCTGATCAACCCCAAGGGCTTCGGCTTCGGCGATGTGAAACTCGCCCCGGCGCTCGGCGCCGTCCTGGGCTGGTACGGCTGGGGGATCCTGCTGATCGGCACCTTCGCCGGATACCTGTTCGGTGCGCTGTACGGCGTCGGCCTCATCCTCGCGCGCCGCGCCGACCGCAAGACGGCGATCCCGTTCGGCCCGTTCCTCATGGCCGGAGCATTCGCCGGGATCCTCCTGGGCTCCTTGTAAGTCCCAGATTCTGATGACCCTTTGGTGACGCTGTCCCCTCTCTCGCCCAGGGGACACGGGAGCTCGACTCTCACCGTGCCTGCTCAACGGGGCAGTCGGAGCGATCAATCAGGAGGTGGGGAGTCCCGCAAGCCGGTCGTAGGCGGGATCGCCGGGGAAGGCGACGGACTCGATGTGCTGCGGCGGGATCGCGTTGCGGTACAGGATGTCGGCGTTGGCTGGGGCATAGCCGATGGCCTTGCCGACGAAGGTGTGCACCACCGACTTGAAGACGAGGTGCCTGCCAGGACTAGCGAGGTCAACGTAGGCGGTGACCAGCGTGGGCCGTCCCAGGGAACGCAGCCTCTGAGCAACGCCGGCATGGTCGTCGCAGTGCCGCCAGTAGATCGCCTCGCCACCCCAGAAGGACAGCAGCCTCCACACCCCGTTGATGTCGTGCGAGGTGGCCTCGGCGGAGAGCGTCAGGCAGACCTGATCCTCTCGATTGCCCAACCTCTGCCTCCCCGGGACGACCATGCTCTGTGAACGCAGTACCTCCCGCTCAGCGGCGGTCAGATAGCCCCGCTCATGGGCCTGGTTCAGGCGATCATCGACCAGAGTGACGTCCAGGGGGCGCAGGCCATGAGCGCGAATCGCATCGGCCTCGTGGTCGAGCAGCCTGGTGCAGTGCTGCGCCCGCAGAAGGTGGCCACGGAGCAGGTCTAGGACCTGCACCTCCCTGTCCCCCAGCACCAGATCGACGTACAGCTCCGGCTCTTCCAGATCGGTTTTGTCGGCGATGCTGTAGATGAGATCCGCCAACGGCCGGGGCCAGGTGACGGGATTGTCTACATCCACGACAGGCCGATTGTCGACAGCGTGCACCAGCGTCATGGCGGGTCAGTATTCCACCACCAAGCCCACGGACTCCGGACCGGAAAAGACACCCGAGACTGGACGAGGAGCGGGGCCAGCGCATGGACACCGCAACTACGGCCCGGGCAAGCCGACCTCAAGCGCCAGAAGAATCCGGAACCCGCACGCCCACGCTTGTGAACCTAGGCGGCAGCGAGTTGGAGGAGCTCCGGAACGCCCTGGGCTTTGGCGTAGGGCTGGAAGCGGGGGAGCAGGGCCTCGACGAGGCGCACACAGCGGGGCGCTCCGATGCGGCGGGCCAGGAGCAGGGACTTGGTAGCGGCGGCTGCGGCCGGCTCGGGTTCCTTCAGATCGAGGTAGCTCGCGGCACGGTAGGCGAGGAACACGCCCCTCGTCTTGTCCCGGGCGGGCGGCAGCAGGCGTTCGCCTTCGCTGATGAGCTGGTGGGCGCAGCCGATGTCGCCGAGGTCCAGGAGAGCCTGGCCGGAGTCGACGGCGAGGTCGGCTTCGGACACCCAGGCGCACCAGGCGGGCCGGTCGGCGCCGGCGTCGCTGAGGTGTTGCTCGGCTGCGGTGAGGGCGCGCAGTACGGCGCAGCGTTCGCTGCGGCCGCCGCGAGCGGCGAGGGTGCGGGCGAGGCGCAGCTGGAGCAGGCACCGGGCGGCGGGGTTCTGGGCGCGGGTCAGGGCGCAGTTGAGGATGTTGGCTGCGGTGGTGTGGTCGCGGCGCCAGGCGGCCTGGTAGGCGAGGTCGCCCAGGAGGCCGGCGCCCATGTCGTGGTCACCGGCCGCGTAGGCGTTGTGCAGGCCGGCGATCCAGCTCTGGCTGGCGTGGGTGTGACGCCGCAGGTCGAAGGAGTGCCAGGCGACGGTCTGGGAGAGGGAGGCCGCCAGGGTGTGCAGGCGCAAGCCCAGGGCGGGCGTATAGCGGCCGTGTTCCCCGACAGCGACGGCTCCGAGTTCACCGGCCCGGGCGACTTCGTCCGGGCGGCCGCCGACCTGCTGGCCCTCGCCGAGGAGGTGATGCGCCGCGCCGCCGTCTACGAGCGGGAACGCGGCAGCAGCTGGGAGGAGATCGGCGACGCCCTGGGCATCACCAAGCAGTCCGCGCACAAGCGGTTCGCCGGCGCGGTCGAGACCTGGCGGGCCCCCTTCGACCGGCCCGCCGCTCTGCTGCCCGACGGCACCCCCGACGACGACCGCATCCCCTACGGCGTCCGCTACGCCCCGGGCGTGCCCAGGCCGGAGTACGGCACCGCCGAGGACGAGGCCCAGCGGCTGGAGCGGTGGCTGCTGCAGCGCACCGGCCCCGGCGACCACTGGTATGGCGACGAGCACCCGGTGACCGGCGGCCTGCCCCGGCACACCACCACCTCCATGCTGGTGCTCACCGACCGGGTCAGCCACCGGCTGATCCGGGACCAGCTGGTGCCCGACCCGCAGGCCCAGGCCGACGTCTGCGAACGCCGGGTGGCGCTGTACGAACGGCTGATCCGCGAGGGCGACGCCCCGCCCCAGGCCACCCAGTGGATCGCCGAGGACCGCGCCCGCGCCGCCGCCCTGCGCGCCACCCCCGGCAACGGCGTCCCCTGGCAGGCCATGACCGACCCCGACCACCCTGCCAGCACCGCCGAGCAGGCGGCGGAGGCCCCGTAAACCGGGGGTGGCTCAGAACGGGACGTTGATGGAGAAGGTGTCGGGCCGTCCTTGCCGTGCCGTGACCTCGGATGCCCTCTTCTTGATGTCGTCGCGATTGGTGTCGTAGATCAAGGACAGGGCGTCGTCCATGAACTCGACTCCCTCCAGGACGTCAGGGATGAGGAGGACATCCTCGTGGGTGCCTACGTTCCCGATCCACTTGACGGCCAGGAGCAGTTCAGCGGCGTCCGCCTGCTGCGGCAGCGCCGTCTCGAAAATCGCGATCCGGTTGTCGAGGCTAAGCCTCACCGGCTTCGTGCGGCCGGGCTTCATACGGATGACTCCCCGGTCGTCCATCAGGGCCTCCACCGCCGCCCGAATCCTGTTCGCGGCGGCGTTGGGGTCGAGCCAAAGGATCTTGGCTGCGGCGTCCACTCGCTCCCCGACCTCTGGCGGGCAGAGCTCTCGGCTTTCGAGCAGGGGCAGTGCCGGGTAGAACATGGTCGGCGCCAGGTGCGTTTCGTACGGAGTGGTGTCACCCTGGCCTGTCCAGCGGACGGTCATCTCGCCTATGACGCGCACGTGGTCGCAGGTCTTTTTCCTGCATGTGAGCATGCAGTGGAAGCCGCCCTGAATCCACTCGGGTTCCCACACCTCATGGTCACGCAAGGACTTACTGGTGACCGACTCCTCCATCTCGAACGAGTCGCGGACTGGGAGCAACGCTCCTCGCGTGCACGTAGGGCAGGGGATGTGGGGCCAGTCGTCCGGGTTATCGGGGAAACCCTTCGCGATCTCCCTTAGGTCCTTAATCAAGAGGTTTGCCATGAGGGGCCATCTTGCCAGCGATAACGACCTAGGGATGAGGGTTTTCGGCGGCCGGACCGCGCTCGGGTCTCGACGGGCCCGCTCCTCCGCTCTGCGGGCCGCGGTGCAGCCCCTCGAAGGGATAGAACCCGACGTGTCCGTGCCCGCGATCCGAAGCAGGTCGAAGGCGACGAAGTGTGCCGGCCACTGCTCGGCCAGCCGGGTCGCGCCCTCGCCGCGGCGCTGCAACCGGCCCTGCAACCGCTCGAAGGCGAGACGGCCCGCGGCATCCTTACGACCAGCTCCCCGTCGAGGGCCGTCGTGTCGGGGAGCTGCGCGGCGCCGTAGTGCATCTCGGGGAAGAACGGTTCGAGGTCGGTGCCCTTGCGGGAGCGCAGCACCAGGCGGTGAGCGTCCCACGACACCAGTGCCCGCCAGCTGGACGTCAACCGGCGAGTCCGCGCCGACATCGCCACCCGGTCGCTGCGCTGCCTCGTCCACGCCGATGCCGAGGGAGACGACGTCGTGCCGCACCTGTGGGACGCAGCCGAGCGGATTTCCCTGCCCGACCACACGATCGCGGAGAAGACCGACAGCCAGGCCGCCCGCCTACGCAAAGGCGCACGCGGTGGGCGGCCACCCGGCTTCGACGAGGACCGCTACAAGAAGCGCAACACCGTTGAACGGGCTATCAACAAACTCAAGAACCACCGGGCCGTGGCCACTCGATACGACAAGTGCGGGTACGTGTTCCACTGAGGTCCGGCGCCGACCGCTGCCGTTCGTGCTTGTTGGTGTCAGCCGCTGGTGTCAGCCGCCGCATGTGGTCTTGACAAGAGCCGCCCACCGCCGAGCACTCGGACCGCCTCACGACGCCCCGCCAAAGCCTCGTCCGCCCGCCACCGAGAGCCTCGGACGACCCAAGGACGGGCCCAACGACTCAGTACCGGAAGCGTGCGGTATCGCCGTTGATCCGCAGCAGGAAGTCTCTGATGATCTCGCCCCCACTCTCGGGCACCAATTCGAGGCCAAGCGCGTAGATCGCCTCGTCAGCCTCGATGGCCGCGTCCTGGTCCTTCCGCTCCCATGCAGCCCGCGATGCGTCAATGAACGGCTTGAGACCCAGCCAGCCATCTGAGGGTTCGAACCGGCAATCGGTCCAGAACATATCGACGGCTTCGAGTGTCAGGACGCCGACGACTTCATGACCTCGACGCAACTGCCAGACCTGGTCTTCCATCACGGCCCCCTTCATGGAGGTTGCACCGTATCGCGGCCGTGGCCTAGATCCAGGAGAGCCTGGAGCACCTGGAGCGTCGGCTGGTCCGCGAGGGCACGTGGGACGACTGGACCATCCCGCAGCACATGCCAGAGGCGGTGAAGCTCCTACAGGCGTCCGTCCAGCAGCTATGGAGCCTGACCGATTTGCTGCCGACGGACCCGTGGCCGGTGCGCCTGACCGTCGACACCAACGCGTTGATCGACAATCCCGATCTCGCCGCCTACACCGGGCAGATCGGTCCGCGCTACATGGCGCACCTGCTGCCGGTCGTGCTGCGCGAGCTCGGTGAGAAAAAGCGAGCCGGCCGGACCGACGTCCTGCGCGAGGCGGCCAAGAAGGCCGACCGGCGTCTGAAGGGGCTGCGCAACAACGGTGACGTCACCCTCGGCGTCCGGGTCGCCGGCGACGTCCACGCCGTCTTCGAGTACATCGAACCCAAGCTTGACGCGCTGCCCGACTGGCTCGACCTGGATGTCCCGGACGACCGATTCATCGCCTCGACCCTGCTCCTGCAGTCCCAGCACCCCGGTTCCGCGTGGTACGTCGCCACCAGTGACATCAACCTCCAGACCAAACTTGCACGCCGTCGCGCTGCCGTTCATCGAACCCTGACCCCTACAGATCACCATCCGGAAGGGTGTGAGGCATTGAGCCTCACACCCCATATCCCCAGGTGACGGGGAGCCCTGTGAAGTCTGTGAGGGTGTGAGACGGAGCTCGCGCCTAGGCTTTCTGTCCTCTGACAGGTGATCTTGACCGTTTGCCAGGTGAGTTTGACCGCTGCTGGGTTCCTGTCACCCGATCTCGGCCAGCGGCCGGTGCTCGGTGAGGGGCGGTGGGATCAGTGGTTGCGGAACGGTGCCCAGGGGTCGGGGAGGGGAGCGCTCGGGTCCTCACCCTTGGTGGACAGTCCGACGTAGGCGCGTAGGGCGGGGCGGGTACCGGGGAGGCCGTACTGGGTGAACCGCTCGTGGAGGTCGGAGCCGAACGGCACGGGCTGGAAGTCCGCGGCGGTCAGCAGCTCGGCCAGGACCCTCAGCAACTCCCGGCGCCCAGGGGAGAGCTCGGCGAACACCGGTACGGTGTCCGCGGGGTCGAACAGGGCTTCCAGCAGGTTCTCGGCGCGGACCGCCAGCGGGCGGGGCACGACTCCGGTCTCCTCGATACGAGGCAGGGCGCGAACGATCTCCAGGAGGACCCCGTCCGGGTCCTCGGCGGCGCCCATCAGGTGCAGCAGGCTGCGGACGGTGTAGCTCTGCAGGTCGCCCGCGTGGTGGGCGGTGGCGGTCTCGGGGGCGGCCCGGCGCCGAAGGCCGCCAGCTCGGCGGCGATGCGCTCCGCCGGCGGCAGACCGGACGCGGTGGCCGGGTGTGCGACCAGCAAGCGGGTCAGGGCGGTGGCGGCGGCCCAGCGCGGCAAGGGGTGCTCGTGGTCGAGGTGGTGCCGGAGTCGGCCGTCCGGGTCGTGGTCGGCGATCAGCCCGACCGAGACGAGGACCGTGGCGACGCAGACTGGGTCCCGCTCGCCGTCGAGGCAGGCCAGCAATGGGAGCAGGGTGGCGTCGGCCTCCTCGGGGAACCAGCCGAGTAGGTACGCGGTTTTGGTGCGGATCTCCGGGTCCTGGTCGTCGAGCAGTTCGAGCAGGACGGGAAGCTGGGCGCGGACCGCGTCATAGGAGCGCAGTGCGCCCTCGCGGGCGTCGACGGGGTGCCCCGCCGCACAGTACGCCCGTCCCTCACACAGGTTCTTCAGCCGCTCCTCGTCGGTCTCGGCGGCGATCTGCTCGTCGTACCAGCGCAGATTCTCTTCGGGGCTGATGGCTGTGGCGCGCCACGCGGCGGTGTCGATGCCGAGCGGGAGGTCGTACTCGTCGTGCCAATCAATGGCCAGACGGGTCAGCAGCAGCAGCGCGTCGGCCCGGGCGCCGACCGGGCCCGCGACGGCGATTCGGGTGAGGAACGGCACGGCGTACGGAGAGGCCGAGTACCGGGTGCCCTGGTGGAAGATGTTGCCGAACAGGCTGCGGAAGGCGCTCTCCCGGGCCTCCTCGTCCAGCCCGCACACCGTCCGGAGCTGGCCGGGCACGTCCTCGGCGCTGCCATAGGCGTGCCCCAGGGCTGCCCAGTCGATGTCGTCCAGCCCTGCCAGGAGATCGTCGGATCGTTTCATGATCCGTATGCTCGCAGGGACCGCTGACACCGATCCCGCAGGCGAGCTGTCTCCTTGAGCCCAGCGGTCAAACTCACCTGTCAGTCGGTCAAGATCGCCTGTCAAAGGACAGCCGTGACGATCACGGAAGGTGGCTGTCACGCTGTCACGCCCAGTGGGGTGTCACGCATCCCATCCGGCTGTCACGGCGGGGTGTCACGGGGCCGGTTCGGCCCGGAAACACGGGCCCGGACCCCGATCCGGGCCTCTTGCCTGATCAGCGTGACACGGTTGGAGTCCGGTTACCGTTCGCTCCTGAACTGCCCGGTGCCACTGAACCTTGGCCGTTTGCCACTGAAGTTTGACCGGCCGGAGCGCGAGGGCGGAGGGCTTCTCATGGAGTCGCTCGGGGAAGCATCCGACCGTGGCCTACCCCGCAGACGAACCGCTTGCAGCCGATGGCCGTGGCAACTCCTTGATCTCGTTCGCGCGGGGCGGCGAGGCAGCGCCGCCGCAGGACGCCCCGCTGCCGGCGGCCCTGGTGGCCGTGTGGCGAGCCGGTCGGGTCCTCATGGTCTTCGATCGGTACCGCCAGTCCTGGGAGCTTCCAGGAGGGAGCATCGAAGAGGGCGAAACCTCCCGCCAGGCAGCAGCACGGGAGCTACTGGAGGAGAGCGGGCAGGAGCCTGACGAACAGTTGCGGTTCATCGGCTACGCGCGGTTCGTCCTCGCGCCTGACCAGCGAGAGGAATATCTGGCCCTCTACGCAGGATCCTGCGCCGAGACCCGCGCCTTCGAGCCCACCGAGGAAATCTCGGCCATCCGCTGGTGGGACCTCCTCGAACGCCTCCCAGGGTATGTGCAGCCCCTGGACGCTTACCTCGCCGCGCTCACCCGGTAGCCCAGCACCCCGACGCCGCCGCGCCATCGAGCAGTGGTCAGTGTTCAGTGGCAAACGGTCAAGGTTTGCTGTCACCGGACATGAACAGTCCGGACGACCTGTGTCATCAACCCCCTGTTTCCCCAGGTCGACACGCCTGTCTGTGTCACTGATCAGCTGATCTGTATCAGCGCCGACGGGCGACCGAGGTGGACCCAGCAGCCGCCCCAGAACCCGGGTCCCGAGACCGGTGTTTTCCCTGGTGGGCACGGAGCGCGCCGGGAGCTGGGTCCACCTGGGTCCCTGGGTCTCGCACCCTCGTACGGCCGGGTTCGTCCGGAGTGGTCCCCAGCACCCGGGGCGGCCGATACCGTTGGGGAGACGCCAGTTCTGCCTTCTGGAGCCCTCGATGAGCGAACAGCCAGCACCCGCCGACCACGCCCGGCAGCAGCTGCAGCCTGCGGCCGCCGACGGGCTGCGTGCGTACGCGGCCAAGACCCGCGCCAGCGCCGACCAGTTCGCCGCCGTCCTGGAGGACATCGCGGCCAACGGGCTGCCCTCGGTGGAGGACTGCACGCCGTGGGAGGAACTGCGCGAGGCCCACCTCGCCCGGCTCGCTGGCCAGCGCCCGGCCGTCGCCTGATGGCCCCACAACAGAACCCGCGCCGCGCACGTATCGCCTTCTCCGACTCCGCCGCCAAGCAGCTGGAGAACATCACCAGCGAGGCGGAGCTCCACGCCCTGGACCGCGCCCTGGTCGTCATCTCCGTCGACCCCGACGTCGGCGAGCCGATCCCCGGCGACACCTCCGGCCCCCAGCTGCGCCAGTACACCGACGAAGTCGAGCAGGTGCGCGTCCTGTACTTCGTCACCGCGCTGCGCACCGTGGTGGTCGTCGCGTACATCGAGGTCTAGCCGCCGAAGGAGCCCAAGGTGCCGTCCGACATCATGCAGCTCACCGCTGGCCGACAACTGACCGGGCTCCGCCAGGTCCTGGATTGGACCGCCACGGCGACCGTGCTCCGGCAGGGCCCTGGGGCTCCGGGTGAGCCGCCGGCCTGGCTCATGCTCCTGTGCCCCGCCCACTCCCAGGCCCTGCCCGGGTGGCCCGGGATCACGGCCGACGCAGACGGGCTGCGACTGTCCTGTGGGTCCGTCCTGGACTACCGGTCGGCCGAGCAGCTGCTCCAGTCGCACGCTGACCTGTGGCTGACGCCCCTGACCGGGGTGGATCCGAAGACGTACGCCGGTGTCTGGCCCGAGGTCCTGGACTAGGCCGACCGCGTGCTGGTCGCCCGGGTCGAATAAGCCGCGTCTGCTGGCGAGGACAGCCCGCTGCAGAACAACCATGGCCGTGGCCTGGTAGGCCGCAGCCAGGGGCGACCTCGGGGTGGCGGCAATCTCTCTTGGATACTGCGAGACCCTCGCTCAGCGCCTGTAGTTACTGCCCAATGTGCGGGTGGGCAGCATTCGCACGACCGTCGCCGTCGCGCGCACGTGATCCTTCCCGGCGCTGTGTGGCCGTCTGCGCCGTTCGGGCACTCCTGGGCTTCCGAGGAGGCGATCAGGAGCCTCCCAGCCGCTCACGGCTACGCAAGTTGAGGCAGTGGGCGGGAGGGGACTCCCGCCCGGGTTCGGACCAGGACTCGTAACTAGTGCCGCATCAGGCAACGTTTGCCCTGCCGGTACGGTCAGGGCATGAATGCCAGCGGCCAGCCAACCCTTGACGAGATCGAAGATCGCTTCGTTGAGCTTGTCGAGGGTCGGTTGCCCAGGGACGAGGCCGACCGCTGGGCGGCGAGGTGGGTGATGGAGGACGGAATCGTCTGGGACGACCTGTCCTGGTGGGCGCTGAACCGCCTTTACGGAATCGATCTCCCTGCGGGCGAGGGCGGCGGCTACCTGCACGATGACGAACAGGTGCGCACATGGCTCGCTGAGCTGAGGAAGCGCCGAGCGATGTGAAGCGGCCGCAGCTCCGTCCCAAGTCCCGGTCGCTGCCAGGATGTGGGCGTGGCCGAACGGGTGCAGGTACGGGAGATCGATGACGACGAGGGCCGAAGACTGCTGCGGATCATCCGCAGGGGCACGGGGTCGGTGGTGACCTGGCGGCGAGCCCAGATGGTGCTGCTGTCCGCGCAGGGCATGCCTGTGGCGAAGATCGCCGAGGTGACATTCACCAGCGCGGACCGGATCCGAGACGTGATCCACAACTTCAACGCCGACGGCTTCGCGGCCCTCTACCCCAAGTACAAAGGCGGTCGGCCCAGAACCTTCACCCTCCCCGAACGCCGGGAGATCAAGAAGATCGCCAAGTCCAAGCCGGCCGAACACGGCCTGCTGTTCTCGACCTGGAGCCTGGCCAAACTGGCCGACTTCCTGGTCGCCGAGGGGGTGGTCGACGACATCAGCCACGAGGGCCTACGGGCCCTGCTCCGCGAGGAGGGCGTGTCCTTTCAAGGCATAAAGACCTGGAAGACCTCCCGCGACCCCGACTACGCGACCAAGAAAGCCCGCGTCGAGCACCTCTACGCGATCGCCGACGGCGAGGTCATACCCGAGGACGGCGAACCCGACATCGTCTTATGCCTGGACGAGTTCGGCCCGCTCAACCTCCAGCCCCACCCCGGGAGGCAATGGACCGAGCGCGGCGGACGGCACAAGGACCCCGACCGTGAACCCCGCCCCCGCCGACGCGCGTCCTACACCCGCCCGCACGGGGTCAGGCACCTGTTCGCCGCCTACGACCTGGCCAAGGACAAGCTCTATGGCCACATCAAGCCGAAGAAGAACCGCACGAGGTTCCTGGAGTTCTGCCGCTACCTGCGCAGCCTTTACCCGCCGCAGATCCGGATCGCCATCGTGCTCGACAACTTCTCCCCGCACCTGATCACGAAGAAGGACACCCGGGTCGGCGACTGGGCCGAGGCCAACAACGTCGAATTCGCCTACACCCCGACCAACGGCTCCTGGCTCAATCGCATCGAGGCCCAGTTCACCGCCCTGCGCTACTTCGCACTGGACGGAACGGACCACGCCACCCACAAGGAGCAGGGCAGCATGATCCGCCGCTACATCATCTGGCGGAACAAGCACGCCGCCGACGAACGGCTCCGCGCAGTAGTCAACAGGGCGAACGTTGCCTGATGCGGCACTAGGCTCCAACACCATGACCAGTGATCTCGGATTCACCTGCATGTGTTGTGGAGCCCGCCACCCCGAGCTGCCGATGAACTACACGGCCGAGGCCCCAGCCGTGTGGGATCAGGCCTTCGCCGACGCCGAGGACTGCCTGCTCTCGTCGGACCTGTGCGTGATCCGCGCGCAGCACTACTTCGTCAAGGGCCTGATCGAAATACCGGTCCTCGGCCGTGACGAGGTGTTCTCCTGGGGGGTCTGGGTCTCGCTCAGCCACGAGAACTTCTCCCGCACGGCGGACTTGTGGGATACGCCCGGTCGCGAAGCCGAGGAGCCGTACTTCGGCTGGCTTACGACCGACCTGCCGGTCTACGCGCCCACGACCCTCAATCTCAAGACTCACATCCACACGCGCCCGGTCGGTGAGCGCCCCTGTGTTGAACTTGAGCCCACTGTCCATCCTCTCGCTGTCGAACAGCGCAGGGGGATCACTCCAGACCGTGTGCGGGAGATCGCGGCAGCCGTGATCCACGGCAAGCAGAGCGACCAGAGGTGATGGCCGGCAAGTCCGTATCGCCGATCCCTGTCGCGCCTACCGGTCTCACCCGCCGAGCCAAGAGCTTCGTCGAGGCGCACGGCATCATCTGCGTGGCTCGGCAAGGCATCCAGCGTCATCGGCATGCGTGGATCGAGCACGGGATCCCCGCCGCGGAGGTGGACCGGGCCATGGCATTCCAAGGCCGATGGGGTGGCCTCGCACTGCCGCCCTCCCCGTTCTACGAGGGCGGCCCGCGCACCCTGGACGCGGACCGCCCCGAGGGCTCGGCCTCAGAGGGCTGGTGGATCCCGGCCGGGGACTGCCGGTACTCCATGGCCTATGGATTCATGATCGGCCCCGGCGGAGAGTTCGGAATCCATGGCTCCCGCTGGGCACCACTGCATGCCAGCACGGACGGATGGGTGGAATCACTGGCGCTGGCCGCCCACGCGGGACGCTGGGCCAAAACCATTACGAAGATCACCGGCAAGGCCGTCGACTACCTGAACCTCGAGGGGTACGAGCCGGTACCCGAAGTGCAAGGACTGACAGACTCCTGGTGGCGGGGCAAGAATTCACTTATCGCCCTCTACCGGGGCGAAGCCGTCGGCCTTGACGCCCCGCAATGCCTTGAAGCTCACATCTACAGCGGCCTCGACAAGTGGGGCCTCCAGGGCGGCTGACTCGCCGACGCCGCCGGATTCGAGCATCTACTTGGCCGCATGGGCCAACCATCATGCCCAGTCACACCTGCTCCCCGAAGCCGAGGGGAACACTGCGGACAGGATTAGCCAACGGTGTCTTCCAGCTGACGGGGACGGGGAGCGGTCGATCGTAGGGCTACTTCATGAACGGCCACAGGGCGGTGCCGGTTCCGATCACGGTCGCCAGGCCTATGACGACGGCACCGATGCGGCAGCCGTTGGTGGCGAACAGTCTTCCTCAGCAACGCAAGCAGCGCCTCGAGCTCCCCGAAGGAGCAGAGATTGCGAGCCTCACAGCGGATCTGTCCAGACGCGTCGCGGTGCAAGGCTGTCAGGCGTGAGGAGAGCCACCGGCGAAGGCCTGCGGCTGCTGTATGGCGCTGCTTCTGGTCCTGCTACTGCGTCCGCGTCGGGGGGGCTTGCGTGGTGTCTTGAGTGCAGCATGCAGCGCAGCATTCGCACGGGCAGGCGGAGGACGGCTCGGCGCAGCAAGCAGGCCAGCACCGCTGTGAACCGGAAAAGACGCGGCTCTTCTCGCCTACGGGCCGGTACATCCTCGGCCCCGGGGGCCTCCGGTGCACCGACGGGGCCCGCAGGTGGTCGGGCGACCGCGGCCTGTGGAGGGTGTTGAGAAACAGCGTGGCTGAGGTCGGGACGGGCTGAAGGAGGCATACATGGCCGGTATTTGTTCGGCTCCGGCCGCGTCGTGGCGTGCTTTCGGTGGCTAGGGACCGGGGAAGCAGGCGAGAGTCTTCGTCGACCAGTGGGAGGGGGTACGGATGTGAACGCCCCTATGGAAGGCACCAGGTGACGCTTCGCGCGACTGCCATCTGGGCAGCGTGGCGTGGGTGGTGCTGCGGCAGGTAACGGCCTGTCCCACTGTTAGAGAGGACGCGGACGTCAAGAGCGCTGTGGCCTGCGGAAACGTCTTTCAGCATCAAGATCCGACGATCTGGCACCCAGCCCTCAGCATCGTGCACCCAGTCTTTGTGAGCTGGGCAGGCGGCTCTTGAAGCAGTAGTACCCATGTTTTGCAAACCGTGACCACGCCTGCAGGATCTGACCACATTGACTTCAGGTTCATCAGTCGGAGCTGCTTCGGAGGCGGTTAACCGGAGGATGGATCGAGGTCAGGTTGAGCGACACGCCACGGAGGCGTAGTTCATGAACTCTGCGCTCATGTACGTTAAGTTCATCTGGTCGGCCCCAGAGGTCGCCACTCATGCACGTTGAGGCAATGCCCAGCCTTGGGGAGGGCCCATTGGGAGCAGTACGCAGACTGGTCGATGCCGACACAGGCGAGGCCATCCCATATGCGCCATACGCCTTCTCCGGCGAACACATCCAGGTGGACAAGGCCAGGGTCGAGGCGATCACCGAGAGCAAGGAATTCACCCCCAGCCAGAAGTACATGGTGCTGTGGTGGATCGGAGTCTCTCCCCCAGGTATGGCACCGCTGAGGGCGACCGGTGCGGACATCGCCAAGAAGGTCGGGATGACCGCCGATGCCGTCGGAAAGATCAACCGGAAACTACTCAAGCGGCGCATCCTGATCGAGCGCGGACGCATCGGCAACTACAGGCTCTACCGGATCAGCCCGTACATTGCCTTTCACGGCACCGGGATCGAGCAGAGGGAAGCGATCAAGACGTGCAACCCGCCGGACATCCCCGGCTTCGACAACACGACCCCTTCGCGGTGGGAGGCCCAGTGAACAACGACGACAAGCGGAAGCTCCTGGACGTCCTGCACCGCACGGCTGGCATGACCGCCAACCAGCGCCTGGTCGTCATGCTCTACGCGATGCACCCCACCGACCGCGCCGGCGCCGTCATTGATACCGGTGCCAACCTCGCCAAGCTCGTCGGCATGTCCCCGACCGTGTTCTCCCGTACACGGCGCCAGGTCGTGGAGGCCGGATGGCTCGAGGAATCCGAGCGGCTGGCACACATCAGCTACTACCGCCTTAGCGCCAAGAGCACCGGCGAGGACGTCGTCGTCCCCCTGCGCCGCGCAACCTGAACGGTTCCGTGAGGCAGAGTTCATGTACGTCAGGTCAATGAGTACCGATCTCAAGGCCGGTACTCATTGACCTCACGTACATGAGCTTCCCGTGCACGTCCGGTTCGTCGCCGTGATCAGGTCATGCGTCGAGGCGGAACGCCGTGCCGTCGCGTCGCACATGCCCGCCCGTCGGGTGGGCGAATTGGCTGCCGAGCAGCAGCGTGCCGGTGTCCGCCACGGAAGCGAGCAGGGCGG
The DNA here is from genome assembly GCF_025642135.1 of Streptomyces cynarae. Lineage (NCBI taxonomy): Bacteria > Bacillati > Actinomycetota > Actinomycetes > Kitasatosporales > Streptomycetaceae > Streptomyces > Streptomyces cynarae. The sequence goes on along the minus strand of NZ_CP106794.1, from coordinate 109,850 downwards.
CGCGGGTGCGGGCTGCCATGGCCGGATCGGTGTCAGCGGTGCACCCGATGCCGGGCCGAGCGAGCTGCACGGGGTGATGCAGGGGGTCGCCTGTGATCAGCGCCGAGCTTCCCGGGCTGTCGATGCGCACCGCTACCTGGCCGGGCGTGTGGCCGGGAGCGGGAAGCAGCCGCAGACCGGCGGCCACATAGGTTGCAGGCGCAGGCGGGCGGTGAGCCGCGCCCAGGGCGGCCGAGTGAGGTGACGCGGTACGGATCCTGGGCACCACGTCACCTCTTCTCCTGCAAGGTCAGCCGGTGCGGTGCTCGGCGAGTGCCTGCTCGAGGGCGTCGAGGATCGTCACGATGTTGTTGACCTTTACGTAGCTGATCCCGAACATGACGGTGCCGTCTTCGTGGACGTCGAACGCATACTCCGCGTATGTCTGCTCGTCCTCGTACAAGTGCCCTGGCTCAGCCTCGGCGAACCCGCCGGAGCCCTCGTGGAACCAGCCAGCGCCCCACGTCTCCGTCCCGGCCTGGCTGACCGCGGCCCTTGGGGACGTGCTCGAACTTGATCGTGGCGCGGCCGTGATCGTCGAGGCAGACCTTGCCCTCGCCCTCGCCGGGCTTCTTCCAGTGCAGGGCGGGGCCGAAGCACTGGCGTGTCTCGGCGGGTTTCAGGGTGGGGAAGGCCGCGGTGAACGCTTCCTGTGCGGCGAACTGCCTGTCGACCCAGCTCATGTGCCAGTCGTGGAGTGTTCTTCTCCTCGCGTTTGGTCAGGACCTGCAAGCAGAGTTTGGTGCCGCGGCTGTCGAGTTTCACATAGCCAAGTTCGGCACCGCAGAGCAGGACGACGCGGCCGTAGCGGGCGATCGTCTTGGTCAGCTGCTTCTCGTTCGCGGCCTCGACCAGCTTGGCCGCCAGGACGGATTTCACCCGCTGGCCGGCCATCGCGGCCTGGGCGCCCAGTTCGATCAGCAGGTGAGACTTGCCCGTGCCGACGAAGCTACCGATGAGGCAGAGGGGCAAGGCCTTCTTGCTCCATCCACATTTGGCGAAAGTGTGGATCGCGGCTGCGTCAATGTTGCGGTTGGCCTCGAAGCCGAACTTCCGCAGCGACTTGCCGCGGGTTGTGGGCGTCATCTCAACATGGACCGATCAGCTCACGTCGACGGACCGGTCTGCCGATGGAACGATCTGCGCGCTGATCTGCTCACCCACCAAGTGCAGACGGCTCGCGCACTCCAGAGAATCCGACCCTGTGACCACCCAGTGCGCCAGACGGTCTTCGAAGCCGCTGAAGGGCGGGCCGAGCACCTCTTCTTCAGTCTGATGCGTCCACGAGAAGCGGTCCAGCCAGGGCCTTCCCATGTACGCCTCGGGTGCGGCACGGCCCGCCAGTTGGCCCGAGGCAGACGGATAGAGGAACCGGACCGCAGCGGCCCGCTTCAGCGTGGGAGACAGGTCCGGCAAGAAGCCTGCGGCCAGTGAGGCCGCCACGCGCGCCAGGCTGATTCCGGTAGCGCGCACCACGAGCAGTGGGATAAGGCCCTCGGCGAGGCACGGGCTTATGCGCAGTACCCGCGGACCGCGTGTGTCCAGACGCACGTCTGCATGCACGACGCCGGTGGCGAGGCCGCGCTCGGTGATGGCCTTCGCGACGCTGTTCTGGAGGGTTTCGTCGTGAAGCAGGGAGTCGTGTGCGCAGACGCTGTAGCCGAGGGGACTAGCGGCCACAGCAGTATCGACAATGTTGCGTGTGACGGCGACGAACCGGATGTCCTCGGAGGAGACCAGCACCGCCTCCACACCGACGTCCGCTCCCTCCAGCCCGAATTCTTCGACGGCGACTGCCGCAGCGAACGGAGCCGCGCTCGCACCTTCGCGGACCCCTTGAGACACGGCCCTGGCGCCGTTAACACCGTTCGCCCGCAACGGCCCCTCGCCGCCGGCCGTCGTCACAGCGGTCGGGCTGTCCACGGTGCGTGCGGCAGCCATCACACTGTCCTCGTAGGCGACCATGCTTGCCGATGCGGTGGAAACACCAGCCTTGTGCGGAGCGCGGGGAATCCAGGTCGCACCCTGCGCGGACGCGACAGCATCTGGCCGGTTGCCGGGCAAACCCAGCATGCGCGCGACGTTAGCGGTGAGTGCGGCATGCCCTGTCAGGTAGGTAACTACGCCCGCAGCGGGCCGCGTGGCGGTGAACTTGCGAACTGCTGAGACGACGTCGTCTGCCGCGGACAGGCCGGTTGCGATCTCGCCTGCGAGGTAGGGCCGAACCCACGCGGGTGTGGTCCGATCGACGAGCACCAGGGGCCACGTAGCAGCCATCTGAAGGAAGCTGTGCGCGTAGTAGGCCCGCTGGCCGGCGCCCACCAGGAGCAGGGGGCGTCCAGGTGTGGTCTGCACGGTGACGCTCTCCAGACGTCGGAATCGAGCAGTGACTCGCTGATCGCTGGCGCAGTTGGCAGGAAGGCGCTGCCCGGCAAAGGGCTGATCAGGCCGGACAACCGGGCGTGCCTTCGGCGCGCGGTTATGCAGCGTTGCGTCTGTGGCGGAACGCGCTCGCGGACGGGTAGCCGGCAGCGTTCAGCTCAGCCGACCGCAGCGGCGGTGCTCCGATCCGGTCGCTGCGGCTGGGGCTCAACGCGGCGGCCAGCATCAGCGTCGGCCTGAGCAGGCGGATGGGGGGTTGCTCCATGCTCATCACGTCCAACAAGGCTCGAGAGACGGCAGCGCTACGGGTCGAGGCGACGACGATTCGGTCGACGTATGCGCCGAGAAGCCGCTCGACGACGGTGGGCGGCTGCTCGCTGGCTCCGTCGTAGAAGTTGTCCTGAGTGACCGCAAGGCTCCAGGCGGTTTCCACGTGCCGTGCGGCGGCGCGCTGGATGCGGCGGGCGATGCCGGGGGATCCCAGACCATGCCGTTGGATCTCGTCCAGCATGGCGGCAACCGATTTGGCGGCGACAGACATGCCCTGCCCGTAGACCGGGTTGTAGGTGGCGACCGCGTCACCCAAGACAACGAAGCCCTCCGGCCACCTATCCGCCTTTTCGTAGTAACGCCGGCGATTCGCGGTGCTCTTGGTCGTGAATACCTTGCTTTCCGGCCGGGCGCCGGTAATGAGTTCACCGATGACCGGGTGCCGCAAGCTGCGGGCATAGGTCTCGAACTCGTCAGGGTCACCACTGGGGTGCACGCCGCGCGTGCCGGAGACCGTGACCAGCCAACGGTTGCCCTCTACCGGTAGAATCACGCCGCTCGTGCCCGTGCCGCCGCGCGGGTCGGCCTGGACATTGACGATCGGCATAGCCTTTCCCCAACTCGGGGCGCGAAACAGGCGTGTTGCGTAGCCGACACCGGAATCCACAGTGCGTTCGGACACCTGGGGCAGCCCGAGCTCCTGAAGCCAGGTCTGGGCGCGTGACCCCCGCCCGCTCGCATCGATGACCAAGTCGGCCTCGATGGTGGATTCGATGTCGTCCTTGCGGATACGCGCACCCGTGACCCGGCTGGCGTCTCCGACGAGGCTGAGGAATTCTGTGCGCTGGTGGAGGGTGACGGCGTGCAACGCCAGGACCTCGGCGCGCATCGTGGCGTCGAGGAGGTCGCGGGTGGACAGCAGCATGTAGTGCTGGGAGCGCTGTCGGCGGGTGAACCAGACGCCCTGCGGGGCCAAGGAGACTAGGTCCGCGAAGATAGGTACACGGCGACCGCCAGCCTCGACCAGGATGTCGGCGAAGCCCGGGAGGATGCTCTCGATGGCGCGGACGCCGCCGGACCACAGTAGGTGGCCGTGACGTGCTTGTGGCAGGCCCTTGCGGGGCTCGGCCCCGGGGGGTAGTACATCGCGCTCGATAACGTGAACCTCTGCGTAGCGGGCGAGGGCGGCCGCTGAAAGCATGCCGGTCAGACTGCCGCCGATGATGATCGCGCGGAGTTTCCTCATGGTCAGTCACACCTTCTTTTCAGCCGCGTGGAGGAGCTGATCCACCTCGGCAGGGCTGCGCAGAGCGCGGGAAATGGGCTGAACGGCGCGGAAGTCGTCCGACAGAGGAACGGCCGTCTGGCCGTTGTTGCGTACGGAGCACTTGCACTTTTCGATCGCGGCCAAGACATCTGCAGCTCCAGCGATACCTCGCGCCGTGGCCTCATCGTGGCCTGCGCTCCGGGCCTCCTCGTAGACGCGATGACGCAGTTTGTCGTCGAAGTAGGGCGCTAGGTACAGCAGGCCGTCGCTGATGTTGGCCTGACGCCGCATAAGGCGCAGTTCAACCGAAGATCGCCAGCTCACCGGTACGGTGGCCGACTCGGGCTGGATGCTGCTCATCGTGCGCCACAAGGGCTTCAAGGCGCGGAGGGAGGACAGAGTGTTCAGACGTTCCTGCAGGTAGGGGCCGACCTGAGGTAGGAGAAAGCCCAGGGCCACGAAGATCGCGCAGGTCGCTGCGAATGGGGGCGCGACGTCGGTGCTGAGCCAGTCTTCGTCTCTTCCGATCCAGCGGGCACCGACGGCCGACAGCTTGGCCACGTCGTATCCCACACCGACGATGTAGCCGATCAGCATCGAGATCAGTCCCGCGCGCAGCCACCGGTCGACCCTGCCGATCCAGGTCAGGATGAGCCAGGATGCGACGAACGCGGAAGCAGTGTGTGCGAGCAGGTACAGCAGGATGTGCTCACGGGCCCACGGCGTGTTGGCGTAGTAGGTATCCAGGTCACGCAAACGTTCGACGTGCATATCGGCCAGGCTGAAAGTCAGCCACAGACCGATGATGACACCGGCGTACGCCCCCCACACCGACCTGATCTTGCGAGTCCTGCTCGGCGACTCTGGCTCCCTCCAAGTGATCAGGAGAGCCAGACAGGACGCGCTGAACGCCGAAAGAACCGTATAGGTGATGGGCGCTGCGATGTTCGGAACCCCGAAGATCACGTTTTGCAGGTGCAGATTGCGTGGTGCAGCGACCACGAATACGCCGATGGCCAGCACCAGCAGGCCGGCGACGGCCCGTAAATCCTTCAGTTCCGGGTCCTTCCAGGCCCGCATAATGGTCGGCAGCTTGGCCAGCAACGCCACCGACAAAGCCAGAGCCGGGAAGACGTAGGGGATGTAGAGATCTTTAAGCGTCATCAGGCCAGCCCAGTCGACCGCGGGTCGAGCGCGGTCGCGATCCGCCCCTCGACGGTCGCCTGGCTGACAGGACCCCGGGCATGCGGTCCATGCATCCAGGACTCAAACCGGCCGCGGCACAACAGGCCAAAAGTTTCGGCGGCTGTCTCGTCCACGTCGTGAGAGACTGCACGGGCCGCCACGGTAAGTAGTTTGGCCCAGTCTGTGCCATCCTCAGCGAACCTGCGCGCGGCAGCCGCCGCATCCGGTGCAAGGTGCCCGCAGTCCCCTTGTTCCAGGTGCCACAACTCATGGCCCAGAATGAGCAGCTGATGTTCCGGCGTGGTCCGCTGCTCGACAATGATCTTTATCTGATCGCCGAAATTAAGGTAGAGGCCAGAGGTGCCTAGACCGTCGGGAAACGGACGGAAGTGCAAGTGCACCCGTATGCGCTGACGCTCGCCCATAGCGTCGCACAGTGCGCGCATAAGGACCTCTGGTTCCGCAGGTCGTTCTAACGTCTGCGCCACGCTTGTCGTCAGTTCCGAGAGGAGCTTCCTCATCCTCTTGCTGCTCACCGGTCTTCCTCCGGTCCGGATTCAAGAACGGCAACGATGAACTGCGCCATCATTGCTGCCTGGTGGGGGGTTGCAGGCTTGCCCCTACGGGCCATTGACACAATGTTAAACCGGTCCATCAGGTCAGTCATTGGGTCGGCGGAGGTCTCCGAGTCGACCTCCAAGCCGGATAGAATCGGCCTCAGCACACGGCTGAGGGCATCAACTGCCGTGCACTGGAAAGATCCCGGCTCCACGCCGAAGAATTCTTCCAAGCCAGCAAGGAGTTTGACGTTCGGGACTTTCTCACCGTTCAGCAGGAGACGCGCCCACTCGCCGCTAATCTCCATCTGGGCCGCTGCCTCGTTGCACAGTCTTGTCCGGCTCTTGCCCGTTTCGACCAGGCGCGCCAGGAAGAGAGCTCTCACCCGCTTCACCACGCGCTGATCGATATCCTCCTCGGGCACGCTCTCACCGTTTAGCAGGGCTCGGACGGTTTCCTCTGATAGAGCTGTGCTGCGTGCCAGGGCGACTGGATCGAGAGTCTCCTCACGGCTGAGACCTCTCTCGGCGATCAGTGCGTCGAGACGCGCGAGCGTCTCCTGAAGAGTGCTCACCGATGTGCTCCCGGGAGTCGGTGGATCAGACGCGCACTTGTCAGTACGCGTCCAGGCAACATTAAGGGACACCAACGATCGTTGGCCAGAACCACCAACGATCGTTGACAGCCCGACTAGGTCATAGCAAGATCCGGGCACAGAGGAGGTCCGCCCGGACGCGGTGCGTGCACTGCGCGCCAGCCGGGGACCCCCCCACACCTCCCTCACGAGAGAGTCCACCACGTGCCCCCCATGACCGCGTGCCTGTACCTCATCCCACAACAGCCATCATGGACCGCCCGCCCGGCGTCACCACCTGGGCCGAGTTAACCCATACCGAGCGCTCGTGGCTCCGCAGGCCAGGTCCTCGAGACCTCGTGCCGTGTGAACACGGACGTCAGCAGCATCAGCCTCCGGACATACCCCGCCGGCCGACCGACCGCTCAAGCACCACCGCGCCGAATGCTGACCCTGCGCGATTCCGAGCGACAGGACGCGCCCTCCGCTCCATGCTCCCGGCTGCTGCAGCACAACTCGAAGGAAAGCCACGGGAGAAGGGCATCCGGGCGTGACCATTAAGCATGTGGCAATGGTGCTTGAGGCCGAAGGCCTTGACGGACCGGAGAAGCTGCTCCTCATCGCCTACTGCAACCGCACGGACGACCACGGCTACTGCTGGCCGGGCCAGCAGCGCCTCGCTGACGACTGCGGAACCTCCATCGCAACCGTCAAACGCGTCAAGAAGCGGCTCATCGAAAAGCAGCTGATCGCCACTAAACGGCGTCTCGACCCTAAGACGGGCGAACCGATCACCAACCTGACGCGCGTGAACCTGGAACTCCTTGCCGCGATGAAGCGACCAAACAGGGAGTACGACGACAACGTTGTTGAACAGCTGACCTTCGACCCTGAGGCGGAGGTGCCGGTGAAGAGAAAGAGAGTCGACCGGCAGGCGCCTGACCTCGTGAAGTCTCAATGTGATTCAATTGCCCAGAATAGCCATCAGGCTAGCCCTGACCTGCTGAAGGCTCAACATGAGCCCGGCCTAGGGGCCATGTTGAGCCCGGCCCCGGCTCAACGTGAACCTGTGGAGGTAGGCAACATGAGCCCGGGGTCCGTTCAGATCGAGCCACAAACCGTCAGTCAACCACCACAGAACCATGAGACATCCGTCCTTCCATCCGATTCGCCCGTCCAGCACAAGGCTGGTCCAGGTGCGAACCAGACGCCCGAACACCTTGGGGGACTTGACGTCCCCGACTGCGAAGGCGCGCGGCTTCTGTTGCGCATAGGCATGCTTCACCCCGAGTTCCTGCTACTAGGCCCAGCGCTTGCAGACCAGGGCCAGGTCGTCGATCAGCTCCTGGCAAAAGGATGGACCCGAGAGGCACTCAGCGAGATCATCACTCGGCCACTACCCCACCCGGTGCATAAGTCGGTAGGAGCCGTGATCGCCGCACGCCTAAGAGTTGCAGACGCCTCTCCCGCGCCCCACAGATCATCAACACCTTCCACTTCGCGCATGTATCGGGCGGGAGACGACCCCGTCGTTCGCAGGTTCCACGAATGTGCGGGCCAGGACGGACTCTGCGGCCGGCCAGTACACGCGTCCGACGAACTGTGCTCGATCTGCGAGGCGCAGACCTCATCGGAATGATCCCGGTGCACGACTCCGGGACCACCTTCGGCTGAGTGCTGTGTGCCGTACCAACTCGCTCAGTAGTGTGCGTCTGCGCTGGAATCACGGTCGCGATGCCTCAACGAGCAGATGTCGCGACGCATCGGCCGGAAAGGTCCCTAATAGGACTCCGTTAGGTCCGTCTCGATCTTGGCCTTGAGTGTGACCTGCTGGGCAGGGGTTGGTGGCAGGTGGTGCAGACGCCGGTCCAGCACCTCAGGATGCCCTGGAGGGCGTCGAGGACTTGGTAGAGGGTGAGACCGGTCCGGGTACTTTTGGGGCCAGGCGCTGTTCGGTGAGGAAGGCGTGGGCGGCGGTCACGAGGGTGACGTGGTGGTGCCAGCCGGGCCAGGAACGGCCCTCGAAGTGGTCCAGGCCCAGGCCGTGCTTGAGTTCGCGGTAGTCGTGTTCGATGCGCCAGCGGACCTTGGCCAGACGGACCAGGTCGGCGATCGGGGTGTCGGCCGGCAGGTTGGACAGCCAGTAATCGGTCGGTGCTTCGGCATCGGCGGGCCACTCGATCAGCAGCCAGCAGTCGGGCAGGACACCGTCCCACCAGCCTTGTTCGGCCGAGGCCGCGGCTTTGACGGGACGCTCGACTGCTTTGCCGGCCGTGCGCACGCGCACGGCGGCGAAGCGGGAGCGTAACGCGCCTCTCGAGCCGTGCCGCCAGGTGAGCGGGGTGAAGGCCTCCGGCTTGAGGCCGGCGGCCAGGGCTGCCACCGACGGTGCCCTCTGCCGGTAGCCGGGCTGGGGCCAGCAGCCGATGGCCCCCTTGCGGGCCGGAGCGACGGGCTTCGTCTCGAAGGGGTGGGCGCTTACGTCCGACCGGACGGCCAGGACGTAGGCAAGTCCGCGCTCGGACAGCGCGGTCCGCAGGTGAGCGTTGGTGCCGTATGCGGCGTCGGCCACCACGACCGGAGGCGTCATGCCCCAGGCTGCGAGCGTGTCGAGCATGTCCAGGGCGAGGCGCCACTTCTCGCGGTGCGTGACGTCCGCCGGGATGCGGGCGAGGGCTCGGCGAGCGGTGTCCGACGCCCAGTCCTTGGGCAGGAACAGGCGCCATTGCAGCGGGCAGGACGCGGTATCGGTCGCGGCGTGGACGCTGACCGCGACCTGGCAGTTCGCCCTCTTTCCCAAGGCTCCGCAGTACTGCGGAGCCACCCCAGCCGACAGCCGGCCGTCCTTGGGCACCGACACGTCGTCGATCACCCAGGCCACCGGATCGATCAGCGGCAGCATCCGCTCACAGAGCCGCCGCTGCACCGGCACCGGATCCCAGGTGGACTGGTTCACGAACTGCTGCAGGTTCTGCTCGTTGCCGTCCGGTAATCGCGAGGCCATGGCCTGAATGGACTTGCGACGGCCGTCCAGCATCAGTCCGCGCAGATAGCAGTCGCCCTTGGCCCGCTGGTCCTTGCGCGGCACCGAGGCGAACACATCAGCCACGAACAATGCCAACTTCGCCCGGACACGGTTCACTTCATGTGCGTCCACCCCACCCAACATGCTCCCGAACAGGGCCGACGGGAAGACCTAACGGAGTCCTATTAGGGCCCGTGTCGCCGATGTACCGCATGGTTCCCTGTAAGGAGCACGGCGTTGCACATCCTGCTCTCTTACTCGGGTACGGCGGGAGTGCTGAGGCCGGGGCTTGCTGCGGCCATGGGACTTTCTCGTACGCGACCGGCACGGCAGGTTGTGCCGTCGTGCTTGCGCCCTGTTTGGTCGATGGAGAAGGCGGCGAATCCACGTCTGTGGAGCCGATCCGAAGGCCGTGGGCGGTTCTACCTTCTTCCCGGAAGCGCGCGCGTGCCTCAGTGCACGGGCGAGGATCGCCGTCTGCTGCTTCGCCCGTGACAGCGTCCCGGGTGGCGCCCGCTCTCGCGCGACCTTCCGGTACTGGTGTACGACGGAGGCTGCGGTCGACGTGAGGGTGCGGGCACCAGGGACGCCGGCCAGAAAAGAAGCAGGTGACCCCGCGCCAGACGGTCACCGCACGGTGCCCATCTGCCGCACCTGCACGTTTCAAGCCGTACTGGCCGTGATCCAGTGGCCCGTGGTCTCGCTCGCTATTGCCCTGATCCGGGGCCATTCGGCATGTTCCGGGTCGGCGGCCGCGGCGACGGGCGCGACGGACAGGATCTCCGCGCAACTCGGGAGCCAGGCCCAGCCGGGGAAGCGGCCGACTCGTCAGTACACGAGACGGCAGTATCAAAAGAGCTCTTTCAAAAGAACCATTTTGAAAGTTAGACTCCGCGCATGTCCGCACAACCATCACGCGTCATCACTGATCCACGTGCCCTGATGGCCATCGCGCATCCGCTGCGCCTTCGCATCCTGGAGGCGGTGGCCCTGCAGGGACCACTGACCGCGACCGAGGTGGCACAGCTCGTCGATGAGAGTCCGGCCAACTGTTCTTGGCACCTCAGGCAGTTGAACAAGTACGGCTTCATCGCCGAGGTCGAAGGCAGGCGAGGCCGTCAGCGACCCTGGCGCATGGTCGTCGATGCCCACCGGTGGGGGACCGGCGAGGAAAGCTCCGAGCTGGCGCGCGCTGGAGACGCCGCGGCGCAGGTGCTGATCGAACTCGAGTACCGGGCCTTGCGGGAATGGCTCGCCACACGCAGGCGCGGGACGCCCGAGTGGCGTGACGCCGGCTTCTTCAACCAGGCGGTGGGTTGGTGCACCCCCGACGAACTGAACGAACTGCGGGCTGCTGTAACGGAGCTGTTCGCCCCGTATCTGCTCCGCATCGAAGACCCCGCTGCCCGTCCGGAGGGATCCCGGCCCGTGCGGCTCATGGGGTGGGGCATTCCGGCCGAGGCGCCGCTGGCCGGCAAGGACACAGAGGAAGAGGCAAGGGAATGAAGGACTTGTTAGCCCTGCGGGAGTTTCGCACGCTCTTCGTGGCCCTCACGGTCAGCATGCTGGCCGAATCGGTGCTGATCCTGGCCCTCGGCATCTGGGTGAAGGACCTGACCGGGTCGGACGGGCTGGCCGGTGCGACGTTCCTGGCGCTCAGTGCTCCCATGCTGGTGGCACCGCTGGCGGGATGGATCGTGGACCGGATATCCCGTCGTGTGATCTTCGTGGTGCTGAACCTGCTCACAGCACTCTTGCTGCTGCCGCTGCTCGCCGTCCGGCAGGCGCCGGACCTGTGGATCGTCTACGCGGTGGCAGCCGGCTACGGACTCTCGTACATCGTCCTCGGCGCGACGGTCAGCGCCCTCGTTCCCGAGCTGGTGTCTGCCGACCTGCTGCCCGATGCGAACAGCGCCCTCCAGACGGTGAAGCAGGCGTTCCGCCTGATCGGTCCCTTGGTCGGCGCCGGGCTCTTCAGCGTGCTCGGGGGCGCCAGGCTCGCGGCCGGATGCGCCGTGTGCTTCCTCTTCGCCGCCGTTGCGGGAGTGCTGCTGGCCAGGCATGAGACAGTGGTGCAGGTCCCGCAGACATCGGGAGGTCTGACCTGGACGTCTGAAGTCGGTGCGGGAATCCGTTACCTCGTGGGTGAGCCGGCGCTCCGCAAGGTCGTGTGCTGCTCCGCGCTCAGTATGATCGGGCTGGGACTGGGCGAGAGCCTATATTTCGCCTACGTCGACCAGGGCCTGGGACGCGACGCGGCCTTCCTCGGCGTCCTCGTCTCGGCACAGGGAGTGGGGGGCGTCGCCGGGGGGCTCGCCTCGGCGCGTGTGGTGAGGCGGTTCGGGGAGATCGGCTGCGTCGCTGTCGGGATCGCGCTGTTCGCCCTCGGCAGCATTGCGTTGGTGCACCCCGCTCTGTGGCTGGCGCTGCCTGCCTCCGTGCTCATCGGCATGGGTCTGCCTATCTCCATGGTCGGCACCAACACCCTCCTGCAGCGGCGTACTCCGGCGGACCTGCTCGGCCGCACCGCCGTTGCCCTGGACACTCTCATCAGCGGACCTCAAGCCCTGGCCATCGGGCTCGGCGCCATTTTGGTGGGTCTGGTGGACTACCGCCTGCTTTTCGGCGGGACAGGAGTGGCCATGGGCTTCGTCGCCGTAGTCCTCTGGCTCGACCGGGGAATCTCCTCATCAACTTCCCCGGTCTCCACCCCGATCTCTTTCGAATAGTTCGCCGAAAGCGCGGCGATAGAGACCACACATAACTTCTCGTCGGCCCATGGGGGAACCCCGCAATGAGGAGAGACGATGGAGAAGACGGCCGAAGGTGACGAGGATTCAATCCGGCTAGCGCCGCGCACGCGTCATGAAGAAGTGCTTTTCGGCATCTGGCGGGACGTCCTCGGCACGGACGACCTGGGCGTGGAGGACGATTTCTTCGTGCTCGGCGGGAATTCGCTCCACGTCATTCGCATCATCTCGCGGCTCGGTGAGTTCACGGGCGCGGAACTCCCTCTGCAGTTCGTGCACGACCATCCGACCATCGCGGAGGCCGCGGCCCGCCTCGACACTCTGACGGCCGAGGGCTGCGGGGCCGTCGCACCGTCGGCCCTGACCGGCGATGCGAGCCGGTGGAACGGTGACTGGTGAACCAGCAGTGGCGGGTCCGCTTCTCCGATGGTCGACGGGATGAAGGAGGGAACCGTGGAAAACCGCGACGAGGAACGGTACATCGTCGTACTCAACCATGAGGAGCAGTATTCAATCTGGCTCGAGGGCCGCCAAGTTCCGGACGGCTGGCGACCGGAAGGGAAGTCGGGCAGTAAGGAGGAGTGTCTCGCGCACATCGAGACGGTGTGGACCGACATGCGGCCGCTGAGCCTGCGGCTCCGAATGGAATCGGCCGAGGTTTGAGCCTGTTCCACTGAGTTCTGTCTGGAATTGAACACGGAGTGAGGGGGCTGCAATGAGTGCTTCTGGCATGGATTCGGCAGGGGGGCGGGATGAGAGCAGCCCACGTGCGTGCGACGGTCCGTTCCTCCCCCTGACCCCGACGCAGCACGGGGTATGGCTGCACGAGCAGCTGCTCCAGGGCGACGCGGTCTACAGCGTCAACCGTGCGATGTGGCTCCACGGGCAGCTGGACGTCGTAGCGTTGCGCACCGCCTTCGCGGACGTACTGCGTCTCCACCGGGTGTTGTCGGCGGTGGTGCGAGCCGAGCCAGAACCGGGCCTCGTGCTGGCAGAACCCCGCGAGGACGCCTTCCGCGTCCTCGACCTGAGTGACCGCCCGGACGGTGTACGGCGCGACCACGCCCACGACGCTGCCCGTGCGGAGATCACCGCGCCGTTCGACACCACCGCGGGCCCCCTCGTCCGAGCCCTGCTGGTCCGGCTCTCACCCCACGAGCACCTCTTGGTGCTGAACGGCCACCACCTCGTGCTCGACGGAGTGTCGGCACATCTGGTCGAACGTGACATCGCGGCGGCGTACGACCATCTCGTCACCGGACGGGCGGCGCCCCCGGCCGCCCGTGCGGTCCCCTTCGAGGAGTACGCGCGCCGGCGCGTGGAGTCTACCGGGGCCGGGAGCCGTGCGCTCGAGGAGTGGATTGCCGCGCTGCGGGGTCTGCCCGCGACCCTTGACCTGCTTCCTGAGCGACCCGGCACCGCGGCATCGACCCATGCCGCCGGGTGCCTGTCACGGACCGTCGCGCCCGATTTGGCTCTGGCCGTGCGCAAAACGGCGGCCGAGCACCGGGTCACCTTGTTCACGATGGGGCTGGTCGCCTTCTCGCTCGTGCTCGGACGCTACAGCGGGGAGGAGCGGTTCGCCCTAGGAACCACTCTCGCCGGACGTTTCACCACCGAGCTGGAAGACACCGTTGGGATGCTCGCCGACACTGTCCCCCTTCCGGTCGACCTCTCGGGCGACCCCACGGGCGGTGAAATGCTCTCAAGTGCCCGCTCCGCCGTCCTCGCTGCCCTCAGCAGACAGGACGTGTCCTTCGCCCAGATCGTCGACGCGCTGCGGCCGGAGCGGATACCGCACCGCACCCCGGTCTTCCAGGTTGCCATCCAGCAGGAGGAACCTCACAGCGGAGTCGGGCTGTTCGGCGGGCTGCGGGCCGAGCGACTCTGGCTTCCACAGGAGCTGGCGCAGTTCGAACTCACCCTCGTCATCACCGAGCAGGACGACGGCATCGACCTGTCCCTCCAGTACCGGACGGCCCTGTTCGAAGCTGACGTGATCAAGCGCATGCTGCAGCACGTCGTCTCGGTCCTTGCGCGGCTGGCCGACACCCCCCATGCACCGGCGTCTTCGCTGTCCGCGCTCCCCGGGGACCAGTACGAACTGGCGGTGCGGGAGCTCAACGCGGAATCGGCCGCGAGCACCGAGAACGACGGGTCCCAGGGAGTGGGACGGCGCATCGACGCTGTCCTGCGGAGCGTGGCCGAGGCACGCCCAGATGGGGTGGCAGTGGTGCAGGGGGCCGAGGAGTACACCTACGGCCGACTATGGTCTGACAGCCGGGCCGTCGCCGCCGCGCTGGCCGCCGACGGCGTCCGGCCCGGTGACGCGGTTGGGCTCCTTGGCACCGCCGGCTACGAGGCCGTCGCCGCGATGGCCGGAATCCTCGTGGCGGGGGGGCACTACGTTCCCCTGGACCCCATGTTCCCGGACGACCGCATCGCGCACATGCTGTCAGTGGCCGGAGCGCGGCACCTGGTCACCGCCGGCCCTGCTGTCCGCGGCGGGTCGCCGGACTTCCGTGTGCACCCGGTGCCCGACCTGATCCGGAATGGGCAGGACGGCCGGGATGTGCCGATGGCGCAGCCGGCCGACCTCGACTCCGACCTGGCATACGTCATCTTCACGTCGGGCTCGACCGGCGACCCGAAGGCCGTCGGAGTCCCGCACCGTGGGGTGCTGGGCACCGTGCTGCGACCCGGATCCCTCCGGATCGGTGCCGACGACGGCATGCTATGGCACCTGACCATCGCCTTCGACCCCAGTGTGTACATGGTTTGGAGCGCCCTGCTCACCGGCGGGAAGGTGGTGACCCTCGAGCCTGGTGCCCAGTCGCTCGACAACCTCGCGGATCGGCTCGCACAACCGGACGTCACCGTGGCTGGACTGACGCCCGCTCTCTTCGCTGTGGTTGTCGACCACCACCTGGAAGCGCTGTCCGGTCTACGCAAACTCCTGGTGGGCGGTGACGTGCTGCCGGTCCGCGCGGCGCGCCGAATGGCACGGGAACTCCCCGGCACCGACCTGGTCAACGTCTACGGACCAACCGAGAACTCGGTGATCAGCACGGCGTCGCACGCATCGGCCTGGGACGACTCCCGGTTGTCGCTGCCCATCGGCAGCCCCGTCGCAGGGACGTCGTGCTACGTGCTCGATGAACGGCTGGAGCTGGTGCCCCCGGGCACCTCCGGCGAGCTGTTCGTCGGAGGCGACAGGCTTGCCCGCGGCTACCTCGGCGAACCGGCGCTGACGGCGGGCAGGTTTCTCCCCGACCCGTTCGCCGCTGCCCCGGGCGCCCGCATGTACCGGACAGGCGACCGGGTGTGCCGACGCCCCGACGGACAGCTCACATTCTTGGGACGGTTGGACAACCAGGTCAAGATCCGTGGCTACCGGGTCGAACCCGGCGAGGTCGAGGCAGCGCTCGTCGGACACCCTGCGGTACGGCAAGCGGTGGTGGTCCCGTGGGACCATCCGACCGCCGGCAAGCGCCTCGCCGCGTACCTGGTGCCCCATCCGGAAACGCCGCTCGACGAGGCGGACCTGCGCCAGTGGCTCGTGCGCCAGCTCCCCCCCTACATGGTGCCGGCGAGCTTCCGCCTCCTCGAGGAGATCCCGCTCAACCAGAACCACAAGCCCGACCATCTCAGGTTGCCGGCGCCGGAGCCCACTGGCGACACCGCCGTCCGTCGTGCACCCCGCACCGCCGCGGAACGGCAGCTTGCGGGCATCTTCGCCGACGCCCTCGGGGCCGAAGGAATCGGTGTCGAAGACGACTTCTTCGCCTTGGGCGGTGACTCTCTCCTCGCAATGCGGGTCGCCGCACGGGCGGGTGAGGCGGGATACCGGATGACTGCGCACGACGTCTTTGCGCACCATACTGTGGCGGGATTGGCTGCCGTGACGGCCGGCCGGTCGGTCCGCGAGGCCTCGCCGGCGCCCGCACCGGAACCCCGGACCGCCAAGGGCCGTTTTCCGCGCTCCGGACTCGACGCTCAGCAACTCGGCGCTCTCTTCCGCCGGATAGCAGCCGTTCACCCGCAGGTCACTGCCGACGGCGTAGTGGACATTCACCCACTGTCTCCCCTTCAGTCGGGTATGCTCTTCCACTCGCTGGACGAAACCGGGTCCCGTGGCTACCTGCGCCAGTTCACCTTCGAGACCCCGGCGGACATCGACCCTGACGCACTCGGCCGGGCATGGACCGACGTGGCGCGCCGACACGATGCACTGCGCACCACCTGCGTGATCGACGGCGTGCCCAGGCCGCTCCTTATCGTCCACCGCGAGCTCGACCGCCCCGTGACCATCGTGGATCTGACCGGGACCACAGATTCCGCCACGGGACTGCGCGAGACCCTCCTGGCGGAGATGGACCGCTGTGTCCTCGGCCCGGCCGCGCCCGCGCATCGGCTCGCCCTCGTCATGCTGCCCCAAGGCCGGCACCGGCTCGTCTGGACCGTGCAGCACTTGTTGCTCGACGGCTGGAGCATCTCGCTTGTCCTCGACGAACTCTTCACCCGGTACGCGGAGATCGCGGCGGGCCGTGAGGAGACAGCGCTCGCCGCGCCGGTGTCGTACCGGGGGTTTGTGGAGTGGTTGGGGTTGCGTGATGTGGGGGCGGATGAGGAGTTCTGGCGGGGTGTGTTGGGTGGGGTGTCGTTGCCGACTCCATTGGTTCTTGGGGGTCGGGGTTCGGGTGTGGGTGGTTCGGGTGTGGTGCGGTGTGTGGTGGATGAGGGGGTGGTCGGGCGTTTGGAGGGGGTTGCCCGGGAGTTGCGGGTGACTTTGGGTTCGGTGGTGCAGGCGGCGTGGGGTTTGGTTCTGCATCGTTATTGCGGGTTGTCGGATGTTGTGTTCGGTTCGGTGTCGTTAGGGCGGTTCGCTGACGTTCCTGGTGTGGAGCGGATGGTGGGGCTGTTGATGAATACGGTGCCGTTGCGGGTGCGGGTGGATGACGGGGAGTCGGTGGGGGAGTTCCTGTCGGGTGTGCATGAGCGATTGCTGGCCGTGCGGGAGCACGAGCACAGTGCATTGGTGGACGTCCAGCGGTGGGCGGGTGTGCCGGCCGGGAGTTCCCTCTTCGACAGCATCGTCGCCTTCGACAGGTTCACCCCGCGCAGTGGCCCGGCTGGCTCCGCATTCCCGCCGGTCGACGACGATGTCGTCGCCCCCGACATGGGGTGTCCCCTGCTCCTCGAAGTCGATGCCGAGCGCGGGCTCTCGCTGCAGTTGGTCCACGAACTCGACTCATTCGAGGGGGAGACCGCGCAGCGGGTGCTCGACCACCTGGTGCAGGTCCTGAGGGATCTATCCGAGGGCCCGGACATCCTGCTCTCCAAGGTGGGCCGCACGAACGAGCCCGCACGCCGACACACCCCGGCCGGAGAACTCCCGCCGGACGCCTGTCTGCACCAGCTGTTCGAACGGCAGGTGCGACGCGCACCCGATGCGATCGCCGTGGTGTGCGGCGAAGAGCGTCTCACGTACGGAGAGCTGAACGAGCGGGCCAACCGCCTCGCCCATCACCTCCGGGACCTGGGCGTCGGACCCGAGACCATCGTCGGCGTAAGCCTCGAACGCGGCCCGGATCTGATTCCGGCACTGCTCGGCGTCCTCAAGTCCGGTGGTGCCTACGTACCTCTAGATCCGGCGCACCCCGTCGACCGGTTGACATACATCCTCGACGAGACCGCCAGCCCCGTAGTGATCTCCGCCTCGGACGCGGCACACCGACTTGAGAAGGTATACGGCGGCCGCCTGGTGGTGCTCGACCGCGACGCCGCGGTCATCGCGGGCCGCTCACCGGAGAACCCGGCAGAGGGAGCAGGCCCCGGCTCCCTTGCCTACACGATGTACACCTCGGGTTCGACCGGCCGGCCCAAGGGCGTGTGCCTCACTCACTCCCAGCTGTGGTCGCTCCTTGCCCTGGGCGACGAACATTTCGGCTTCGGCCCCGAGGACGTGTGGGCCCTGTTCCACTCGTACGCCTTCGACGTCTCCGTGTGGGAGATGTGGGGCGCCCTGGCTCACGGCGGGCAGCTCGTCGTCGTGCCGTTCGACATCGCCCGCTCTCCGGACGACCTCCTGGACCTGCTGGTCCGGGAGCGGGTGACGGTGCTGTGCCAGACGCCCTCGGCGTTCCGGCCGCTGGCCGCAGCGGCGACCGCTGCCGATTCGAGGGCTAGGCGACTCTCCCTGCGCGCCGTGGTCTTCGCGGGGGAGCGGCTCAACCCGACCGAGCTCGACCCGTGGATCTCCCGGTTCGGACTCGAGCGGCCAGCTTTGGTCAACATGTACGGCATCACGGAAACCGCCGTCTATTCAACCTACCACCGCATCACCCAGGACGACCTGGACGCGAGCGGCAGTCCGATCGGCCGCGCGCTCGGGGAGATGTGGATCCACCTCCTCGACGAGCACGGACTTCCAGTGCCAGCGGGAGCGGAGGGAGAGGTCTACATCGGCGGTGCAGGCGTCGCCCGTGGCTATCTGCGCCGTCCCGCACTGACCGCGGAGCGCTTCGTGCCGGACCCGTTCGGTCCGCCGGGGTCCCGCCGCTACCGCAGTGGAGACCTCGCCCGCGAGGAGCCGGACGGCACGCTGGACTTCATCGGACGCATCGACGACCAGGTCAAGATCCGCGGTTATCGCGTGGAGCTGGGCGAGGTCCAGTCGGTGCTGGCAGCCCAGCCGGGAGTCCGGGACGCGGCGGCGGTGGTGCGGGAATACGGGCCCGGTGACCTGCGGCTCGTCGCCTACGTCGTACCCGAGGACGCCGCCGGCCCCGACAGTGAGGCCCTGCGCGCAGCACTCGCGAGGCACCTCCCGGCCTACATGGTTCCGGCATCCATCGTCGTCCTCGACGCCCTCCCGTTGACCGTCAACGGCAAGTTGGACCGCCGGGCCCTGCCCGACCCCGGCCCCCGGGCTTGCCGGACCGGTCCGATCCTGGTCGAGCCCCGCGGACCGGTTGAGGAGACGCTCGCCGTCATCTGGAAGGAGGTCCTGGGCCTCGAGCAGGTCGGCGCACAGGACAACTTCTTCGACCTCGGCGGTGATTCTCTCGTCGCCATTCAGGTCGCGACCCGATCCAGGGCAGCGGGCGTCGCCGTAAAGCCGAGCCAGTTGTTCGCCGCTCCGACGATCGCGCAACTCGCCTCGGCCATCGTGGCGGCCGGGCCCTCGCGCGACGTGGCTGCTGCCACCCCAGCCGTGGTGCACCGCGAGCCGTTCGAGCTGGCTGGCCTAGACCGTACCGGAATACGGCAGTTGGCGATCGCGGCGCAGCGCCAGACCGGCCTCATGCTACTCGCCGACGCCTATCCGCTGTCTCCGCTGCAGGCAGGCATGCTGTTCCATTCGCTGTACGACCCCGACCCCAGCAATTACGTGCGCCAGTTCCTCTATGACCTCAAAGGCGACCTGGATCCCTACACATTCGAGCGCGCCTGGACCGAGGTCGCCGACCGGCACACCACGCTGCGGACGACATTTGCCTGGCACGACCTGCCGCAGCCACTGCAGCTTGTGTGGCACGATGCCGCGCCCGGCCTCGCGTACGAAGACTGGTCGCACCTCGATGCCTCCGCACGCGAGGAGGCCCTAGCAGAGCTCCTCGAGCGCGACTGCAAAGAAGGGTTCGACGTCCACGGCGGCCCCGCGCACCGGATGCGTCTTATCCGCACTGGTAAACGCACCCACCGACTTCTATGGACCGTGCACCACATGCTCTTCGACGGCTGGAGCGTGCCGCTGGTACTCGGCGACCTGATCGCCTTGTACGGCGGTCTGAGCCAGGACGGTGCAGCCCCGCGCCTGTCGGAGCCGGTGTCGTACCGGGGGTTTGTGGAGTGGTTGGGGTTGCGTGATGTGGGGGCGGATGAGGAGTTCTGGCGGGGTGTGTTGGGTGGGGTGTCGTTGCCGACTCCATTGGTTCTTGGGGGTCGGGGTTCGGGTGTGGGTGGTTCGGGTGTGGTGCGGTGTGTGGTGGATGAGGGGGTGGTCGGGCGTTTGGAGGGGGTTGCCCGGGAGTTGCGGGTGACTTTGGGTTCGGTGGTGCAGGCGGCGTGGGGTTTGGTTCTGCATCGTTATTGCGGGTTGTCGGATGTTGTGTTCGGTTCGGTGTCGTTAGGGCGGTTCGCTGACGTTCCTGGTGTGGAGCGGATGGTGGGGCTGTTGATGAATACGGTGCCGTTGCGGGTGCGGGTGGATGACGGGGAGTCGGTGGGGGAGTTCCTGTCGGGTGTGCATGAGCGATTGCTGGCCGTGCGGGAGCACGAGCACAGTGCATTGGTGGACGTCCAGCGGTGGGCGGGTGTGCCGGCCGGGAGTTCCCTCTTCGACAGCATCGTGGTCGTAGAAACGCCCAACGGCCCGGACGGGCCGAGCGCCGGAGGACTAACCCTCACCCCCGCTCAGGCCACCGGTAGCCCGGGCACGGGCTATCCACTGGTCCTGCAGGTGGACGCTGGCGGTGACCTCTCCCTGCAGCTGTTCCACGCTCTCGATTCATTCGACGGAGAAACGGCCCAACGGGTGCTTTCCCATGTTGTCCAGGTCCTGGAGGGTCTGGCGAAGGGACCGGACACGCCCGTCGCCGACGTGGCGGTAATGCCCGCCGCAGAGCGCAGGCTGGTGCTCGATGCATGGAACGCCACCGATGCTGAATTCCCGAGTGACGCCTGCCTACAGGAGCTGTTCGAGCGGCAGGTGCGACGTACGCCCGATGCGGTCGCCGTGGTGTGCGGCGAGGAGCGCGTGACTTACCGGGAGCTGAACGAGCGGGCCAACCGTCTCGCCCATCACCTGCGAGACCTAGGTGTCGGACCCGAGACCGTTGTCGGAGTCTGCCTCGAGCACAGCACGGAGCTGCTGGTCGCGCTGTGGGGCATTGTGAAGTCCGGCGGGGCGTACGTGCCTCTGGACCCCAGGCATCCGGCGGAGCGTCGGGCGTTCGCGCTGACCGACTCGGCGGCGGAAGCGGTGGTGACGCAGCAGACGCTGGCCGAATCCTTCTCTGGCGCGGCCGTGCCGGTGGTGCGCATCGATGTCGACTGGCCACGGATCCAGGAGCGGTCGGCACGGGACCCGCAGGTGATCGGTAACTCCGACAACCTGGTGTATGTGATGTACACGTCTGGATCGACGGGGCGCCCCAAAGGCGTAATGATCAGCCACCGCGGCCTCGTCAACTACCTGTTCTGGTGCATCGAGGGGTATGGGCTCGACGGCGCGTCGGGCGCTCCCATGCTGGGGTCGATCGCCTTCGACCTGTCCGTGCCGAACTTCTTCCTCCCGCTCATAGGCGGCCGAGACGTCACACTGCTGCCACCGGACGACGCGCTGGCGGAACTGGCGAAACTTCTAGGCAAGCCTGGGGACTTCAGCCTGCTGAAGATCACGCCCGCCCATCTCGATGTGCTACGAGGCGAGCTGCCGCCCGGCGCGGTCGAATCGGTGCGCACGTTCGTCGTGGGTGCGGACGAGATGCGGCCCGAGACCGCGGCGAGCTGGCGCCGGATTGCTCCAGGCGCGCGGATCATCAACGAGTACGGTCCGACCGAGACCGTTGTCGGCTGCTCCGTGTACACCGTCCCCGAGGACGTCGGCTACCGCGGCTTGGTGCCGATCGGCAAGCCGATCGCCAACACCCGGATGTACGTGCTCGACGACCGTCTGGATCCGGTACCAGTCGGGGTGACGGGGGAGCTCTACATCGGCGGAGAGGGGGTGGCCCGGGGATATCTCGGCCGGCCCGGACTTACCGCGGAGCGGTTCCTACCCGACCCCCACGGCGCTGTGTCCGGCGCGCGCTTCTACCGAACGGGTGACCTCGCCCGGTTCCGCACGGACGGTGAACTGGAGTTCCTCGGACGGATCGACCACCAGGTCAAGATCCGCGGCTACCGGATCGAACTCGGGGAGATCGAGGCCGCGCTGCTCCAGCACTCGGCGGTGCGCGAGGCCGTGGTGGCGGCACGTGAGGACCAGCCCGGCGACAAACGGCTCGCCGCGTACGTCGTCCTCGAAGAAGGCAATTCGGTGGGCGGCTCGGAACTGCACGACTTCCTCCGGGAGAGGCTGCCCGCCTACATGCTGCCGGCCGCCTACACCGTCCTGGACGCCCTCCCGCTCAGCCAGGGTGGCAAGGTCGACCGCAGGCTCCTGCCAGCACCGGTTGCCCTCCGAGCCACCCTGGCCACCACCGACTACGAAGCCCCCAAGACCCCCACCGAGCAGACGCTCGCGGACATCTGGAGCGACGTGCTGGGCCTGGACCGGGTCGGCGTGCACGACAACTTCTTCATGGTCGGCGGAGATTCGATCCGGGCCATGGTTGCAGTGGACCGGGTGCGTGCCGCGTTCGAAGTGACCGTCCCGCTCGTCGCGTTCTTCCAGAACCCCACCGTGGCCGAACTCTCCACCGCCCTGCGGGACCTCATGGCCCCGCGCGATGGATCTCCGGTACGGCTGCGCCGGGGCAACGACGGATCGCCGCTGTTCCTCTTCCCAGCGCAAGGCGGCTCGGCCGCTGCCTATCTGGAACTAGCCGGACTGCTCGTTACACAGCCCTCTGTGTACGCCCTCCAGTCTGTCGGGTTCGACTCCGACGAGGCGCCGTTCACCACGGTGGAGGAGATCGCCAGGGCAGGCCTGGAGGCGATCCGGAAGGTCTGCCCCGCCGGTCCCTACCGACTTGCCGGCTGGTCATTCGGCGGCTTGGTGGCCTTCGAGGCGGCCCGGCAACTTGAGGCAGCCGGCGAGTCGGTGGCCCTGCTCGGCATCCTCGACACGCCGGTGTTCAGGCCACGGACAGATACTGCCCGCGCCGAGGGCGGTTTCAAGGAAGAACTACTGCGTGTGGTGTCCGACATGGCGCTCTACAAGCAGCACCTCGAAAGCAGTACCGAGGAGGAGCTCATAGAGGAGATCCTGCGGTACGAGCGTGCCGGGAAACGGATGTCGAACCTCGCCGACAGCGAGTCGATCCGGCGGATGGTTCGGGTGTACACGGCCAACGGCAAGGCGACGACCACCTACCGCTACGACGGCACGGTCGCGGCCGACATCCACCTTCTGCGCAGCACAGAACAGGGATCCGGGCTGACGAACGAGGTGCGGCTGCAGGACTGGCAGGCGCTGACCTCCGGGACCGTGACGGTCCACCCCGTCCCGGGCCGCCACGCCGAGCTCCTCGAGATGCCTTCTGTGCAGTACGTCGCGGATGTCCTCACTGACATCCTGAAGGACGGAAGCGAAATCTGATGATAGAAGATCACTCTGTCACCCGGGAGACGCTCCTGCCCGCGGAGGACGACCAGGAGACCGCCTCGCTCAATGACACGGCCGCTGACGTGCCCCTGCACTCCCTGCCTGCGCTGATCCACCGGAACGTCCTGGCCATGCCCGATGCGCTCGCCGTTTCCTGCGGGGCGAGCGAGCTGACGTACGCGCAGGTGTGGGAGCGCTCCGGTCGGGTCGCCAGCCGCTTGCGCGCCGAGAACGCGGGGCCCGGCGACCTCGTCGGCGTGGCCATAGAGAGGGGCGTCGACCTCCCGGTGGTCCTTCTCGGCGTCCTGCGCTGCGGTGCGGGATACGTACCCCTGGATCCCGGTCTTCCCGCGGCCCGGCTCGCCCGTACGGTGGAACAGGCCGGTGTGCGGCTGATGCTGACGGGCTGCGTCCGTCCGGACTGGCTTCCCCCGGACGGGCCCGCGTCCCTGCCTCTGGACGACGTCCTGGCCGGGCCGGAAGCTGATGCCGCTGCCCTGCCGCTCCTCGATCCGGCCTCTGTCGCGTACGTGATCTACACCTCCGGCTCGACCGGTGTGCCCAAGGGGGTCGTCGTTCCCCACGCGGCACTGGCCAATTTCATGTGGTCCATGCGCAGCGTTCCGGGCATCGACGCCAATGACGTCCTGGTGGCGGTCACCACGGTGTCGTTCGACATCGCCGCGCTCGAGCTCTTCTTGCCCTTGGTGGTGGGCGGGCGCACGGTCATCGCGAGCCGAAACCAGGCCATGGACCCGGCGAGGCTGGCCCATCTGATCGACGAGGCCGGCGGCACCGTCCTCCAGGCCACCCCCGCGACCTGGCAACTGCTGAGGGAGCACGACTGGTGTCCGCCGGCGGGTTTCAAATTGCTCTGCGGCGGCGACCGACTGCCCCCCGATCTCGCCGACTGGCTAGTGTCCAGCGGATGCGCCGCGTGGGATCTTTACGGGCCGACGGAGACGACTATCTGGTCAGCCGTCGGAAGGCTCGGTGAAGGCGGCCGGACCGTCGACTGGCGGCCCGTCGCACAGACGAGCGTGCACGTTCTCGGCTTTGGTCTAGAGCCCATCCCGCTTGGGGAGCGGGGCGAGGTCTACATAGGCGGCTCTGGCCTCGCACAGGGCTATCTGGGACAGCCTGCGCAGACGGCTGAAAGGTTTACGCCCGATCCCTTCTCGCCAGTCCCCGGCCGCCGGCTTTACCGGACTGGAGACATCGGACGCCGCCGCGACGACGGGACCGTCGAGATCCTCGGCCGCAGTGACCACCAGCTGAAGGTCCGGGGGTTCCGCGTCGAACCGGGCGAGATCGAGGCTGCGATTCTCGGTCACCCACGGGTGCGGCAGGCGGTCGTCGTCCCCTCCCGCGCAGCAGGGCGCGACCAGGGGCTCGTGGCCTACGTCGTTCCCGCGCCGGGCGGCGACGGCGAAGCCAACCCTGCACCGGGCACGGTGGTGCGCCCGAACGACTCCACCGGCCGCGGCGACGGTGTGCCATCCGTCCTCCTTGATCCTGCCGGTTCGGCCGGCGCGGATGCGCTTAGGACCGGCATCGAAACCGCCCTGGACCGGTGCGCCCCCGGTGGGCAGGTGATCATCGACGGCCTGCGCGATCTCCGTCTGCTTGCTGGAGAAGCCCTGGTGACGGAGGCGGCCCGGCGCTCTCCGTACGACACCTGCGCTGCCCTGGCCGGTCAGGTGGGCCAGCTGCTGACGCTGACGGACGAGCTTGCCGCGGATCCTCGCTTCTTCGAGGCGCTGGCCCAGGACCGTGCCCGCGTAGCCTCGGTCGACATCCATCCGTCGTTCGCGGGCCCGGCCGGGGCAGGCCCCTTCCGCTACCGCGTGGTCGTCCGCAAGCCCACGGACGGGAGCGGCCCCGGCCCTGATGCGGGAACCCCGCTTGCTCCACCACTGCGGTGGACGGACTGGGATGACCGCCGCATGACGAGTGCTTCGTTCGAGGCACTTCTGCGGTCGGCACCCGGTGGCTGCGGCGTCCGCGACGTGCCGGACGCACGCCGCGCCCTCGCAGTGGCGGCGGCCAGCGGCCTGGCCTGCGCAGCCGGCACGGTGAGCCTCGGACAGCTTGTACAGACAGCAGGGGAGGTGCGCCGCGTGCGGGCTGCCCCCGACCGGGAGCGGGTGCGGTCCCTGGCGGAGCGGCTCGGTTTCCGGATGACCGAGACGGTACGCGGCGACGGCCGTCCCGACGCATGCGACCTCGTCTTTCATCCGGTCGGTGCACCGCTGCGGGCGGAAACGAGGCCGGCCGCGACCGCGATCGGCGCACCCGGCCCCGATGAGCTGCGCCGCATGGTGAACGATCCGGTGCGCGGGGCCCGGCTGCGGGAACTCGCTGCCTCAATCCGGTCTTTCCTGGACGATCAGCTCCCCGCCTACATGGTTCCCGGTGAGATCGTCGTTCTCGAGGCCCTGCCGCTGAACGCGAACGGCAAGATCGATCGAGCCGCACTGCCTGACCCCCTGCCGCCCGTCGCGGTGCGCAGGTCCACGGCACTGCCAGTCACGCCGGCGGAACGGCTCGTCGCGCAGGTGTGGGGCGAGGTGCTCGGTCAGGTCAGCATTGGGCTGGACGATACGTTTCCGGGTCTCGGCGGAGACTCGGTGCGCGCCGTCCGCGTCGCCGCCGTGGCCCGGCGGGCCGGCCTGCTCGTCCAGCCAGCCGACGTACTGCAGCTCACCGTGCGGCATCTGGCCCGAGTCGCGGTGCCCGCACCGGACGGGAACGTCGCCGTCGAGGGTTATCCGCCTGCCGACGGGACACTGCCGTCCGCGGACACACTCGAGCCGGCCGAGCCGTACCCGCTGACGTCGATGCAGGCCGGAATGCTCTTTCACAGCCAGTACTCCGCCGGAGCGTCCGACTATTTCCAGCAGACCGTCCACCGCGTGCACGGGCCCGTGGAGACCGAGACGCTCTGCGCGGCCTGGAGGACAGCGGCACGGCGGCACGGCGTGCTGCGCAGCGTCGTCGAGTGGGACGGCCTGCCGGGGCCCCGCCAGCGGGTACTGGAGAGCGCGGAACTGCCGGTTCGGGTGTTGAGTCCCAGCACTGAGGCTGGCGACAGGGAAGGGTTCCTCGCCCGGCTGCTGGCGGAGGACCGCGACATCGGGTTCGACATCGCGGTCGAGCCGCCAGTCCGGCTCACCGTGATCCGCTGGTCGGACGAACTGCTGGAGACCGTCTTCAGCTACCACCACCTCTTGTTGGACGGATGGAGCCTGCCCGTCCTAGTGCACGAGGTGGAAGAGGTCTACACAGCACTCGTGTGCGGCGAAGCACCACAGGCCCCACAGACCCCTCCGTCCTTCAGGCAGTACGTGGAATGGCTCGCGAACCAGGACCACGACGCGGCGCGCGACTACTGGAGCGAACGGTTGGCGGGATTCACCGCCCCCACGCCGGTCGCGTTCGGCCGCGCCGATCAGGGGGCCGGCGCCGCGAACGGAGAGGTCGCCGTCGAGCTGCCCAGCGCGTTGGTTCGCCGCCTAGAGCTGGTGACCCGCGCGAGCGGACTCACCCTCGGCACGCTCTTCCACGGCGCCTGGGCACTCCTGCTGTCGCGCTACAGCGGGGAGGGCGATGTAGTCTTCGGCTCGACGGTGTCCGTGCGCCCGCCCGACCTGCCCGGAGCCACCGAGCTCGTCGGCCTTTGCATTAACACCGTGCCGGTGCGCACCCAGCCGGTCCCGAACACGCTGTTCGACGACTGGCTCCGGGACCTCCAGGAGCAACTAGTCGAGGGGCGGAACTACTCCTACGCGGCCCTGGCGGATGTCCAAGCCGTCAGCGCCGTGCCCCGAGGCACCGCCCTATTCGACAGCATCGTCGTCGTCGACGGGTTCAACGGGACCGATGCGGACCGAACGGCGGGCGGGCTGCGCGTTGAGCACGTGACCACGGTCGAAACCACCGGCTATCCGCTGGTCGTCATGCTCGAGGCGGGAGAGGGCCTCACCATCCGCCTGCGCTACCAGCGTGACCGCCTCGACGACAGGGTGGTGGGCGCGCTCGTCCGCCACCTTCGCAGCGTGATGACCGCCTACGCGGACAACCCCGCACGGCGGCTAGCGGAAGTATGCCTGCTCGCTCCCGATGAGTGGAGTGACCTCGTCTTGGGCTGGAACGACACGCACGCGCCGTATCCGGACGACGCAACCTTGCCCGCGCTCTTCGCCCGCCAGGCCGCGGCCACCCCCCACGCGGTTGCCCTGCGGTACAACGACGGCGACCGCAGCGGCGAGTGGACCTACGAGCAGCTCAACCAGCGGGCCAACCGGCTTGCCCATGCCCTCCGCGCACGCGGTGTCGGGCTCGAAACCCTGGTAGGCGTCCAGATGACCAGGACACCCGACATGGTCGTCGCCATGTTGGCCATCATGAAGGCTGGCGGTGCCTATGTGCCGTTGGCGTCGGACAATCCCCCCGAGCGGCTCGCCCACGTCGTCCGTGACGCGGCCCTGAGCGTCGTCGTCACGCACGAGGGCCTCTTGGGCGAACTGGACCTGAACGCCGCGGAACTGTGCGTTCTGGACCGAATGGAGGAGGAGCTGGTACACCGCCCAGCCTCCGACCCCGCCGAGTTGGCGACGCCGGACAGCCTGGCCTACGTGATGTACACGTCCGGGTCCTCCGGCCAGCCCAAGGGGGTGATGTGCCACCACCGGGGCCTGATGAACTACGTTCACTGGTGCTCGCGCCACTACGCGCACCTCTCCGATCGCGGTGCGCCAGTGTTCTCCTCTTTCGGGTTCGACATGATCGTCCCGAACCTCTACGTGCCCCTGGTGCTCGGGCAACCGGTCCACCTCATCCCGGAGACCACCGACCCCCAGGAGCTGACCGACCTCCTCGTGGAGCATTCGCCGTTTGGATTCGTCAAGCTGACCCCGGGACACCTCGAGCTGCTGGCCCAGCGCCTGGATGCGGCCGAGGCGGGCACTCTAGCTGCGGTCCTTGCGGTCGGTGCGGACGGCTTCCCCACGAGCGTCCTGGACAGTTGGCGCGGACTGGACCCCGGCACGCGCGTGCTCAATGAGTACGGGCCGACCGAGGCCTCTGTTGCCAACTCCGCATACGTCGTCGGCGGGCCGCTAACCGGAGACCTCGTGCCCATCGGCAAGCCTATCTGGAACACCACGCTCTACGTGCTCGACGAATGGCTCAACCCGGTTCCGCCAGGGGTCGAGGGGGAGATCTACATCGGCGGCGTGTGCTGTGCCCGCGGCTACCGCAACCGCCCCAGCCAGACGGCCCGGCAGTTCGTTCCCGACCCGTTCTCAAGCTCACCGGGCGGCCGGCTGTACCGGACCGGTGACCTGGGCTACTGGCACCCCGACGGCAACCTTCAGTTCGTCGGCCGTCGCGACCACCAAGTCAAGATCCGCGGGTACCGCATCGAGACGGGCGAGGTCGAGACCGCGCTCACGGCGCATCCCGGGATTCGCCAGGCAGTGGTCACAGCGCCCGGTGTCGGCAGCGGGCGTCGGCGGCTCGTCGCGCACGCGGTCGTCAGCCCCGGCGGCGAGACCGACGCCGACGAGCTGCGCAGCTGGCTCGGCAAGAGGCTGCCCGCCTACATGGTCCCATCGGTAATCGTGCTCCTGGAGGCCTTGCCCCTCGACCCGAACGGCAAGGTCGACCGCAAGGCGCTCGCGGCCCTGCCGCTCACCGAGACCCACGACACCGGATCCGCGCAGGCGCCTACCGGTCCACTGGAGGAACGGATCGCGGACCTTTGGCGCCGTGTCCTCGGCATCGAAGAGGTAGGCGTCCAGGACAACTTCTTCGCCCTTGGAGGGGATTCCATCCTCACCATGCAGCTAGCGGCCGAAGCCCGCAGGGCAGGCCTACAGATCGCCCCAAAGGACATCTTCCGGCACCCCTCCATCACCGAACTGGCCCCCTACGTCGATGTGTACGAGGAGCCAGCCGAGGAGAGGCCCACCGACACCCCCCTCGACGGGCCTCTCCCCCTCACCCCCATCCAGCAGTGGCTCCTCGACCAGAACCTGACGGAGCTCCACCACTACAACCAATCCGTCCAGCTAGAACTCGACGCGCCCGACCTGGTTGCTCTGGACGCGGCACTGCGGTGGGTGATCGACCGGCACGACGCACTGAGACTGCGCTACACACGACTGCCGGACGGCTGGCACCAGACGGTCGCGCCCATCGAGGATGGTTTCGCCTTACGGCTGGTGTCGTGCGTCGAGTCAGAGGACTCGGAGGGGTGGCTGGCAGCCGAGGCGGACCGGCTCCAGGCCTCCCTCGACGTGACGTCGGGACCCCTCGTAGCGGCGGCGCTCTTCGATCTCGGTGACGACCGTCCGGCGCGGCTGCTGATCGCGGTGCACCACCTCGCCGTGGACACCATGTCGTGGCGCCCGTTCCTCGTCGACCTATCGGACGCCTACGAAACGGCGCTACGCGGCGCTCGCTGGTCGGCGCCGACGCCAACGACGACGTTCGGCCGCTGGACGCAAGCGCTGGGCCGATACGCCGAGTCGGCCGCCCCGGCCGTGGACGTGGCGTACTGGACGGGTGTCCTCGCCGACGCTCCGGAACTGCCCGGCGCGGCCACGGCCAGTCACCACACCGTGGGCAGGTCGCGATCGGTGACGGTACGGCTGTCCCCGGAGGACACCGAGGCGCTCTCCGTAGTTCCCGCCGCCGCACGGATGACGGTGGAGGAGGTGCTGCTCACCGCGCTGGCGATGACCCTGCAGGAGTGGGTGGGTGAAGCCGTCCCAATCGACGTCGAACGGCACGGACGGGAGCACCCTGTAACCGGCATCGACGTCGGCGAGACCGTCGGCTGGTTCACCAGCGTCCATCCCGTACGCCTGCCGATTCCGTCCGGGGAGGGCGGCGGCACGGCGGCGGCGGTCCGTGCCGTCCGGCAGCGGCTGCGTTCCACACCGACGGAGGGATTCGACTACGGGATCCTGCGCTACCTGACCCCCGGGCCCCGGGGTCAAGCGCTGCGCGATCTGCCCGAGCCCCCCGTGCTATTCAACTACCAGGGCAAGGTGGACCGGTCACGGATGGACTGGGGGCCGCTGCGCATACTACCGGCGGTTCTAGGGGCGGAGCGGAGCGCAGACCAACGGCGCAGCCACGCCATCGAGATCGAAGCGGCCATCCACAACGGCGTGTTCGAGGCCGAGTGGATCTTCTCCGGTGACCGCTTCCACCCCGACACCGTGGCCGAGCTGGCCGAGAGGTTCACCCGATACGTCGAAGAGGTCACCCGCTACTGCGTCGGGAATCGGGCCATCACGACTCCCTCGGACTTCCCGGCCGCTGATCTGAGTCAGCGGGAGCTCGACACGCTCGTCGCAGTCCATGCGGACCTCGAGGACGTGTTCCCACTGTCGTCGGTTCAGCAAGGGATGCTGTACCACTCCCTGCTGCATCCCGATCACGCCTACTACCGGGACCAGCAGGAACTGCTCATTACCGGGCGCATCGACCTCGACGCCTTCCGGGCGGCATGGGAGGACGTCGTCGCCCGGCATCCCGTGCTCCGCAGCGCAGTGGTCTGGCGCGGGGTGCCCCAACCGGTCCACGTCGTACGCCCTGTACACGCGATCCCCACCCGGATCTTCGACTGGCGTGGCCGGCCCTTCGAGGACCTGCGGCACGACCTGCGGTCCCTGTCCGTACAGGAAAGGGCCGAGCCGTTCGCGATGTCAGACACGGCCCCCGTCCGGCTGGCGGTCGTGCCTGTTTCCGCGGAGCAGCTCGTCGTCTTCCTGACTTACCATCATCTCTTGCTGGACGGCTGGAGCGTGGCCCTAATGCTGGGCGAATGGATGGCCTGTTACCGGGCTCGCCTAGCGGGAACGCAGGCCCAACTGCCCCCGGCCGTCTCCTACCGTCGGTACGTGGAGTGGCTGGCCGCCCGGCGCCCGGAGCCGACCGAGCGCTACTGGCGTGGTGTTTTCGAAAACATGCCATGTCATACGCCGGCGTCGGTGGCCCAGGACGATCCGGGCGACGTCGGCACCGGTCTGGTCGAGTCCGTCCTGACGCCGGAGGCGACGGATGCCCTGCGGCTGCTTGCGGCGGAATGCGACGTGACCTTGGGAACCGTGGCACTCGCGGCCTGGGGGATCGCCGTGAGTCACCTGTCGGGCAGGCTGGACATCACCGTCGGATCGACATTCGCGGTCCGACCGGCGGAGATCGACGGGGTCGAAACGATCATCGGGCCGATGATCGCCACGCTGCCCTTCCGGCTGTCCTTCCCCGGCGAGCGGACTGTTGCGGCGCTGCTCAGCGACGTACAGGAACGCCACATCAACCTGCGGGAGCACGGTCACAGCTCGCTCACGGACGTGCACAGATGGAGCGGCGCGCCGCCCCGGACAGCATTGTTC
The DNA here is from genome assembly GCF_025642135.1 of Streptomyces cynarae. Classification (NCBI taxonomy): domain Bacteria; kingdom Bacillati; phylum Actinomycetota; class Actinomycetes; order Kitasatosporales; family Streptomycetaceae; genus Streptomyces; species Streptomyces cynarae. The sequence goes on along the minus strand of NZ_CP106794.1, from coordinate 78,114 downwards.
AACAGCATCGTCGTGGTCGAGGGCTACCCGGAGACACAGGGCGACGGCGCAGGCACCACACTCTCCGTGGGCGACATTATGGAGAGCACAGGTTATCCCCTGACCTTCTGTTTGAAGGATGCCCGCCAGATCGGTCTGCGGCTCCTGTTCGATCGGCGTACACACTCCGAGTCGGCCGCGTCGGCGGTGATGGCCACCGTGGAAGGGGTGCTCGCCTCTCTGGCAGGCCCTCCCGAACGACGTCGCCACGTACGTGACGTGCTCGGTGCCCAGGGCGAGGACGCTGACCGGACCCCCCATTCGTACGCGCGGATCTGAGGATGCTTTCGATGTCAAAGAATTGGTCCGATCAGCATCAGGCGCGAGCTTCGAAACCGCTGGCCATCTGCGTCTTCTGCGACGTCGAATCGGGAGCCGACGCGGCGACGCAACGGCTCGCCGGGGAACTCGGCGCTCATATCGCAGGCCGAGGCCACTTACTCGTCTACGGCGCGGGCGGCAGCGGGTTGATGGGCGCCGTGGCCCGAGGGGTCTCGCGCGCCGGTGGATCGATCATGGGAGTGCTGCCCGCCTTCCTCAACGAACGCGAGCACACCGCGGGAGCCCCGGCGCAGACGCTGATGCTCACGAAGGACTTGACCGACCGAAAGCTGCGGATGATGTCGAGTGCCGATGCCTTCATCGGCCTGCCCGGCGGCTATGGGACCCTGGACGGCATCGTCGAGGTAGCGGCACGGGCTCAGCACGGGCTGCACGACAAACCCTTGGTGCTGCTCGACTCGGGAGGCCTCTGGGAGCAGTTCCGGGACCTCATCAGCGGAATCCGGCAGCGGGGCTTTGCGGTGGGCGACACTTCACTGTTCGCACTCGCCTACACCGCCCAGGAAGCCGTAGAGATGGTCGAGGACAAGGCGGCTGCCTAGTGCTGAAGTCACTCCACGAGACGAAGTTGCGAGCGGGCTTCCTAGGGCCGGTGGTCGCGGAGTATCACGTAGATGACGTTGACGCGGCGTCGTGCCGGGGCAATCAGGGCTTTACGGTATCGCCTACCTTCGCTCTTTTTGCGGTCGCGGATGGCGCGGAGGGTCAGATCACGGCGGATCGCGCAGAAGGCGGACTGGCACAAGACCTGTTTGAGGGCCCTGTTGCCGCCCAGGGCACTGCGCGAGTAGCGGATCCTGCCGGACTGGGCGAGACCGGCGCCGGCCAAGGCGTCGCCGTCAGCAAAGTGCCGCTAGTCGCTGACCAGGGCGATGAAGGCCGCCGTCAGGCGGGTGTCAGGGTGGGCGTCGACCAGTTCCTTGATCTTGGCCTCCAGAGTCTGGAGGCGGTCCTTGCCGGTCAGGAGGTCGGTGGCGAGTTCCCTGATGAGGCGCAGCGGTGCAACGCTCTTCGGGCAGGCTCACGTGTTGTGCGCGTGCCGAGGTGACACCAGCAGCCGCAGCTCGGCGGCGGCACCGTCCGGCAGTTCCCACCGTCCGCAGGTCGTCGCGGAGCATGACCTGTTTGGCGATGACCTTGACGTCGCTGGGATCGGACTTGTTCTCACCGCCCCCGGAATGCCAGGTGGGGCACGGTTGACGGCCGGGCCGGGGACGTGGACCACAGGGAAGCCTTCGGCCAGCAGCATCGCGGGCAGCAGGGCGGCGACGCTGCCTATCAGCTCTGGCCCGACGGCGAGTTCGGCCTGGACGGCCACGAGATCGATGATGGCCTCCTCGACGGCCTCGGGGTCGTTGTCGACCCGGCGGCTGGTCAATTGCTAGCCGCGGTCGTCGGTGACCGCGATCCGATTGATGTCCTTGGTGATGTCGAACCTCGCCGTGGCGGACACGGTGATTGCCCCCCTCCTAGAACGACGCCTGGCGCAACTCCTCCCGCCCGTCCTCGCCCTACCAAGCAATGGTTCGCAGAGCGAAAGCAGAGGACCGGAAGAAGTGGCGGGGCCTGGTGAACAGCCACCTGAACCACCAAGGGCAGCAAGCATGAACACCATCCATGCCCCGCTCGCGCGAACCCAGAGTCGCGAACTCCCGGGGCGCACTCCAGAAGGTAGGACGGCATGATGCAGCCGAGCACCCCGGGAATGGCGCACCCTTCCCTCACGGAGGACGGCACGGACGTATTCCGGCCGCCCGAGGCGGTGCCCCGGGGGGCGCGGGTGCCGAAGGAATGGAACGACACGGTGCATCCCTTGCCGGAGCTTGTCCTTCCGATGCTCTTCGCGGAGCACGTGGCCAGGACTCCGACCGCCCCGGCGGTTATCTTCGAGGGAGTCACGCTGACCTACGCCGAGCTCGACCGGCGGGCGAACCGGCTGGCACGTCACCTCGTCGCACTGGGAGCAGGGCCGGAGAGGTCGGTGGCGGTCGCGCTGCCGCGGTCGCTGTACTTGGTCGAAGCGGTCCTCGCCGTGCTGAAGGCAGGCGCGGCCTACCTACCGCTCGGCCCCGAGAACCCGCCCTCTCGCACGATCCGCATGCTGTCGGATGCGCGGCCGACGATGGTGCTGACCCTGGGCCGTGCCGCAGCCAGGTTCCCCCAGGGGGTGCCGCCGCTGGTGCTGCTGGACGACCCCGGCACGGCCGCGGACGTGTCCGCGTTGCCCGGAGGGGAACTCACCGACATCGACCGGGGCGGTGCGCTCACCTCACTGGGGGCGGCGACGGTCATCTTCACGTCCGGCTCGACGGGTGCTCCCAAGGCGGTGGTGAACTCCCATGGAGGGCTCGTCAACCGAATACTCTGGATGCAGTCGGCGTTCGGCCTCACTGGCCAGGACCGCGTCCTCCACAAGACCCCCATCGGCTTCGACGTGTCCCTGTGGGAGCTGCTCTGGCCGTTGTCGGCCGGGGCAACGATGGTGGTTGCCGCTCCTGGAGGGCACAAGGACCCCCGGTATCTGGTTCGCCTCATCCGGGAGGAACGCGTGACGACGGCGCATTTCGTGCCGTCGATGCTCAGGGTGTTCCTCGAGGAACCCACCGTGAGGGAGGCTCGGGGACTACGGCGCGTTGTGTGCAGCGGGGAGGCCCTCACGCCGACCCTGCGTACCAGATTCCGGTCCGTGCTCGGCGTCCCGCTGTTCAACCTGTACGGACCCACCGAAGCGGCGATCGACGTGACCTGGTGGAACTGCACGGAACAGCAGGACCCGGCCACGGTGCCCATTGGACGGCCGATCTGGAACACCCGGGTGCACGTGCTCAACCAGGAGCTCCAGCCCGTCGCAGTGGGAGAGTCCGGCGAGCTGTTCCTATCGGGCCTCGGGCTGGCCAGGGGCTACGTGGGACGCGCTGGGCTGACGGCCGAGCGTTTCCTCCCCGACCCGTACGGTCCGGCCGGCGGGCGGATGTACCGTACGGGAGACCTCGCCCGATGGCGGCCGGACGGCGCGCTGGAGTACCTTGGGCGGATCGACCAGCAGGTCAAGATCCGGGGCTTCCGGATCGAGCTCGGCGAGATCGAGGCGGCCCTGGGACTGTGCGCAGGGGTGCGAGCCGGTGCTGTGGCCGTTGTCGAGAAGGCTGGTGAGAGGCAACTGGTCGCCTGTGTGGTGGCGGACGGCGGATCCCGGCTGTCTCCGGCCGCCCTCAGGGCGGAACTTGCCTTGAAGCTGCCCGATTACATGGTCCCCGTCTCGTACACCTTTGTCGGCCAGTTGCCGGTGAACCGGAACGGCAAGCTGGACCGCGAGGGGCTCGCCGCACTGATCGGCTGAAACACAGAACTCCGCCCTTCGGGTGGGGCACGTTCCGCTGGACGACGTTGCGCTCCCCGCACAGCGCCAGGTCTTAATGACTGGCGCTGATTGCGTTGCCGCCGCAGGCGCGAGATCGATTATGGCGTGATCCATCGACTCTACGGGACGTTTCGCCGGGGACACTGTGATCAACAGGCGTAGATACTGGGTGTGCTCTGGTTGGCCTTCCATCGGTTCGTGCGATGCTGCTACTCCCTGAAGTGCTTGCCATGTGAGGGCGCGTGCAACTCCATTCCAGGATGGAAGGGGAAGGGTGAGGGTGGAAGCGTATCAAAGCGGTTTCGCGCAGCGCCGATCAACGGCGGATTCTGGCCGTGTACTTCGCACTAGAGGGCCAGCGATGCCCGCCTCAGCGTTCGTAATCCGGCCATGGAGGCCAGGCGCCGGATGGTGTCTTGACGAGGTCATCCGATAGGGATAAGAGGAACCGACGGAGCGTCATGAACTTGCGAAGGCACAACGGTGGCGGGGGTGCCTACTTCGCCCTTCTCGGACGATTCGAGATCACAACTGGGGCCGTGAACGCGGAGATGAAACCACGGAGGCCGAGACTCTTACTTGCCGCGCTGGTGTGCAGAGCTGGCGAGATCGTGAGCATTGAAGACATCATCGACGTCGTGTGGGGCGAAGACCCGCCGGTTACGGTCCGGAGTCAGGTGCAGATCTGTGTGTCGGCCGCACGCCGGCTCCTGGCTGACGTCGGCATGGGGGACGCGCTCAAGACCCACCCCTTCGGCTATTCGTTGGTCCTGGAACCAGGGCAGCGGGACGTCGACGACTTCTCACGCCTCGTGTCGGAGGCACGGGCGGCGTGCGACGCGGGCCATTTTGAAGGGGCGGTGCGAAGCTATCGCAGCGCTTTGAGTCTCTGGCGGGGACCAGCCCTCAGCGGTCTGGACAGCGACGTGCTCCGCAGGAAGGCGGTGGCTCTGAACGAGGAAAGGCTCACTGTGCTGGAGGACTGCATCGACGTGGAACTGCTGCGTGGGCGCGAGCGCAACCTGCTTTCGGAGCTGACGAGCCATGTGTCGGAGAATCCTCTGCGAGAGAAGCTCCGCGGTCAGCTCATGCTGGCGTTGCACCGGGCCGGCCGGCGGACCGACGCGCTCCAGGTGTACCGGGAGGGCCGTGGCCGCATGCTCGAAGACCTCGGCCTTGAGCCGTCGGCCGAACTGCAGCGACTTGAGAAAGAGATCCTCAACGATGCACCGGAGCTCATTCCCGCCTACACGCAGGCGCGAGGCCCAGCAGTCCCGCGGCAGCTTCCCCCGCGGTCCGGCCACTTCGTTGGACGGGACGACATCGTCGAGAAGCTCGGAGCAGTGCTGGTCGGCAAGCCGGAATCCGGCCATCCGGGCACCCGCTCGGTCAACGTCTACGGCCAGGGCGGGGTCGGCAAGACGTCGCTCGCCGTTCACGTCGCCCATCAGGTGGTGCAGGAGCACTTCACCGATGGCCAGCTCTACTACGACCTGCACGGCAGCGAACCGTCCTCTGTGGCCGCGGCACGTGTCCTTGACCACTTCCTGCGCACGCTGGGAGTGCTTCCCTCGAACATCCCGGAAGGCGTGGACGAGCGGGCCGCGATGTTCCGCAGCTGCGTCGCCGACCGGGAGATGTTGGTCGTCCTTGACGACGCCGCCGACGAGGCGCAGATCAGGCCGCTGCTCCCAGGAGGCCACAACTGCGCCGTCCTCATCACGAGCCGACGGTCGCAGCCGGGTATCCCGACGTTGCAGGACGTCCGGCTGGACGTCCTCAGTGGGCCGCAGGCCGTCGAGCTCCTCAGGCGCTTCATTGGGGACAAACGGATCCAGGCCGAACCGGACGCGGTCGCCGAAGTCGTCCGCATCGCCGACGGTCTGCCGCTGGCCCTGAGCATCGTCGGCACACGGCTTGCGGCGGCGCCGCACAGGACTGTGTCGTTCATTGCGCACCGCATGTACGACGACCGGCGCCGACTCGACGAGTTGGTGCACGGCAATCAGGCGGTCCGTACCACCATCGCTTCGACCTATGACGCACTGCACCCCCCACTGCGCCGGCTGCTTAGCAAGCTGAGCCTCTTCGACATGGAGACGATCCCCGGCTGGATGGCCGGAGCGGTGACGGGTCTCGGCACGGAAGAAGCGCACGACCTCATGGACGAGGCGGCTGCCTGCCAGCTCCTCACCCCCGTCGAGGCGGAGCCGACCGACCACCCCCGGTACCGGATCCACAACCTAATCCGGCTCTTCCTCAAGGAAACCGCCTCCCAGCTCACCCAGGCTGAGCGGCGCGACGCAGTACGCCACGTAACCGGAGCGTGGCTCGCGCTCGTCGACGAAGCTCACCGCCAGCTGTACGGGGGCGACTTCACGCTGGTGCGCGGGCAGTCGCCGCGGTGGGAGCCGCCCCGCGACGTCGTCGGGCAGGTAGTGACGGATCCGCTCGGCTGGATGGACGGGGAGCGCTCCGGGCTGCTCGCCGCGATCGCTGTGGCAGGCGAGTACGGGTTCGACGAGGCCTGCTGGGACCTGGCGGTGGCTCTGGTGACCCTGTTCGAGGTGCGCCGCTACCACGACGACTGGAAGGACACCCACGAGACGGCGCTGAATCTCGTCCTGCGCACCGGTAACGTCCGGGGGGAGGCCGCGACGCGGTGTTCCCTCGGCTCGCTCTACCTCTCGCAACGCAACGTGGAAAAGGCCCTGCCCTACCTCGAGAAGGCCCGCTCCCTCTTCGAGGAGCTGTGCGACGTCGGCGGGATGGCCCTGTCCGCGCGGAACATCGCGCTGACCTGGCACATCCAGGGAAGCCTGGACAAGGCGTTGCGCGAGTACGAACACGCGGCAGACCTGTTCCTCGAAGTGGGTGACCCCGTCGGGCGGGCGCACGTCTGGTGCAACACCGCCCAGATCCACGTGTCCAGAGGCGATCTGGCCATGGCGGAACAACAGCTGACCGCGGCGCTGCGCACGTGCCAGGACGTGGGCAATCCTCGGGTGACGTGTCAGGTGCTCTTCCGGCTGGGCGAGCTCCAACTGGTCCGGGGCCACGCGGAACGGTCACTGGGATACTTCCGCAAGGCGCTGGCCATCGTGCGGACCCAGGCGGACCAGGAAGGCGAGGGGTACGTCCAGCGAGGCCTGGGCAGGGCCCACCTCGTGTTGGGAAACCTGGCTGAGGCGGCCCGTTGCTTCCAGAGTGCGCTGTCCGTCGCAGACACCACCGGGAGCCTCCAGGACGCTGCCCTGGCCAAGGGAGGTCTGGCCGAGGTGTATCTGGCCCAGGGGCAGCACCAGCGAGCGAGGGCCCTCCTTGAACAGGCGCTCCGGGTCATCTCGGGCAGCGGTGACACCGAGACGTCCGCGCGGTTTAGCGCCCTGCTCGCACGGGTGTCCTGAACCGGGTTGCGGGCCGCTCGGCCGTCACCGAGCGGCCTGCAACCCGTCCGCAGCCGTTCCGCATCGGCTCGGTCACGTCTGGGGCGTCGGCCCCCATGGCGTGTCGTCGGTCGCTGTGCTCATCGTGCCGCATACCGGATCCGTAGCGAACGTCGCGATCTTCGGACGGGCGTCGACGGGGACGGACGTTCCTGCCGGATCCTTCATCATTTCTTCCATCTCCTTCACCAGTCTGGCCGGGGGTGGGGCGTGGGCCGTTCCTGGAGCATATGGACATGGCCTTCTACATGCCATCGGCCCGCTATCGGCGGGAACGGCAGCACCGGGCTCACGTCGCGGCCCCGACTGGATAGGGAGTTGATCGCCCTGCAATAGGCCCGGAATAGCAGTCCGGTGAGCATGATGCCGCAACCACATCCGGCACCCGGACGGTGCTCCTGCGGAGAGCCGTCCGGCTGCTCTTCGGCAACGAGAGGCCTCTATGGCGGACGGAACGGGATTCGGGACGGCGACCGCACATAGTGCCGGACTGTCGGTGGCGGTCTTCTGCGGTGCGCGGCCAGGCCACTCGCCGCGGGTCGTCGAGTGCGCCGAGGAAGTGGGCGCGCTCCTCGGCGTCCGTGGCCACCGGCTGGTCTACGGTGCCGGCGGAGTCGGTGTGATGGGTGCGGTGGCCCGCGCAGCCCAGCGGCACGGGGCGTTGGTCACCGGAGTCATCCCCCGCTTCCTGCGGGAACTCGAGCGCGACGACGTGGCCCCTGAGCAGGAGCTGCTCGTGACGAACGACATGTTCGAACGCAAGCGGGTCATGCTCGAGAGGGCCGATGTGTTCCTCGCACTCCCCGGGGGCTATGGAACGCTGGACGAGGTTATCGAAGTGGTGTCGCTGAACTACCTCGGCCAGCGTCCGCGGCCCCTCGTTCTGCTCGACGTCGACGACTTCTGGGCGCCGCTGTCGCGCACCTTGGCGGCGGTCCAGCATCGCGGGTTCATCCGGGACTTCGCGCCCGCCCCGTTCGAGATCGCCGGTGATCCGGCTGCGGCCATCGCCGCCGTGGAGAAGATGTCGGGGCGCTGCGACGAGCGGTAACCCCCCCGGGTTCGGGCCAGGGACAGCCCGCCCGCCAGGCCCCTGGCTGCTTTCCCGCGCACGGACTCCCTCATCGCGTCGCACCATTCAGCTTGCGGAGGATCGGCCATGACCATGTACCCGACACACTCTCCTGCCGTGTCGGCACGGGCCTCGGCTCTGACGGGTAACAGCCTGACCGAACTGCTGGTAATGGCCCGTGGCGGCGGCGCTGTGGACCTTGCAGTCGGCACCCCCGGCTACCCGGAGATCTCCGCGGGCCTGATCGCGGAAGCCAGCGGAGCGATGCTCGCCGGCCACAACCAGTACGAACATCCTGCGGGTGAAGCACTCTTAAGGGAGCGCATCGCCGACATGCTCGGCGACGGTGCGGATCCCGTGACCGAGATCACCGTCACCACGGGTGCCACCGAAGCGCTGCACGTCGCACTGCTCGCCACGGTGGATCCCGGCGACGAGGTCGTCCTGCTGTCACCCGGCTACGAGCAGATCACCGCGGCGGTCAACCTGGCGGGTGCCAGGCCCCGGTTCGTGCCCCTCCACGCCCCCGATTGGCGGTTCCAGCCAGAGGACCTGGCAGCGGCGTTCAACGACCGGACCCGCGCCATCGTCCTGAACACCCCCGGCAACCCCACCGGGCGGGTGCTGAGCCGCAGGGAGCTGGAAGAGATCGCCGACCTGTGTGAACGCTGGGACGTCGTCGTCATCTGCGACGAGGTCTACCGCGACTTCACCTTCGACGGGCGACGCCATGTCTCGGTCACGGAGGTGCCCGGACTTGCCGACCGCTCCGTCGTCGTCGGCTCGCTGTCCAAGAGTCACGCTGTCAGCGGATGGCGCCTGGGATTCCTGCGGGCGGACCGAGAACGCACGGTCGCGCTGCGGCGCGTGCACGAACTGACGACCAACGGCACGGCAGCCCCGCTCCAGGTGGCCGCCGGGCGGGCGGCCCTCACCTCGGGTCTGCCCGTGGTGACGCGCGAGATGAACCGTAAGCGCGATGTGGCGCAGGAGATCTTCAGCGCCGTTGGCATGGAGTTCTCACCCGTCGAAGGCGGCTGCTTCTTGTTCGCGGACATCAGCCGCCTGACCGAAGGGCGTCAGGAATGCGGGGCGTTCGTCCGTGAACTGCTGGACCGTTCTGGTGTCCTCATCGTCCCCGGGAGCTCGTTCTTCTCCGACCCCAGGCAGGGCGCGCAATACGTCCGCATCGCATTCAACCGGAAGATCGAGACGCTGCGCGAGGCACAGCGCCGGATGGGGGGAGTGTGATGCCCGCAGAGACCGGGGAGAGTGTCCAGGACTGCCAGGACCAGCAGCCACGGCTCGGCCCCCTCCCCCCCTTCATGGCACACGGCACACAGGATGTCGCGCCGGTGATCACGCCGACAGGCGACACTATGTGGCTCGTTCGCTCCTACCCGCTGGGCCGCAGTGTGCTCTCCGACAAGAGGTTCAGCCGGGCCCATGCCGTCACGGCGCACGCGCCGAAGCTCAATGACGCACAGCCCGTCCCCAACTCCATGATGAGCATGGACGGGGCCGAGCACACCAGGCTCCGCCGCATTGTGGCCGGCGCCTTCACTACGGGCCGAGTGTCCGAAATGGCCCCGACCGTCGGGCGGCTGGTCGATCAGCAGCTCGATGCGCTGGCAGCAGCCGGGCCGGAGGCCGACCTGATCGAGCAGCTTGCCGCCCCCTTGCCGCTAGCCGTGCTGTGCTCGCTGCTGGGCGTCCCCCCGGAGGACGCCAGCCGGTTCCGGGGTTGGGTCGAGGTCCTCTTCGACATCTCTGCGAGCACTCCCGGCGAGAAGTCGCGCCGTCGGCTCGAGCTGGTGGACTACATGGAGGAGCTGATCGAACGGAAGCGGCAGCAACCGCAGGACGACCTGCTGACCGCGCTAATCGAGACCCATGACCGGGGTGCCCTGACGATGGGGGAACTGCTCACGCTGGGCCTCACTCTGCTGATGGCCGGCTACGAGACCACGGTCGGCCAGATCGGTCTCACGGTTCTCTCGCTGCTCTCGGCCCCCGGAACGCTCGCCGACGTGCGGCGCAACCCGCAGGCGCTCGCCTCGACGGTCGAGGAGACGCTGCGGTTGAACCCGGCGACACCGCTGAGCTTTCCGCGCGTGGCGGTGGAGCCGGTTCCGCTCGGCGACGTCACCGTGCAGCCGGGAGAGGGCGTCATGGTCTCGCTGCTCCATGGCAACCGTGACGGAACGGTGTTCGCAGAGCCGGAAAGTCTTTCGGCCGATGGCCGCGACGCCGTCCACCTCACCTTCGGCCACGGCGTTCACAGGTGCCTCGGCGCTCCCCTCGCCAGGCTTCAGGTGCAGATCGTCCTCGAACGACTCCTCGGCCGTTTTCCTGCTCTGCAACTGGCCACCGGACGCGACGCAGTGGTCTGGAAGGACGGTCTGGTTACTCGCGGCCTGTCACGGCTGCTGGTCGAGTGGTAGCCGTGTCGCGCCGGCTGCCCGTGCCCGTACGACAACCCTGAAGTGCGAGTGAGGTACCGCATGTCCGTGGAGAAAGCCGCATGCCGAGCAGTTCGTCGCGGCGAACCGGTGGCCGTTGTCGGTCTGTCCTGCCGCCTTCCGGGCTCCGAGGACCCGGACGCCTACTGGGCGTTGCTCGCAAGCGGCGGCGATGCCGTTACCGATGCCCCAGCCGAGCGCCTTGCCGCGCTGACATCAGGCGGACCGCTCGGCGCCGCGGCTCGGGGCGGCTTCCTCACCGGAGTCGACCGCTTCGATCCGGGGTTCTTCAGTATCTCCCCGCGTGAGGCCGCCATGATGGATCCTCAGCAGCGGCTAGTGCTGGAGCTTGGCTGGGAGGCGATGGAGAGGGCCGGGATAGTCCCGGCGTCCCTGCGCGGTGCCGACGTCGCCGTGTTCATCGGATCGATGACAGGGGACTACGCCGACCTCGTCCACCACGCCGGCCCTGTCTCGGCCGCCTCCCATCACTCGTTCACCGGCCTGTCGCGGGGCCTGATCGCCCAGCGCCTCTCGTACGTGCTCGGTCTGCGAGGTCCGAGCCTCACCGTCGACGCCGGTCAGGCTTCCTCGCTGGTGGCCGTCCACATGGCCTGTCAGAGCCTGCGGACCGGGGAGGCCGACGTCGCGCTCGCTGGCGGCGTTGAACTCCACCTCGCCTCAGAAAGCGCTGCCGTGACCGAGAGGTTCGGCGGACTGTCACCCGACGGACGCTGCTTCACCTTCGATGCCCGCGCCAACGGATACGTACGGGGCGAGGGCGGCGCCGTGGTGGTGCTGAAGAGCCTGTCGAAGGCATTAGCCGACGGTGACCGAATTCACGCCTTGCTGATGGGCAGCGCGGTCAACAACGACGGCGGCGGGGAAGGACTGACCGTTCCGCACGAGCAGGCCCAGCGTGACGTGATCCGGCTCGCCCACAACCGGGCAGGCACGGTCCCCGACGACGTGCAGTACGTCGAGCTGCACGGCACGGGCACTACTGTCGGGGACCCGGTCGAGGCCGCCGCCCTGGGTGCGGTGTACGGCTCGGACCGCTCCGCGGACCGGCCGCTCCTGGTCGGCTCCGCGAAGACGAACGTGGGGCACCTCGGGGCGGCTGCTGGCATCACCGGACTGCTCAAAGTGGTCCTGGCTCTTACCCACGGTCAGCTTCCGCCGAGCCTGAACTACTCTGTGCCGAACGCGCTGATCCCGCTCCCGGAGCTGAACCTCCGGGTACAGGACCGGCTGGGAGCCTGGCCCGCCGGGGACGGCGCGCGGCTGGCTGGCGTGTCGTCGTTTAGCGTCGGAGGCACTAACTGCCACATGATTGTCGCCGGTCCGCCGCCCGGGCAGGAGCGCCTGCGCAGCGCAGAGGCCGCGCGACCTGCTTTCCGTAGCCGACTGGTGCCGTGGCCCGTCTCCGGCCACACCGCCGCAGCCCTGAATGCCCAGGCGGACAGGCTGCTGCGACACCTCACGGACCTGCCGTGGGAAGACCGGCAGGCCGCTGCCACGGACGGCGCGCCGTGCACGGTGCGGGACATCGGGCGTTCCCTGGCCGTGTCCCGCACCGCCTTCCGGTACCGGTCCGTTCTTTTGGGAACCAGCCTGGCCGATTTCAGCGAAGGGCTGCGAGGGATCGGCGCCGCCCGAGACGCACGGGCGCTGGTCGGCAGGACGCGGCCCCGTGACCGTATCGTCTTCGTGTTCCCAGACCAGGCAACGGAATTGCCCGTCGGGGCAGCTGGGCTGCTCGACGCCTCCGACGCGTTCCGGGCCAAGGTCAAGGCGTGCTCCGAGGCCTTCGCCTCGTATGTCGACTGGTCCGTGGAGGACGTGCTGCGAGGCGCTCCTGGGGCACCACCGCTGGACCGGGACGGCGTGGCGCAGCCCACCCATTTCACCGTCATGGTCGCGCTCGCCGAAGTCTGGCGGTCCTTCGGTGTCGAACCGTCGGCCGTCGTCGGGCATGCCCAGGGCGAACTGGCCGCGGCCCACGTGTGCGGTGCCCTGTCCCTGGAAGACGCGGCTCGCATCGTCACCCAGTCCGGCGGGACCGCGAGCCGTGAGGAGCTGCCCGCCGAGCCGGCTCCGATTGCCCCCCTGCCCGCCACTGTCCCGTTCCACTCAACTGCGACGGGCCAGCCGATCGCCCCCGCAGACCTGGACGTCGAGTACTGGTACCGCGACCCCAGCGAGTCTGTGGCCCTTACTCCGGCCGTGCGGGCCCTAGCTGATCACGATGCCTTCGTCGAGATCGGCCTCCGCCCCGTGCTGACCATGGCCATCCGGCAGACCCTGGCGGAGTTGTCAGGCTCGGACGCAGTGGTGGTGGCATCGCCGTGCGGTGACGACGACGGGCCGGAGAGCTTCCTCCGGTCGCTGGCCGAACTGCACACGAGCGGTGCCGCGGTCGACTGGCGCCCGGTGTTCTCTCCCGATGCTCCGCTGGTGGACCTGCCCACGTACGCGTTCCAGCGCAGCCGTCACTGGGTGGGAGATGGTGTCTCGACGCGCGAGTCGGATGCGTTGGGACGTCCGGCCCCACCGCCGCACGTCGCTGAGCAGGAGATGGTGCAGGTGGCGGCGGAGGCTGCGGAACCGGCTTCGGGGTCGGCCGGGCTGTTGGACCTCGTCCTGCGGGAGGCGGCCGTGGTCCTCGGGCACTCATCGGACGGCGTCCTGGATACCGCGCTGTCCTTTAAGGACCTCGGGTTCGACTCCGTGACCACCGTGGAACTCTGCGATCGCCTGCACACGGCCACGGGCATGAGGCTCCCGGCGAGCCTCCCCTACGACTACCCGTCGCCGCACCGTCTGGCCGATCGCCTGGCCGTCCTGCTCGCTGTGGACGCCGCCAGTTCGGCCTCCGCCACCGTCTCCACATCCGGCGCCGAGCAGAATGAGGTGGCACCGGAAGCCCCCGACGACGACCCGATCGTGATTGTCTCTATGGCATGCCGCTTCCCCGGTGGTGTGGGCTCGCCGGAGGACCTGTGGGACCTGGTTCGCGACGGGCGGGACGCAATATCGCCGTTCCCCGACAACCGCGGGTGGCGCCTTGACACGCCGAGCGGTACGGAACACGGAGGGGACGGACCGGTCTACGCCAGGGCGGGCGGTTTTTTGCACGATGCGGACCGGTTCGATGCCGAGTTTTTCGGGATCAGTCCGCGGGAGGCCGTGGCCATGGACCCGCAGCAGCGGGTCGTCCTTGAGACCGCCTGGGAAGCGCTCGAGCGCTCGGGAATCGACCCGGCCACCCTGCGAGGGAAGAACGCAGGCGTGTTCATCGGGGCGACAGCCCAGGACTATGGACAGCGCCTGCACGAGGCGGACCAGGTGGCTGGAGGCTATCTGTTGACCGGTACCGCTCCGAGTGTGGTTTCGGGGCGGGTGTCGTACACGTTCGGTCTTGAGGGTCCCTCGATGACGGTGGATACGGCGTGTTCTTCGTCGTTGGTGGCGGTGCACCTTGCGGTGCAGGCGTTGCGCGCGGGGGAGTGCGACATCGCGTTCGCCGGTGGCGTCACGGTCATGGCCAGCCCGGGCATGTTCGTGGAGTTCAGCCGTCAGCGGGCGTTGTCGGTGGACGGGCGGTGCAAGGCGTTTGCGGAGTCTGCGGACGGGACTGCGTGGGCCGAGGGTGTGGGTGTGCTGGTGCTGGAGCGGTTGTCGGCTGCGCGGCGTCGTGGGCATGAGGTGCTGGCGGTAGTGCGTGGTTCCGCGGTGAATCAGGACGGTGCGAGTAATGGGTTGACGGCGCCGAATGGTCCGTCGCAGGAGCGGGTGATCCGTCGTGCGCTGGCAGTGGCGGGGTTGTCTGCGGGCGATGTGGATGTGGTGGAGGCGCATGGGACCGGGACTCGGTTGGGTGATCCGATCGAGGCGCAGGCGTTGTTGGCGACATATGGGCAGGGGCGTTCTGGTGGGCCTTTGTTTCTGGGGTCGTTGAAGTCGAACATCGGTCATGCGCAGGCTGCTGCGGGTGTGGGCGGGATCATCAAGATGGTGATGGCGATGCGCCATGGTGTGCTGCCCCGGACGTTGCACGTGGATGAGCCGTCGTCGCATGTGGACTGGTCGGCGGGTGAGGTGTCGTTGCTGACCGAGGCGGTGGTGTGGCCGGAGCGGGAGCGCCCGCGGCGTGCGGGGGTGTCGTCCTTCGGGATCAGTGGCACCAACGCCCATGTCATCCTCGAACAGGCACCCACATTCCCCGCGCCGGAACAACCCACCCCCACCGAACCTCTGCCGGAGCGGCTCGCATCCGCGCCTGCTGCCCCCTGGCTGATCCGCGCGCGGACGGAGGGTGCGTTGCGGGCCCAGGCGGAGCGGCTGCGCGCGTTCGCCGCGGCACACCCCGAGTACACCAGCCAGGACATCGCACACTCCCTAGCCACGGCGCCCACGGTGCATACCCGTTCGGCAGCGGTCGTCGGAGCGGACCGTGGCACCATGCTCAATGCTCTCGGGGCACTGGCCGACGGCCGCCCATCTGGACACGTGATCCACGGCCCTGCCGCCGGGACCCAAGCTGGCAAGACCGCCTTTCTATTCAGCGGGCAGGGCAGCCAGCGCCTGAACATGGGGAGCGAACTGTACGAGGAGTACCAGGTATTCGCGGACGCGTTCGACGCTGTCTGCCGACGCCTCGACCCGCTCCTGCCACACCCAGTGAAGGAGGTGCTCTTCACTGATGTGCAGGACACCGCCTTCCTGGACCAGACCGAGTTCACGCAGGCGGCCCTGTTCGCCTTGGAAGTCGGGCTGTTCCGGCTCCTGGAGCACTACGGACTCGTCCCCGACTACCTGCTGGGCCACTCCGTCGGCGAACTCACCGCCGCCCATGTCGCAGGCGTCCTCTCCCTCGACGATGCCTGCGCCCTCGTCGCCGCCCGCGGCCGGCTCATGCAGTCGGCACCTGACGGCGGCGCGATGATCGCCGTGGAAGCCGGCGAGTCGGAGGTGCGGCAGGCCGTGGCGGCCGCGGCCGGTCGCCTGGCCGTGGCGGCCGTCAACGGGCCCGCCTCCGTCGTGGTGTCGGGGGACGAGCACCTAGTGCTCGAGCTGGCCGCCTCCTGGCGGGAGAAAGGCCGTAGGACTACCCGCCTTCAGGTCAGCCACGCCTTCCATTCGTCCCATATGGACAGCATCCTCGACGAGTTCCGGCAGGTGGCGGCCAGCCTGGCGTACTCCGCTCCGCGGATCCCCCTGGTCTCCAACCGCACCGGGCAGATCGCGTCGGCCGAGGAGTTGGCGTCCGCCGAATACTGGGCCGAGCACCTTCGGCACACGGTCAGGTTCGCCGACGGCATCCGCACCCTGCGCCGCGTCGGCGTAACGTCCTACCTGGAGCTGGGCCCTGACCCGGTCCTGTCGGCCATGGCCCGGACGTGCCTCGAAGGGACGGGCGACCAAATCGCCGCACCCGTCGCGGTCCTGCGCGGCGGGTACCCGGAAGCGCACACCCTGTCGACGGCTCTCGCCCACGCCGCCGTGCACGGTCCCACTCCGGACCTCGGGCGCCTTTGCCCTGGAGCTCGTCGGGTCTCCCTGCCCACGTACGCCTTTCAGGGGCGCCGCTACTGGCTTGACAACCCAGAGACTATGGGGGACACGACCGGCCTCGGGCTCGACGACCCGGGCCACCCGCTGCTCGGCGCCGTGACCGGACTGGCCGAAGGCGACGGCATGCTGTTCACCGGTCGTATCTCCCGCCGCACCCACCCCTGGCTCGCCGACCACGTCATCGCGGGTACGGTACTGCTGCCCGGTACCGTGATGGCGGAACTCGCCCTGGCCGCCGGCGACCGCTTCGGCTGTGACAGGCTCCGCGAACTCGTCCTCGAGGCGCCCCTCGCCGTACCCGAAGGGACGGCCGTGCGGCTCCAGGTGAGCGTGGGCCCTGCCGACTCCTCCGGGGAAAGGCCCGTCACGGTCCACTCGCGCCCCGAGCCGGATAATGCGAACGCCCATGGCGAGCCGTGGACTCGGCATGCGTCGGGCATGCTCGCCAGGCTTGTGGAAGGCGGTGCCGACACCTTCATGACCGGCCGCGCATGGCCGCCCCGGGGCGCGCAGCCGGTGAACCTCGACGGCGCCTACGAGCGGCTGGCCGACGTGGGCTATGCGTACGGTCCGGCGTTCCAGGGACTCGTCAGGGTGTGGGAACTCGGCGATGATCGGTACGCCGAAGTCTCCCTGCCCGGGGATCACCGCGTGGACGCCAGCCGGTTCGGCGTCCACCCGGCCCTTCTCGACGCAGCCCTGCACGCCCTGCTCGTCGCCGACCTCGACACCGGGACAGGCGGCGGGAGCCTGCGGCTCCCGTTCTCCTTCGATGGCCTCACCTTGCACGCCACCGGTGCGACGTCGCTGCGCGTCCACTGGACGCCTGCTGGCGCCACCGGTGTCCAGCTCACCGCCACCGACCCCCACGGCCACCCGGTCGTCTCCGCCGTGAGCGTGGCGCTGCGCCCGGCCGATGCCGGCCTGATCGCAGGGCAGGACAGCGCGGCGCACGACGAAGGGCTGCACCGCCTCGATTGGCAGCACGTTCCGGCCGCCGACGCCGACGTTTTGCCGGTCCCCCAAGGGCACTGGGGCCTCGTCGGGGCCGACGCCGACGGTTGGCACACGGCACTGGCGGCGCCGGGCGTGACCCTGGTCCGGTACCCGGATGCCGACGCGCTGGAAGCCGCCCTCAGCGCAGGCGGGCCGAGCCCCGACGTGCTCGTCCTGCCCTCCATCACTGAGGCCGACTCGGGCGCCGACGCGGCCGCGGCGGCGCGCAGTGCAGTACAGGCCACCCTGGTCCTGACCCAGCGGCTTCTCGCCGACGAGCGCCTGGCGACCACTCGGTTCCTGCTGTTGACGCGAGGCGCCGCGGCAGTGGCCGACGAGGACGTACGAGATCTTCCCGGTGCAGCCGTGCGGGCCCTGCTGCGCGCGGCCGAGAGTGAGCACCCGGGCCGCTTCGTCCTTCTGGACGTCGAAAGGCCGGACACCCTGCCTGGTGGTGACGAAGGGGAGAGCAAGTTCTCGGCGAGCACACTCGCCGCAGCCCTGGCCGCCGGCGAACGCGAGCTCGCCCTGCGGGGTGGCAAGGCGTACGCCCCCCGCCTCGCCCCGGTTCCGGTCTCCCGTCGGTCCGAGGCGTCACTGCCCGGCCGACTCGACCAGGGCGGCACCGTCCTCATTACCGGTGCCGCCGGTGGCCTTGGCGGAATCGTCGCCCACCACCTGGTCGCCCGGCACGGAGTCCGGCATCTGCTCCTGACGAGCCGGCGGGGCCTCATGGCCGACGGGGCCCCGGAACTCGTCGCTGCTCTGACAGAGGCGGGAGCCGAGGTCACCTTCACCGCCTGTGACGTAGCGGACCGCGCCGCCCTCACGGAGCTGCTTGCATCCGTGCCCGCACAGCACCCGCTCACCGCTGTGTTCCACGCAGCCGGGGTCCTGGCCGACTCGACGCTTGAGAACCTTACGCCCGGCGACGTCGACGAGGTGTTGCGGCCGAAGGCCGACGCGGCCTGGCTCCTGCACGAACTCACCGCGGATGCGGAGCTGTCGGCATTCGTGCTCTTCTCCTCTGTTTCGGGCCTCCTGGGCAATCCGGGGCAGGCCAACTACGCGGCGGCCAATGGCTTCATGGACGCCCTGGCACTGCACCGGGCCGCACACGGCCTGCCCGCCACATCGCTCGCGTGGGGCCTGTGGGGATCGGCCGCCACGATGGCTGGGCCGCTGACCGCAGCAGACCGGGCACGGTGGGCCCGGCAAGGCATCGCCCCTCTGTCCGTGGAGCGCGGCCTCCAGTTGTTGGACGCCGCACTCTCCACGCCCGACACGCTCCTGGTACTGGCCGAGCTGGACTGGATCGGGTTGCGCGCCCCCGGCAGCACGGTCCCCGCACTGCTGCGCACGGTCGTCCGGCCCAGCCGGCGGCGCTTACCCGCACACGTCTCCACCGCCGACGAGACCGGCACTTGGTCCTCACGGATGGCGGCGCGGACGGAACCTGAACGCCGCAGGGCTGTGGAAGACCTTGTGCGGGAGACCCTTGTCGGGGTTCTCGCACTGGACGGGCCCGAAGCCGTGGACTCCGGCGCGGCGTTCAAGGACCTCGGCATGGATTCGCTGGCCGCCCTCGAGCTGCGCGGCCGACTGACGACCGCGACCGGCATCCGGCTGGCGGCCACCACCGTCTTCGATCACCCCACACCATCGGCCCTCGCCAGCCACCTGATGAGGGAGGCCATCCGACTCTCGGGCACGACGGACCCGACCGGCTCCCCAACCGGGCAGCCGGCGGCCGACGATACACCGGACGACGACCCGATCGTCATCGTCGGCATGGCCTGCCGCTACCCGGGAGACGTGCGGACACCACAGGACCTGTGGCAGCTCGTCCACACTGGCACGGACGCCATCGGCCCCTTCCCCGAGAACCGCGGATGGGAGGTCGGGGCGCTGTACGACGAGGACCCGGACCACCCCGGTACCTCCTACACCCGGCACGGGGGCTTCCTCTATGACGCGGACCGATTCGATGCCGAGTTTTTCGGGATCAGTCCGCGGGAGGCCGTGGCCATGGACCCGCAGCAGCGGCTGATGCTGGAGGCCACTTGGGAGGCCGCCGAAAGCGCCGGGATTGCCCCCGACACACTGCGTGGCACGCAGACTGGTGTCTTCAGCGGCGTGATGTACAGCGACTACACCTCCCGGCTGCGCACCGCCCCGGGGAGCACCGAGGCGTACCGCTTTCTGGGCAACGCTCCGAGTGTGGTTTCGGGGCGGGTGTCGTACACGTTCGGTCTTGAGGGTCCCTCGATGACGGTGGATACGGCGTGTTCTTCGTCGTTGGTGGCGGTGCACCTTGCGGTGCAGGCGTTGCGCGCGGGGGAGTGCGACATCGCGTTCGCCGGTGGCGTCACGGTCATGGCCAGCCCCGACACATTCGTGGAGTTCAGCCGTCAGCGGGCGTTGTCGGTGGACGGGCGGTGCAAGGCGTTTGCGGAGTCTGCGGACGGGACTGCGTGGGCCGAGGGTGTGGGTGTGCTGGTGCTGGAGCGGTTGTCGGCTGCGCGGCGTCGTGGGCATGAGGTGCTGGCGGTAGTGCGTGGTTCCGCGGTGAATCAGGACGGTGCGAGTAATGGGTTGACGGCGCCGAATGGTCCGTCGCAGGAGCGGGTGATCCGTCGTGCGCTGGCAGTGGCGGGGTTGTCTGCGGGCGATGTGGATGTGGTGGAGGCGCATGGGACCGGGACTCGGTTGGGTGATCCGATCGAGGCGCAGGCGTTGTTGGCGACATATGGGCAGGGGCGTTCTGGTGGGCCTTTGTTTCTGGGGTCGTTGAAGTCGAACATCGGTCATGCGCAGGCTGCTGCGGGTGTGGGCGGGATCATCAAGATGGTGATGGCGATGCGCCATGGTGTGCTGCCCCGGACGTTGCACGTGGATGAGCCGTCGTCGCATGTGGACTGGTCGGCGGGTGAGGTGTCGTTGCTGACCGAGGCGGTGGTGTGGCCGGAGCGGGAGCGCCCGCGGCGTGCGGGGGTGTCGTCCTTCGGGATCAGTGGCACCAACGCCCATGTCATCCTCGAACAGGCACCCACATTCCCCGCGCCGGAACAACCCACCCCCACCGGAACCGTCCCCTGGCTGCTCTCCGCCCGCGGTGCCACGGCCCTGCGGGACCAGGCGGAGCGGCTGCGCGCGTTCGCCGCAGCACACCCCGAGTACACCAGCCACGACATCGCACACTCCCTCGCCATGACCCGCTCTGCCCTCACGGACCGGGCCGTCGTCCTCGCCTCCGACCGCGGCGATCTGCTCGACGCCCTGCAGGCACTGGCTGACGGAACTGCCTCGGACGCCGTGGTGTCGGGGACGGCGACCGTACCGTGCAGGACGGCCTATCTCTTCACGGGCCAGGGCAGCCAGTACCTCGGCATGGGGCGTGAGCTCCACGCCGTGTCCCCGGCGTTCGCCGCCGCCCTCGATGACGTCTGCCGACGGATGGACCCCCACCTGGACGTGTCTCTGAAGGAACTGCTCCTTGCCTCGGACGAGTCACCTCTTGGGTCCCTGATCGACCGGACCCGCTACACCCAGCCGGCCCTGTTCGCCTTGGAAGTCGGGCTGTTCCGGCTCCTGGAGCACTACGGACTCGTCCCCGACTACCTGCTGGGCCACTCCGTCGGCGAACTCACCGCCGCCCATGTCGCAGGCGTCCTCTCCCTCGACGATGCCTGCGCCCTCGTCGCCGCCCGCGGCCGGCTCATGCAGTCGGCCCGGGGCGGAGGG
Organism: Streptomyces cynarae; assembly: GCF_025642135.1. NCBI lineage: Bacteria > Bacillati > Actinomycetota > Actinomycetes > Kitasatosporales > Streptomycetaceae > Streptomyces > Streptomyces cynarae. Next base: position 57,075 of record NZ_CP106794.1, on the reverse strand, counting down.
GCCATGGCCGCCGTCCAGGCACCGGAGGAAGAACTGCGGCCCGTGCTCGCGGCACACGACGGGCGCGTGGTCGTCGCCGCGTACAACGGGCCGCGGTCGATCGTCGTCTCCGGCGACGAGCAGGCCGTGGCCGCCGTTGAGAAGACCATGCGAGGCCTTGGTCGACGCGTCACGAGGCTGCGCGTCAGTCACGCCTTCCACTCTCCGCACATGGACGGCATCCTCGACGAGTTTCGCGCCGTGGCCGCCCGCGTGGCGTTCTCCGCCCCCGCCGTCCCGATCGTCTCCAACCTGACCGGCAAGCTCATCGACAGCGGTGAACTGACCGATCCGGAGTACTGGGTGCGGCAGCTGCGTGAGCCGGTCCGCTTCTGGGACGGAGTGCGCTTCCTGGTCAGCGACGGAGTCGGGTTGTTCCTGGAACTCGGCCCCGACGGCGTGCTCAGTGCCATGGTCCGGTCCGGGCTGGAGGACCGTGACGACGGGCCGCAGGCTGTCGTGCCCCTGCTGCGTCGGGGTCACGCGGCAGCGGACACGGTCGCGCAGGCGCTGGCTCGGTCCCACGTCACCGGTGCTCACGTCGACTGGTCCGCGGTCTTCCCCGGCGGCCGGGCCGTGCCCCTACCCACCTACCCCTTCCAGCGGACGAGCCACTGGCTCCTGGAAGCCCCCTCGCCCGTAGCCCCTGACTCCTCCGGGCATCCCGTCCTGGATTCCACGGTCGACCTGGCGGGCGGACAGGGCCGGGTGTTCACCGGCCGCCTCGCACCCGAGACGCACCCCTGGCTCACCGAACACACCGTCCTGGGTGTCCCGCTGGTGCCCGGAGCCGTCCTCGTGGAACTCGCGCTGTACGCGGCACGGTTTACGGGCGCGGAGCGTGTGTCGGAGCTGACCCTGGAGAATCCTCTCCACCTCCACGACGCCGTCGACGTTCAGGTCTTCGTCAGCCCTCCGGACGGTACTGGCCGCTCGCCCCTCGCCCTGTACTCTCGCCCCGCAGACGGCCGGGCGGGGGAGTGGGCCCGCCATGCCGTGGGCCTGCTGGATGCAGGAGGCCCAGTACCTCCGGCTCCACCCGCTCGGACGTCACAGTCCACCGGTCTGTCCTCCTGGCCGCCCAGCGGCGCCGCCGCAGTGGCGATCGACGGACTGTACCCCCGGCTCAGCGAGCAGGGTTACGGCTACGGACCAGCATTCCAAAGTCTGGAGGCCGTGTGGCGCGACGGGTCTGACCTGTACGCGGACGTCGTACCGGTGTCTGCTGTCGAGCCGGTGAACGCCCCGGCCTTCCTGCTGCATCCCGCAGTTCTAGACGCCGCTCTCCACACGATCCTCGCCGTCGGTTCCGCCGATGCCTCCAGGACCGTCGTACCCTTCGCCTGGAGCGGCGTGACGCTGTACCAGACCGCAGCAGACCGCCTTCGCGTCCACCTGCGCCACCGGGAAAGCGACACCTACGGGCTGACTCTCTCCGACGAGAGGGGCGCACCGGTTCTCGCGGTCGACACCGTGGTGCTGCGTGACATCCCCCGGCACACCATGGCGCTGCACGAGGATCTCTTCACGCTCGAGTGGCCGCAGTGGCGTCCGACGGGCGAGGACCTGGCAGCGGGAACCTGGGCCGTACTGGGGGACCGGGCCCGGCACATCGCCGAGGCGGTCCGGGCCGGTGGCCAGGCCGTCGCCCTCCACCCGGACCTCGACAGTCTCGTGCGCTCCGTCGCGGCCGGTGCCCCGGTGCCGTCGCTAGTCATCACGGAGGGACCGGGAGGAGCGAACGCTGGCATCGACGAGGCCGTCCCCGCGGCAGCGGCCCGTGCCGCACGCGAGACACTCGCACTCGCGCAGGCTTGGACTGCCGACGAGCGGCTTAGCCGTTCCCGGCTCGTACTGCTGACCGCCGGAGGCGTGGCGGCCGGGGAAGGAGAACACCCTGACCTTGCACAGACCCCTGTGTGGGGATTGATCCGCTCCGCCCAAGCCGAACACCCCGGCCGGTTCACCCTCGTCGACTGGGACGGGCAGCCCGACTCCCTGCGCGCCCTCGTTCGGGCCCTGGCGTCGGACGAGCCGCAGCTCGCCATCCGGGCTGGCAGGGCGTCAGTACCGAGGCTGCGCCGGGCCCGTCCGGCCGAAGGCACCGCCGTACCGTTCGACGCGAGCAGCCACGTCCTGATCACCGGTGGCCTGGGTAGCCTGGGCCGCCTCGTTGTCCGCCACCTCGCGAGGGAGCACGGCGTCAGGCGGTTCCTGCTGATAAGCCGCCGGGGGTTGCGCACGCCCGGCGCCGAGGAGTTCGTCGCCGAGCTGAACGCAACCGGTGCGCACGTCGCCGTAGCCGCCTGCGACGTCGCGGACCGCGACGACCTGGCCCGGCTCCTTGCCGATGTGCCCGGTGACCACCCGCTGTCGGCGGTGGTGCACGCAGCCGGCGTCGTGGACGACGGCATTCTGGGGGTGCTTACCCCGGAACGGTTCGACCGCGTCCTCCGGCCTAAGGTGAATGCCGCCGTCCACCTGGACGAACTGACCCGGGATCTAAACCTCACCGCGTTCGTGCTCTTCTCATCGGTCGCCGGCCTAATGGGCATGGCCGGGCAGGCGAACTATGCCGCAGCCAACACCTTCCTCGACGGCCTGGCCCAGGCACGCCGGGCCGCGGGGCGAGCGGCCGTATCCCTTGCATGGGGACTGTGGGAAACAGACAGCGGAATGGCGGCGGGACTCGGTACCGCAGAGCTGGAGCGCCTGTCCCGCTCCGGAGTGCAGCCCCTCCCGGACCGCGCCGGGCTCGCTCTCTTCGACGCCGCGGTCGCCGCAGGCACCGCGGCGCCCGCCGCCGTACGACTCGACCTCCGCGCCCTGGACCCGGACACCGCGCCCGCGGTGCTGCGCGACCTGGTCCAGCCGCGGCTGGCTGCAACCGGAGTCCCGCGCGACCACGGCTCCGACCTGCGGAGCGCACTGGCCGCCGCACCTTCCGGCGAGCGCCAGCACCTGCTCGTCACAGCAGTCTCGGACGCCGCCGCGTCCGTCCTCGGCCACCGCGGCCAGGACCAGGTCACGGCGGACCGCCCGTTCCAGGACCTCGGGTTCGACTCGCTGATGGCGCTCGAACTGCGCAACCACCTGGCTGCCGTCACGGGACTCGCACTGCCGCCCACGCTGGTCTTCGACCATCCCACCCCCGGCGCGCTGGCTGACATGCTTCGGACCGCGCTGTTCGGTGAGGAGACCGCAGGGTCCTCGACGGATCAGTCGGCCGGCCGCGCCCCGGAGCCGGAATCCGGCCCATTCCGCGCCCTGGACGCCATGACTGCCGACGAGTTGGTGCGCCTGGCACTGGGTGACAGCCCGTCCTAGTCCGTCCCGATCAGCGAAGTACGGAGAGACATGATGGCGTCCACAAGTAACGAACAGCTGGTCGAGGCGCTGCGGGCAGCTCTGAAGGAGAACGAGCGGCTCAAGGGCGTCAACACCCGACTTGAGGAAGCTTGGTACGAGCCGATCGCGATCGTCGGCATGGCCTGCCGGTACCCGGGCGGGGTCAACTCGCCGCAGGACCTTTGGCGGTTGCTCACCGAGGAGACCGATGCGGTGGGCCCGTTTCCCAGTGACCGCGGATGGGATCTGACGGGCCTCTTCGACCCGGACCCTGACACACCAGGAACCTCGTACGCGACCGAAGGCGGCTTCCTCCACGATGCGGCCCGGTTCGACCCGGAGTTCTTCGGGATCTCACCCCGAGAGGCCCACGCAATCGACCCCCAGCAGCGGCTGCTCCTGGAAGTGGCCTGGGAGGCGTTCGAGCAGGCCGGTCTGGACCCACGAACCCTGCACGGCAGCCGGACCGGTGTCTTTGTCGGGACGATGTACGACGACTACGCGTCCCGCCTCTCATCCGCCCCCCAGGACTACGAGGGCTATCTGAGCACTGGCAGCGCTGGCAGCGTCGCCTCCGGCCGGATCTCTTACACTTTCGGCTTCGAGGGACCGGCCGTCACGGTGGACACGGCCTGCTCGTCGTCACTGGTGGCGCTGCACCTCGCCTGCGCCTCGATCCGCCGCGGCGAATGCACACTCGCCCTGGCGGGCGGCGCGACGGTGATGGCGACACCCATGCCTTTCGTCGAGTTCAGCCGGCAGCGCGGACTCGCCGCCGACGGCCGGTGCAAGTCCTTCTCCGACGCGGCGGACGGCACGGCGTGGTCGGAGGGCGTCGGACTTCTGCTGGTCGAACGGCTCTCCGATGCAGTGCGCCACAACCACGACGTCCTCGCCGTCATCCGGGGATCCGCCGTCAACCAGGACGGTGCGAGCAACGGCCTCACCTCGCCCAGCGGCCCGGCCCAGGAACGGCTGATCAAAGAGGCACTGGACGCCGCCGGACTTCACCCGTCCGAAGTCGACGCAGTCGAGGCGCACGGCACGGGCACTGCCCTGGGCGACCCGATTGAGGCGCGCGCCCTCCTGGCTGTGTATGGCACTGCGCACGCACCGAACCGCCCGCTCCACCTCGGGTCGCTCAAGTCCAACATCGGACACGCACAGGCCGCCGCCGGCGTCGGCGGCGTGATCAAGATGACCCTGGCGATGCATCACGGCGTGCTGCCCCGGACCCTCCACGCCGACCGTCCCACCTCCCGTGTCGACTGGTCCAGCGGGGCCGTGTCCCTGCTGACGGAGGCGACCGTTTGGCCGGAGCTCGACCGGCCCCGCAGAGCAGCGGTGTCGGCCTTCGGTATCAGCGGCACCAACGCACACCTGATCCTGGAACAGGCCTCACGGTCCGCCCGCCCGGCCGTTCCGGCAGGTCCGCAGGCGCCTGCGCTCCCGGTGGTCCCGGTACTTCTGTCTGCGGCCACCGAACCGGCGCTGCGGGCACAGGCCGACGCCCTCCACCATCACATGGCCACAAACCCCTCCGCCGACATCCTGGATTTGGGCTTCTCGCTGGCTACTACCCGGACTCGCCTGGTGCACCGGGCCGTTCTTCTGGGGCGCGACCGAGACGGCGTACTCGAAGGGCTGCGCGGACTCTCCGCCGGTGACACCGTCCTGCAGGCGGTGCGCGGCACGGCGACCGCAGGCCGGACTGCATTTCTCTTCGCGGGTCAGGGCTCCCAGCGTCCCGGATCCGGCCGGGAGCTGTACGAGGCCTTTCCCACCTACGCCATCGCCTTCGACGAGGTGTGCGACGCGCTCGGACCGCACCTCAACCACCCACTGCGGAACGTGGCCTTCGCCCCCGAGGGCTCCTCCGAAGCCGGTCTGCTGGAACGTACCGAATACGCCCAGCCCACCTTGTTTGCAGGGGAGGTGGCCCTGGCCCACCTCTTGGACTCGTGGGGCGTCCATCCCGACGCGGTATTCGGTCACTCCGTCGGAGCCCTGGCAGCCGTGCACGTCGCGGGCGTTTTGTCGCTCGACGATGCTGCCGCGCTCGTCGCCGCGCGGGGCCGGATCATGCAGCAACTGCCGTCGGGCGGCGCCATGGCCGCCCTGAACGCCGGGGAGGAAGAAGCGACCGCGCTGCTGGCCGGCCACGAGGACCGGATCGCGCTGGCCGCCGTCAACGGCCCCGCCGCGACCGTGCTCTCGGGCGACCGAGAAGCCCTTGCGGCCGTGGTGGCGGCCTTCGAGGAGAGGGGCGGCAGGGCGAGCTGGCTGCGCGTTCACCACGCGTTCCACTCCCCGCTGATGGAGCCGGCGCTCGCGGAGTTCCGCAGCGCCGTACAGCGGTCGGAGTTCCACGCACCTCGCCTCACCGTCGTTTCCGACCTGACGGGGAAGCCCGCCCGGCCCGGAGAACTGGAGTCCCCCGACTACTGGGTGCGTCACGCGCGCCACACGGTCCGCTTCCAGGAGGGCGTGCACAGCCTGGCGGACCTGGGGTGCACTCGCTTCCTCGAACTGGGTCCGCGGGGTGCGCTCACGTCACACGCCGCCGACTGTCTCGCCGAGAACGCCGACGGGCCGCGAGTCCTGGGGCCCATCCCCACGGTGGTCCCCACCCTGAGGGGACGGCAGCCCGAGCCGGAGGAACTGCTGAGCTCCCTCTCCCGCCTGGATGTGTGCGGCACCGACGTCGACTGGACGGCCGTATTCGTCGGCCGCGGTGCCCGGCGCACCGCACTGCCGACGTACCCCTTCCAGCGCGGCCACTACTGGCTCGCCGAGCCTGGGCCGGTCCGGACCGGCGCCACCGGATCCACGCCCATCGACCACCCGGTGCTCACCTCGCGCATCGAACTCGCCAACCCTGAGGGGATCTTGCTGACGGGACGGCTGTCCGTCGGGGAGCAGCCGTGGCTCCCCCACCACCGTGTCGCGGGAGACGTCGTGCTACCTGGCACGGCGCTGTGGGAGCTGGTGGCGATGGCTGCCCGGGAAGCGGGCAGCAACACCCTGGAGGAGCTCGTTCTGGAGGCGCCGCTCGTGGTTCCCGATGATTCGGACACGGAATTGCATGTCTTCGTCTCCGCCGAGAACGCCGGCCGCAGGTCTGTCACCGTTCACGCGCGCATGGCGGGTGTCGCAGGCGGCTGGCTCCGCCACGCCCACGGCACGCTCGTCGGCCCAACGCCCGAGCGCCCGGCCGCACTCGACGTCTGGCCGCCCCAGGGTGCCGAGCCCGTAGCCCTGGAACCCGACCGCCTGTACGCCGACCTCGCCGCCTCGGGACTCGACTACGGACCGGCCTTCCGGGGCGTGCGTGCGCTTTGGCGCCGCGGGCAGGAGGTGTTCGCCGAGGTCGAGTCGTCGGAAGTGTTCGCCCAGCGCCCTGGCCGCTACCTCGTGCACCCGGCGCTGTTCGACGCGGCACTGCACCCCGTCGCACTTGGTGGACTGATCAAGGACACCTCCACGGCCCTCGTCCCCTACACCTGGTCCCGGGTGCGATTCCACGGACCGGCCGGTACACGCCTGAGGGTGCGGCTCGCCCCCGCCGGAGCGCATGCCGTCGCGGTCGACGTGGCGGACGCGGCGGGACAGCCAGTGGCCTCGGTGGGGTCGCTGGCACTGCGTCCGGTCGCCGCCCCGGCCGGCCCTATGGAGGTCGGCGACGGCCTGTATGTCCCGTCGTGGGAGCCGGTCGCCCTCCCGCCGAGCACCAGCGCCCGGCCCCGGTGGGCCGTGTTCGACGCCTACGGAACCGGACCGTACGGAGAGCTGGACGCCGAAGGCAGTGCCCCGCCCGTCTTCCGAGACCATGCAGCCCTTGCCGCCGCCCTCGCCTCTGAAACCGCTCCCGAGCTCGTTCTAATGCCCTCCCCGCCGTCTTCGGCCAGGGACGGCCGGTCGGACGCCGAATCCGTCCGCGATGTCCTCGGTCACGTCCTGAGCACCGCGCAACTGGTCACCACCGGGGGGCGGCCCGCCGGTACCCAGCTCGTGGTCCTCACCGGAGGCGCCATGACGGTGGGCGGCGAACAGCCGGCGGCCGCTCCCGCCGCCCTCGTCGGCAGTGCCGTGTGGGGACTGCTGCGCGCCGCACAAACCGAGCATCCGGGAACCTTCGTCCTGATCGATTCCGACGACGCTCCCGAGTCCCGCCGTGTCCTCTCGGCCGCACTGGCCCTCGCCGAGCCCCAACTCGCCCTGCGCGGTGGAACGGCGTACCGGCCCGTGCTCACCGCACAGGAACCGGACACCGTCCTGCGCCCGCCCACGGACCAGACGCACTGGCGACTCGACTACGTCGCCCGGGGTTCGCTGACGGATCTGGCCCTGGCTCCCTGGCCCGAGGCCGCCGCCCCGCTGACCCACGGGCAGGTCAGAGTACAGATGCACGCCGCCGGGCTGAACTTCCGAGACGTACTGCTGTCCCTCGGTGTGATCCCCCCGTCGGTCGACCCGTCCGCCGCAGATCCCGGCCAGGGCGGCGAGGGCTCTGGTGTCGTCCTCGGTGTCGGCCCCGGCGTGACGGACTTCAAGCCGGGCGACCGGGTGATGGGCCTCTTCTCGGGTGTCGGTCCGGTCTCGGTGACCGATCATCGGCTGATCTGCCGCATCCCGCAGGGTTGGACCTTTCCCCAAGCCGCTGCGGTCCCCGTCGCCTACCTGACCGCCTACTACGGGCTCGTCGACCTGGCAGGCCTGCGACAAGGGGAGTCGGTCCTCGTGCACGCGGGCACGGGCGGCGTCGGCACCGCAGCACTGCAGCTCGCTCGCCACCTAGGCGCCGAGGCGTACGCCACCGCGGGACCCGGCAAATGGAACGTGCTGCGTGCCATGGGACTAGCGGAGGACCGCATCGCGTCCTCGCGCACGCTGGAGTTCGAGCACCGCTTCCGCGAGAGCACCGGAGGCCGGGGCGTCGACGTGGTACTCAACTCCCTCGCGGGCGAGTACGCCGACGCTTCCCTGCGGTTGCTGCAGCGCGGCGGCCGCTTCCTGGAGATGGGCAAGACCGATCGGCGCGACGCCGCCGTGGTGGCCCGGACGCACCCCGGCGTCGTGTACCGGGCATTCGACGTACGGGACCCGGGCCCCGACCGGATCCGGCAGATGCTCGGCACGCTGCTCGCCCTCTTCGAGCGGGGCGCCATCATGCCTCCGCCGGTGTCGGCCTGGGACGTCCGGCGTGCGCCCGAGGCGTTCCGTCACTTGAGCGAAGCCCGCCACATTGGCAAGGTTGTCCTTGAGTTCACGGGCGGCGACGGGCCCTGGGACACCTCGCGCGCCGTGCTGATCACCGGAGGTTTCGGCGGCTTGGGCCCGCTCGTCGCTCGGCACCTGGTCACTGAGCACGGAGTGCGCCAACTGGTCCTGATGGGGCGCCAGCTTCCGGGCCCGACGACCGAGGCCGCTCAAGCCGTGGCCGACCTGCGTGATCTCGGCGCCGATGTTCGCACCGTGGCGTGTGACGCGGCTGACCGGGAAGCGCTGGCCGCCGTACTGGACGGATTGACGGGTGACGGTGTGCGCCTCGGCGGAGTCGTGCACGCGGCGGGTGTGCTCGATGACGGCGTCTTCGAGGCCATGACCCCCGAAAAGCTCGACCGCACCCTGCGGCCGAAGGTCGACGCGACACTTCACCTCCATGAACTCACTGAGCCCCTCGGGCTGTCGGCGTTCGTCGTCTTCTCCTCCCTGGCCGGGACCATCGGTTCCGCCGGGCAGACCGCGTACGCAGCCGGCAACGCCTTCCTCGACGCGCTCGTCGAACACCGGCGCGCGACCGGGCGGCCCGGGGTATCCCTCGTCTGGGGCCTGTGGGAGGGCACGTTGGGCATGGGAAGGGCCCTGAACGAGGCGGACATGGCTCGTATGGCACGCACCGGAGTGGCCCCGCTCTCCGCGAAGCGCGGCCTGGAACTCCTGGACGCCGCGATGTACCGTAACGCGCCCGTGGCCGTCGCCGCGCAGTGGAGCCTCGACGCCCTGTCCACCGCCGCTCCGGCGTCCTCGCTGCTCAAGAGCCTTCTGACGGAAACCCCCCGAAACTCCTCTGGTCCGGCCGCCGTGCTCGGCACGCCCGCCTCCCCCTCGCCGGACGGCCCGAGGAACGGCGACAGCGGAAGCGGCGACGATCTCGTCGAGACCGTGTGCCACGAGATCGCAGTGGTCCTCGGGCATGCCTCGTCCGCCATGGTCGATCCGCACGGAGTCTTCGACCGGATCGGCTTCGACTCGCTCACCGCGGTGGAACTGCGCAACCGCCTGGCCAAGGCCACCGGCATCCGGCTCCCCGCCACCTTCATCTACGACTATCCGACGCCAGTCGAACTCGTCCACCATCTGCGCGGCCAGCTCGGCGAACCAGAACCGACGGACGCGGAACGAATACAGGGCATCGAAGCCATCCTCGAGGGCCTCACCCGCCTCGAGTCCGCGGTCGCCGCCCACCACCTCGACGCCGGCATGCGCGACATAGCCCGGGCCCGTCTCGAGGACCTGCTGGCCGCACTGCGCACTCCGACCGAAGGTGAAACTTCATGAACCCGACTCGCAGCGCAGCGCGCGTCTTCCATCCGCGACCGCACAGCCTCGCACGCTTGGTGTGCTTCCCTCACGCCGGCGGCGCCGCATCCGCGTTCGCCGCGTTGTCCGCTGCGTTGCCCGAAGACATTGAGCTGGTTGCGTTCCAGTATCCGGGCCGGCAGGACCGGCGCGCCGATCCGTTCGCCGAGGACATCGCCGCGCTCGCTGAGGAGGCCGTCCGGGCGCTCGCCGCACACAGCGATCAGCCCCTGTTCCTTCTGGGGCACAGCATGGGCGCGCTGACCGCTTTCGAGACGGCCCGCCGGATGGGTCGCCCCGGCGCGGTCGCGCGGCTCTTCGCGTCAGCTGCCCGGCCGCCCTCCCAGGACTGGGAGGAACGCGACCTGGACAACTGCGGGGACCGCGAGATCGTCGGGGAACTGCGGCGTCTGGGCGGCGTCCCCGATGCGCTCCTCCAGGACCCGGAGACGGTCCGCGAGATGCTTCGGCTGCTGCGCGCCGACCACCGCGCCCTGCGCCGTTACCGGTGCCCACCCGGCGCAGCCCTGGAGGCCCCCATCACGGTGCTGCTCGCCGCAGAGGACCCGAAGAACACTCCTGGCCAGATGGAGGGCTGGGCGCGTCACACGACGGGTGGACTGGACGTCGAGGGACTGCCTGGCGGCCACTTCTCCCTGACCTCCGAACAGCCCGGCCCCGCCCGTCGGCTCGCGCGACGGATCCGAGAGGACCGGGCCCTGACCGCCGACTCACGCCCCCCGGCGGACGCGGTCTGCCGTCCGAACGGCAGACTCATGGGGGAGATATGACGGAGACACCCCGCAGCAACCTGGTGCGTGAGATCTACCTGGCGGGGGCCCGCGGGCAGACCCCGCCACTGCCGACGGACCTGACGGCCCTGGGCGAGGCGGCCCGTGCCGTTCTGACACCGGCCGCCTACGGATACGCGGCTGGCGATGCCGGCACCGGCGCGACCGGCCGGGCCAACCGGGAAGCCTTCAAACGCTGGCTGCTGCTGCCCCGCATGCTGCGGGGTACTGCCCGTCGCGACCTGTCGGTGCCGTTGCTCGGGCAGCGCCTTCCGGTGCCCGTGTTGCTGGCTCCGGTGGCCGCGCAGACCGTAGTCCACGCAGATGGCGAGCTGGCCTCGGCTCAGGGAGCGCGGGACGTCGGCGTCCCGTTCGTCCTGTCGACCGGCTCGTCGTACAGCATGGAGGACGTCGCGGCTGCCGCCGAACCGGGCAGCGACGCACCGGCAGACGGCGCTCCCATGCCGCGCTGGTTCCAGCTGTACTGGCCGGCGGACCGGGCCGTGGCCGAGTCACTCGTGCGGCGCGCGGAGGCGAGCGGCTACACCGCGCTCGTCCTTACCATCGACGCGCCTACATTTGGATACCGCCCCGCGGATCTCGACCACGGCTATCTGCCCTTCCTCAACGGAGCCGGCATCGCCAACTTCACCAGCGACCCGGCCTTCCGGGCCGGTCTGCCTGTCGGCGCCGACAGCCGGTCCGTGGCTGCGCACTGGGCGCAGGTCTTCGCCAACCCGGTCCTGAACTGGGACCACCTGCCGTGGCTGCGCGAGCTGACCTCGCTGCCCATACTCCTCAAGGGCATTTTGCACCCCGACGACGCCCGCCGCGCGCTCGACCTGGGTGCGGACGGGGTGGTCGTCTCGAACCACGGCGGACGCCAACTGGACGGCGCTGTGGCGGCCTTGGACGCACTGCCAGCCGTTCGCGCCGCCGTGGGGAGGTCCGTCCCCGTGCTCTTCGACTCCGGCGTGCGCACCGGCAGCGACCTCGTTAAGGCTCTCGCTCTCGGCGCGGACGTAGTGCTTTACGGGCGCCCCTTCCTTTACGGACTGGGGCTCGGCGGACGCGACGGCGTGGCCCACGTCCTGCGCTGCTTGCTCGCCGAAGTGGACCTCACCCTGGCTCTCACGGGATGCGCCTCGGTTGGCGATCTCACGCGCGAGGTCCTCGCCCTGCCGGGAGTCCTCCCCGTTTCCGGTCCGCTCGGTGGGACCGGTGCTGCGGCGCCGTCCCTGCATCCGGAAACGACGAACGAGGTGAGCCTGATATGACCCGCCCCGCAGGCAGGCACGAGCACAGCGGCTGGATCCGCCGGTACCACGACCCCTCCGGCGACGGCCCGGCCGTGGTGTGCTTTCCGCACGCTGGCGGTTCTGCCGCCTCGTTCTTTCGGCTTTCCGCCGAGCTATCCCGCGTCGCGGAGGTGCTGATCGTCCAGTACCCGGGCCGCCAGGACCGCATGGACGAGCCGGTTGTTGACGACATCAGGGAGCTCGCGGACCACGTTGCCGGTGCCTTGCTGCCATGGCGTGAGCGGCCGTTGGCCTTGTTCGGCCACAGCATGGGCTCGGTCGTGGCCTTCGAGACTGCCCTCCGCCTGGAGCGCGATCCGGGTCGCGCGGATCCCATGGGACTGATCGCCTCGGGGCGGACGGCACCGTCGGTCCGGCGGGACCAGGGAGTGCACCGCAGGGACGACGCCGGCATCGTCGCGGCGATGGCCGAACTGTCCGGAACGGACCCTGCGCTCTTTGCGGACGAGGAGATGCTCGCGGTCGTGATTCCACCCGTCCGGTCGGATTACCGAGCGGTTGAGACGTACCGGTGCGATCCCGGCACACTACTGCGATGCCCGATCACCGCCTACGGAGGGGACGCCGACCCGCACGTGTCCCGCCACGACCTCACCCTCTGGGGCGGCCACACGGCGTCCGTGTTCGCTACGCGCGTTTTCCCGGGCGGCCACTTCTACCTCCAGCCCGGCCACAACGAAGTGGTCGCCGCCTTAGGGCGGGACCTGTACAGCTTCGAAGCGGGACACGGAGGGGTCTCGGGGAGGCGCGGTATGAACTCGGGTACGCACCTGTGATCGGACAACTGCTACCGCCCTCCGTATCCGTGCGCGAGGCATTCGAAGACGCCCGCGTGACGCAGCTCTTCCCTGAAGAGGAGCGACTTGTCAGCAGTGCCGTCGAGGCGCGACGGAAGGAGTTCGCGACCGTACGGATGTGCGCCAGGAGCGCGCTGGCGGACATCGGTATGCCGCCCGCCCCGCTGCTTCCGGGCCCCCAAGGAGCGCCCATCTGGCCCGCCGGCGTTGTGGGCAGCATGACCCACTGCACGGGCTACCGTGCCGCGGCAGTGGCACGCGCGCACGACATGCAGGCCGTCGGTGTGGACGCGGAACCCAACGCACCGCTCCCGGACGGGCTGCTCGCGCTCGTCACCGTCTCCGCGGAGCGGTCCTGGCTGCCCGAGGCACGCGCTAGCCGCCCTGACGTGGCCTGGGACCGGGTTCTGTTCAGTCTGAAAGAGAGCGTGTACAAGGCCTGGTATCCGCTGACCCGCCGCGTCCTCGACTTCGGCGACATAGAGGCCCGGATCGACATCGGGGGCGGCTCCTTCACCGCGACGCTGCGTGTGCCCGCGCCGACGCCCGGCGGAGCCCGCCACCCGGCGTTGGAGGGTGGCTGGCTGGTACGCGACGGGCTGATCATCACGGCGACCTCCGTGCCGACCGCAGCACGGCGGGTGCTCGGCGGGGGCACGTCAGATCCTCCGCCTCGGAACATGAGGAACGCAGGGCTGCCCGCATGGCTTCTGAGGGGTCCACGAACGTGCTCCGGATCGTGAAGGGCCGTGTCCTGCCCGAGGAGGTGGCCGCGCTCGCGGTGGTGCTGCTCGCCCGGACGGCCGCCCCGGTGCAGGCGGCATCGCTGCGGCGGCCGGCCGCCTGGCGCCGCCCCGAGCGCGCGCAGCGCTTCATGGCGCCGCACAGCTGGCAGCGCTGAATACCGCACCGCCGCGCATGCGTTCAGGTTCCTCCCCGAGAACCGGGGCACGACCTCAACGCGTGGCCGGACGCCACCCGACGGGTGTCTTACGCCATCGAGCCCGCGGCATCACCCTCGAACCGACTCTCGACGTGCGCGACGACAGCCTCGAGAAGGACCTGGGCACCCTGCACCAGCAGAGGCTCGGGGGTGGACTCGCGAGGAGAGTGGCTGACGCCACGGCTGCTCGGGACGAAGAGCATGGCGGTCGGAACATGTGCACTCATCACCCCCGCATCGTGGCCCGCGTAGCTGTACAGGGAGCCAGCGGGACGGCCTGCGTCCACGGTCACCTTCTCCAGCAGGGCCCGCATGCCTTCGTCGAAATCGACCACCGGCTTGTGTGACAGCATCCGGTGCTCCACCGTGCACCCTTCCTCCCGGGCGAAGCCCGTTGCGCAGTCGATGACCAGATCGGCACACCTGCTCAGCGACCACTCGTGTGGTGCGCGGATCTCCAGCACCATCTGTGCGGCGCCCGGCACGACGTTGGGAGCACCGGGCTCGAGCGAGAGGGCTCCAATGTTTCCCACTACCGTGTCGCGGACGGAGCGCAGCAGGTCCTGGAACACGGCCGCGGTCCGCACGAGTGCCCGGCCAGCATCCCTGCGCAGCGGGAACGGAGTGGTCCCGGCATGGTTGGGCTCGCCCACCACACGTATGAGGTGCCGGTCCACGCCGACGATGCCGTTGACCACGCTCAGCTCGTAGCCAGCCTGCTCCATCCGGGGGCCCTGCTCGATGTGCAGCTCGAGGTAGGAGTCAATCGCGGCGAGGTAAGGGCTTCCGCACAGGGCCGTGGAGCCGACCATGCCGCCCGAGGACATGGGCTGGGCGCCCTCCTCGTCCCAGAAGCTCACGATCTCCAGGAACCGAGCGGCAGGGTGCCCGTGCTCGTGCAAGGTCGTCAGCACCTCCATCGCGGCCATCACGCCGTACGCGCCGTCGAGCCTGCCGCCAGCGGGGACCGTGTCGGTGTGCGATCCGACGAGGAGCCGCCGACCGTGCGCCCCGGGAACGTGACCGAAGAGGTTGCCGACCTCATCGCTCCACGATTCGAGGCCACGTGAGCCAAGGTGCTCCGCCATCCAACGGCGGGCCTCCAGATCCGCGGCGGAACCTGCCACGCGGTCCACGCCGCCATCAGGGCGCCCCCCGAACGTGGCTAGGCGGTCCAGGGTGTCCAAAAGCCGTCTGCCGGATACGTTCAGCGTTGCCACGACGTCCGACCTTTCTGCCCACCCGTGCCAGGGTTGGCGATCATGAGGGGAAGTGAAACCGTCCTCCGTTTCGCGGATCGAGTCTCCCGATCCGGCTATCGACTGCGTATCGTGAGGCGATTCTTAGACCGTGTCCTACGTGGTGAGGTGGACGTTGACCCGGTATGGGGCGGGGAACGTGGAGTTGGATCGTGCCGGACGGCTTATGGGAGATCGCGAAGCCGCTGATCCCGGAGCAACGAACACGGCCGCAGGACGGCGGAACAGCGAACACGCCTGATGAGACGCTGTTCGCGGCCACCATCTACGTGCAGGTCAGCGGCTGTGCCTGGCGGTTCCTGCCACCCTGCTTCGGCGTCTCGAAGTCCACCGCCCACCGACGGTTCCTGATCTGGTCCAGAGCCGGGGTCTGGGGCCGTCTGCACGAGGCGGTCCTGCACCGGTTGGACGACGCAGGCCTCCCTCATTTGAGGGCTCATCCTCATAATCTCCGCAGGTCGGAACGGTAGCAGTCGCATCGGACTGTTACGCGGACCGTGGTGGGAGAGCCCGTCACCGAGCCTGCTGCCTCCTCCCTGCGGGACTGGCGGCAAAGCGCTCGTGGAGGGAGCCGCGGGGGTAGGCGGCGGCGACCCGGAGGTGGTCCCCGGAGGGGCATGGTTGTGTCACTGGCCGTGGATGTCGTTCCGATACGAGTTGGGGAGTCATCCGGGCCAGTCGTCGTGATCGATGTCGATGAGATTGGATGTCACTGCGCGGGTCGTCCGGCCTTGGACGATCCTCAGCCGAGGTGTTCGAGGGGGAGGAATGATGACGCTCGGTGCGGTGCTGTTTGACGTGGACGGGGTCCTGCTCGACTCGACTGAGGCGCATCGGCGTGTGTGGGAGGCCTGGGCGCGGCTGCGGGGCCTGGACGCCGATGCGGTTTGGCCGTTGACCTTTGGTCGGCGTCCGGAAGACACGGTGAGGCTGGCAGCGCCGGAACTGGATCCGTCCCAGGAGCGCTTGGTACTCGACCAGCTCCTGGATCAGCAACAGGATGCCTTTCCGGCAGTCGACGGCGCCGTCGAGTTGTTGTTGGGACTGCCCGTGGATGCTTGGGCCATCGTGACCTCGGGCGACCGGGGATCCGTGCATGCCAGGTTCGCGGCGGCTGGCCTTCCCCTGCCGCGGGTTCAGGTCTATGGGGGCGATGTGGTGCAGGCCAAGCCTGCGCCCGAGTGCTATCTGAAGGCGGCCGCCGCTCTCGGCCTGGATCCGTCGGCGTGTCTGGTCGTGGAGGACGCGCCGGCCGGGGTGGCTGCAGGGAAGGCAGCGGGGTGCCGGGTCGCCGGGTTCACCTCGACGCATGACCGGCACGGCCTGCGTCCTGCGGATCTGTTCTTCGACACCCACACGGACACGGCCGCCTATCTGCAGGCGGCCGGACTGTTGTCAACCGGCTCTCTGGCCTAGAACTACCAACGGTCTGGGCTTGCCCAGCCCAGGTCAGCTGGCCCGTTCGGGTTGTGCGCGGGTGTGGGCGAGTCGGTAGGACTCGGTGCCGGTCTGGATGATTCCACGCTCCCACAGCAAGACCCCTGCAGACGTCGAAACAAGCCGACACAGCAGACTCCCACAGTCACGTCGGAACAACTCCCACCCTCAGTGACAAAGCCAGACATCCACAGAGCGGAGCCGTCGGCCTGCTGCGGGAGCTGGAGGAAAGGCAGCGGCTTCTGGTCACGGCCCACTGAGCGGGCCGTACAGGTGTGCAAGCCCTCGATGCCCGAAAGAGGCAGGCAGCGAGGGTGCTTCCATCACTGGCGGCCGGTCAGCACATCTTGTAGTCGACGCGGCTGTTGTTGTATGAGCACGAGTCGGCGAAGGCCCCGCCCGACTTGTACAGGGTGGCGGTGTCCTTGTCGTTGTTCCACACGTACCAGGAGCGTCCCTGGTACAGGTTGCCGGCGCTCGTGGTGCCCTTGCCGGTGTGGACCTTCACGGTCTTTCCCGCGCCGATCTTGTACGCCGGGAAGGTGTACCAGTGATTGGACGCGTCCTTGACCTTGTAGCCCCGCAGCTCGATCGCGGAACGGCCGGTGTTCTTCACCTCGACGTACTCGGCGTTGAGGCTGGTGTTGCCGCCGCGGTCGGCGCCGGGGCTGTTGTAGTAGATCTTGTAGATCTGGATAGCGCTCGCCGCCTGCGCCTGGGACGGCAGCACCACGGCGGCGCACCCGGCGGCCACCAGGACAGGCAGAACGGTACGCATACGAGTCATCGGATCCCCCCAATGAACAAGCCGGGCACCCCCCTGGCGCGCGGCCAGGCGACAAACTACAGCACAACGGCCCCTACAGGCACTTGGAGCTCCGGGGATGCGGCTCACGATTCGGCGGGGTGGTTTCCTTCACGAGTCGTGGTTCTGGCTCCCCTTTCCGTGACCCCGTCCCGACTAGTGATCAGTGGGTGCTTTGAGTGCCTGGAGGATCTGTTGCACACCCTGGCGCCACCGGTCGGCGTCGGCACTGTCGACCCAGCGCATCGCCACTTCTGCCCCGTCCTGGAGTACCCGGTTCAGTGCCAGTCCGGCCGACGCACGGAACGATGCCGGCAGTTTGAGCAGCGGTTCCCTCGGACCCTCATCGGAGTCGATCACGATGGGACTGTCCTGGAGAGTGCTGGCGACGACCGCACCAGCGGCGATGGCTTCGGCGCCGTCTCCGCCATCGACGCGTGCTCCCGAGCTGGCGACTCGCTGGAATGCCCGCTCAAGCACGTTGATGAGCTGCAGGTGGGTGAGCCCCTCAAGTTCGTCGACGAAGTCTGCGGCGACATCGCTGTCGAACGGGCCGGTCCCCCACGTTCCCATGCATGGCTCCTGGTATGGCTGTCTTGGACGAAGGCAGATTGCCTGGAGTCACTGACATCGGTCGTTGGGCGAGGAGGACCCGCTTGCGGAGCAGTGCGAAGCCGACGGCAGAGGGGGTCAGTGCTCCGCCATACCGGGTTATTGTGCGGGCGTGACAAGCGCAGCGGAGCGCCCCATCCTCTTCCTCGACGTGGACGGCCCGCTCATTCCGTTCGGGTCGTCATCCAGTCGCCTGCAGGGTCCTGCTTCCGGCTCGGAGGTGTCTCTCGATGAGGGGAACCCGCTGCTTGGGCGGCTTGATGCCGGTCTTGGGCCGCGCCTTATGGCCCTGGGCTGTCATCTCGTGTGGGCCTCGACCTGGATGGAGGAGGCAAACGAGGTCGTCGCCCCACGCATCGGACTGCCGAAGCTGCCCGTCGTGGAGTGGCCGGACGCCTGCGCCGAGGGCAGTCCGCGCGGCCTGCACTGGAAGACCCGCCGCCTCGTCGAGTGGGCCAATGGCCGACCGTTCATCTGGGTCGACGACGAGATCAGCGGCATGGACCGCTTCTGGGTCGCTGCCCAACATCCTGGGCCGTCGCTTCTTCATCGCGTCGACCCGGCCAAGGGCCTCGTAGACGCCGACTTCTGCGCACTCGCCGGTTGGCTCCGTGCGGTTATACCGAGCCGCGTTCCTGGGACCGGCTCATCGTTGTGACGTTCCAGAGTTCGCTGAAGGCCGTGGTGACGAGATGGCGAAGGCTGATGCACCTGAGCACTGGCCTTGGCCTGTCATCGGCGCGCCGGCGTGAGCAGGTTGAGTTCCTGCTGAGCCCTAATTTCGGAGGCCCCTCGTCGAAATGGTTTCCCAGCAGTAGCCGAGGATGGCCCCATTCTGGCCTCAGACGACAGGCTGGGCGGACGCGGAGTCGGGGTCTGGAGTGGGTTGTTCGCCGGTGGCTTCCGGAGCCCTGCAGCAGCCCGTTCCAGCCATCGCTATACACCGTCTGACCTGGTCTTTTGTCTTCCTCGCCCCTATGATCGACATCGGTCGAAAGGGGGGCCGGATGGACCGGACCGTACGCACCGTCGAGGACGTTCTCGCGCTCTTGGACGGGCTCTTCGCATCTGAATCCGAGGCCGGCCGCTTGGCAACGGGCGACGGTAAGGACTTCTGGGACCGCTTCTATGCCGACCGGTCAAGGCCGGTCCCGTTCTTCGTGTCGAAGCCGGACGAGAACCTGGCCGCCTACCTTGACCAGGGCCTGATCGCTCCCGGCCGGGCCCTGGACCTGGGATGCGGCCCAGGCCGCAACGCGCTCTACCTCGCTGCGCGCGGCTTCCAGGTGGACGCCGTCGACCTCTCCCCGATGGCAGTCGCCTGGGGCGAGGACCGGGCTCAGGAGGCTGGAGTCGACGTCCGCTTCCTGTGCGGCGACGCTTTCGCGCTTCCCGCTGCCGAGTTGAGCGGCCCGTACGACCTGGTCGTCGACTCAGGGTGCTTCCACCACCTGCCGCCGCACCGCCGGATCAGCTACCTGGCCCTCCTCGACCGGGTCCTCGCTCCTGGCGGCCACCTCGCCCTCACCAGCTTCGCCGCCGGCGAGGGGGGAATGGGGTCGGAACTCACGGATACGGACCTTTACCGTAAACGCGAGTTGCAGGGCGGCCTCGCCTACACCCCCGAATCGCTGCGCTGGATCTTCTCCGACCTGGTGGAGGTGGAACTGCGCCGGATGCGGGAGGAGCCCCCTGAGTCAGCACTGTTCGGTGTGACGTTCCTATGGACCGCCTTGTTCCGCCGGGGTGCGGCCGCCTCAGGCGACGTTCGCCCTGTTCACGACCGCGCGTAGGCGCTCGTCCTGGGCGTGTTTGTTCCGCCAGATGATGTAGCGGCGGATCATGCTGCCCTGCACCTTGTGGCTGGCGTGGTTGGTGCCGTCGAGCGTGAAGTAGCGCAGGGCGGTGAACTGGGCTTCGATCCGGTTCAGCCATGAGGAGTTCGTCGCGGACCCCGTCCGGGCTGGCGAACGTCACCGTCGCGATCTTGTCGACAGGCATACCCTGCGCGGACAGCAGCACCATCTGGGCGCGCCGCCAGGTCACCACCGACCCGGTACCCCGGCGGATGATCCGCAGCAGCCTCCGGCCCTCATCGTCGTCGATCTCCCGCACCCGCACCCGTTCAGCCACCAGGACAGCATTGCCGACGCGCGTCGTCCGGTCCTGTACCCGGACGGCGCGTCACAACGAGGCGAACGTTGTCTGATGCGGCACGAGTCGCCCTCGACGGCTCTGCGTCCCAATGCGCGGGCCTCACTACGGTCGGAGCCTGGTGTCGTGGAGTTGCCGGTAGCCGCCGCTCTCGCCGACACAGTGTCAGCCGGACCAGCAATCGGCGCACGCGTCGCAGGTCTGCCCGGGCCGGTGGTCAGCGTTTGACGCGGTTGCGGATCGGTTGTTGCACGCTGCGCATGCGCATGGTCGCCATCGCTCACGTCTCCGGACCCCAGAGCGCCGCACTGGGGTCCTCGCGTATACCGGTAACAGTGCCGCCTGCCGGCCCGGCGGATGGCCTCGTCCTCCCCGCACGCCCGCCTCAGACATGGGGAAGGCGTGCGGGGAGGACGGACGAGTTCCGCCGCGCCGGCAGTCACTGGCGTGACCGAGCCGTGCGCCGGCGTTGATTCGGTACGCGGCCGCGGGCCTGACGCTCGCGGTGGCGCATCCATGCCAGCAGCACGTCGCGCTTGTGCTCGGACTCGTCGGGCATGAGGGACTGGGCCAACATGAGCAGGGCGGACACCGCGATACCGAGGGCCAACGCGATGGCCACCACCCACCAGGGGGCGTCCGCCATCTTGAGGGCTGTAACCATGGTTCCCGCGCCGACCACCCCTCCTGTGACGCGTCGACCCGCGCCGTTCCCTCGTGCCGAGAACGGCCTCTGCACCGGGGAATGCGGGTCGGAGTCTTGGCTGGTCCTGTTGTTGTTCATCGACCGCTCGCCTTCGCCGTGGCGATGCGGCCGTATAGGGCATCGATCTCTCCGCGGGCGACCAGAGTCTTGGCGTGCGTACGCAGCCGGCGCATGTGTCCCTCGACGGCCCGGGACGTCATGCCCAGCTCGTCGGCGATCTCCTTCTGGGTCAACTTCTGCTGGTAGATGAGGCTGCAGATCGCGCGGGCCTCCCATTTGGCGTCCTGGAGGATCCGCTGGACGGTCCACCGGTAGATCACGGACTCGTCTGGCGGGAGGTCCCGCCCGAGGCGGTCGCCGTCGAGGACCGCGTTCGCGGTCATGGCGAGGTGGCGGCGGTGCCTGCTGGCCCACTTCTTGAACGTGTCACGGAAGGCGAACATGCAGGCCACGGTGAAGTAGGTGCGCATGCAGGCGCCCTTGTCGGGGTCCCAGTGGCCGGCCGGGAGGATGTCCTCGGTGAAGGTCTTCACGGCGTTCTGGACGGCGTCGTGGGCGACCTCGTCACGGGAGTCGCGATGCCGTTTCAGGGTCTCGATCTCGTCCCAGCGCGCGGGGATGGGGATGTTCCGCTCGCCGCACTTCTCCACGAGCGTGCCGTCGCTCATCCACGCGCGCAGGACCTTCCAGCCGTAGACCCACAGGTCCTGACGCAGCAGTTCCATCTCGTTGCCCACGAACTTCTGCTCTCGCAGGCGTTCGTACAGGGCGCGATCGGCGGCCAGTTGCTCGACGTTCCTGCGCTTGACGCGCTTGGTCGCCGGGGCGCTGCCGGGCTGCTGCGTCTCGTCGGGCAGCGCAATTTGATCTTGCATTGAGGTATATACCTACTCTCGCACTGAAAGTTTTATCGCGCTGCTCTATGGCGGGAGCATCAATTCATCCCACAAGATTGCCGATAATTCCGGGCGGCAATGTTGTTTGCGCAGGTCACGGCAATGTTGGAGATTCCATCGCGGAGCGGGAGCGCGGCGGCCGACGGACGGCGCGTGGGGGCTCGGATGCGCCCCCGTGCGAGCAGGACTGATCGACGATGATCAGCAGGGCTGACGGCCCGGGGCGGTCATCACCTTCTACTCGTACAAGGGCGGGACCCCGCGGGAGGTGGCGCAGCGTCAGGCGGGCGCGGGGCGCGGGGCGCGGGGGAGGGGGGGGGGGAGCAGGCTTCTTCCTCTGCCATGGCCGGCGGCCGCCCGATCCGTTCGCCGCGCGCGGGAGCCGCCGCCGGTGGAGACCGTGCCCACCACCGTGGAGACCGCCGTCTCCGCCGTCGTCCCGGCGAGCCGGACGGGTGGGCTGTCGGCGGAGGCCCGCGCCGCGGTCGAGGAGGGCATCCCCGCCGAGACCCGCCGCGGATACGCTGGCGACTGGGCCCGGTTCACCGCCTGGTGCGCGAGCACCGGCCGCCAGGCCCTGCCTGCGACTGGCGACACCCTCACCGAGTACATGACCCACCTGAAGGGCCAGGACAAGAGCCCGGCCACCATGGACCGGGCGCTGGCCTCCATCGCCGTCGCGCACGCCGCCGCCGAACTGCCCAAGCCCTCCACCACCGGCGCCCGCCGCGTGCTCAAAGGCCACGAGACCGAGCGCAAGAAGAGCAAGGACCCCCGCCGCCGGCCCCGCCGGGCGGCCGCCGCCACCCCGCCCGTGCCCCGCAAGATGGTCGCCGCCACCGACACCACCGCGGCGATCGGCCGCCGGGATGTGGCCGCCCTGCTGCTCGGCTTCGCCCTGGCCGCGCACCGCTCCGAACTGCGGCTGCTGGACTGGGCCGACCTCGAGGAGGTCGAGGAGGGCCTGGCCGTCGAGGTCTGGCGCCCGAAGGTCAACCACACCGGTCCGCTGGGGGTGCCGTACGGCTCCAACCCGGCCACCTGCCCCGTCCGCGCGCTCCGGGCCTGGCGCCAGTGCCTGCTCGACCACGGCCGCCAGGCGGCCGCCCCGCTGTTCCTGCGCATCGACCGGCACGGCCGCATCGTCCACCCGATGCGCCGCAACGGCCAGCCGATCGGCGACCCCACCGGCCGGATCACCGGCGAGGGCATCGGGGACGCGGTGACCCGGGCCGCTGCCCGCGCCCACCTGACCGCCCCCACCGAGCTGCGAGATCGCCGCTCGCCCGCCGGGCGGAGCGGACTCCTGCGGCCGGCGAAACGAGGAGCGCCCCGGCTGCACTGCGCCTTCCTGACGTGCCGCCAGCAGGTGACCTGCGGATTCACACTTCGCGTCGCTGCTACGTCGACGTAGGCGTCGGCGGGGCACCAGCCCGGGCACAAAGGCGTGACGCCGGCAGTCGCAGGGAGACAAGGAGAAACAGACGGTGACCCAGTCGGTTGAGAGTTCGGGCTCGTTCCCGGCGAGGCGGAGCAAGATTCCCAGCCTGCGCCAAGCGATCACCCGCAAGCGCGAGCAGACCAGGGACGAGGCCAAGGCCGAGGTGCTGCGGCGCCTCCACGATCGCCGTGCCCACTGGTACGGCGTCATCAGGAAGAAGGCGCCGGAACACTTCGTCGAGGACCTCTACGGACAGGCCTCCGTGCGAATAACGGCGTTCATCGAGAAGAACGACCCGCGCACCATCAAGGACATCGACGGCTATATCGCGCGCACCTGCATCAACTGCGCCATCGACCAACTGCGCCGCTCCAAGGCTGAGGCCGAAGCGCTCGTCCGGCACGGCGCCCCCGCCGAGACCGTGCACGACGACGATGCGGTGGTCGCAAGCGAGCGCTACCTCCTCGTCCGCAAGGTCATGGCCGAGGTCCTGACCGAGCGCCAGCACATGGCCTACGTGCTGCGCCACGTCACGAAGCTCAATTCCCCGGAGATCGGCGAGCTGCTGGGCATCAGCCACGCGCTCGCCCGCAAGGAGCTCTCAGCGGCCCAGAAGGCCCTCGACAAGGAGGAGGTGAAGCAACGTCTGCGCGATCTTCTGCACGAACAGCGGTAGAGCAGGTATCCCCCCCAGGGTCGACGGCTGGTCCGTCCCGGTCCGAGCCGCTCGGACGAACCGTCGACCCGAGAGGGGACATCGAGCGATGCCCCTGGCATGAGGCCCCGCTGGGTGGTCGGCAAACCATCCCACGGCACAAGGCCCATGACCAACGTCCAGTGACCAGCAGAGGAGAACACATAGTGTCCCAGCAACTGCTCGATCCCATTCGCGCACTCTTCGCCATCCTGATAGGCGCATACGCAGGCCTTCTCCGTCGCATAGAGGACGCACGGACGCCCGCGCCGATCTGGGACGACCCGAGCGTGACCGCCGTCGACGGTGACGACCTCGCAGGAGCAGGTGTCCGTCGGGCCCCCCGAATACTGAAGGTCTCCAGCCCCAAGAGGGCGTAACGGCCACCCGGCCAGCCTCACGACGACCACCAGGAGGAGATAGACCCACAGCAGCTAACTGTCCCGCGAACGAGATGGCGTAGGGGGAATGGGGGCCGGGACCTGGCCTTTCACAGTCGGGTCCCGGCCCTCGTCGTATCTGGCGCAGGCACCCCCGAACACCAGGAGCTCCCCATGGCCTCCGCCACGCCCAGCCCCAAGGTCGAGACCTTCGAGGACGACCTGGACGCGATCCTCGACGCCGCCAAGGGCGAGTTCGCGAAGAAGAAGGACGAGACGAAGGCCGCCCGCGGCCGCGTCCGGCAGATCACCCGCCGGCGCCGCCACCAGCGCCGCCGTGAGATCACCGAGACCATCACCGGCACCGCGTTGCGCGTGCTGGGCTACACCATCACCCTCGCCGGCGTTGTCGCCTTCGGCATCGCCCTGGTGTTCCTCGTGATGGGCAACCTCGCCGCCGCGCTCACGCTGTTCACCGTCGCCGGGGCGGCCTGGGGCACGGCCGCCGTCCGGCGCCGATAGCGCCGACGGACCAGGTACCAGGGGCCGCATGCCGTAGGGCGGCATGCGGCCCCTGGGTCGTGCCCGGCGGCGGATCCCTGTCGCCACCGGGGACCTCGGGGAAACCGCCGGGTGTCAGTTCCGGGACGTATACTCCATGGTGGATTCCCCGCCGACGTCAAGGGGATTGCGCCAGGAGCTTTTCCTGTGGGTCAGAGGGCAGCCGTACAGGTCCGTACGGAGCGACGACAGCAGGCAGCCAGCGCCCTTCGAGTGTGAGTCGGCCGCGCTCGTGTTGATCACACCTGTTCGTACGTCGTCAGGGGTGGTCGGGCTCGGCTGCCGCGAGGGCATCGGACATCGGCCACCCCTTCCGATCCGGAAGGGAACTCCTTGAGCATCAAGATCATGGGCGTCACCGTCGTGCTGCTGATGGCCACGGTGAGCGCCATGGTGAGCGGGATCGTCGTCTTCGCCCTCGGCGCCACGGTGCGCTCGGCCGTGGGCACCGGCGGCGCCGCCTTCCTCGGCATAGCCGCCCTCGGCATGGGGGTGCTGACCTACTTGCTGCCCGGCACCCCGCCGCAGGGGTGAGCCCCGCCGCATCGGGGCCCGTCGGCGGATGGCCACGCCGACGCGCCCCGGGGCCTGCGGGTCGCGGACAACCGGCCCCACGGGGTGGTCGCGTCGGATGACCTCTCCTTACCCGACGCGATGAAACGGGACATGACGGACCGTCGGTTCGGCGCCGGACTTAGACGTCGTTTCCTTTGGCGTGATCGTTCGTTGAGCCGTGCATGACGGATCTGATTGAGCGGTTGGTGCCGGATGAGTTATGGACGCTGTTCCGGCGGGTGGTTCCGCCGACGGAGGTCATACGTCCGCAGGGCGGCGGCCGACGGCGGGCGGGTGACCGTGAATGCCTGGCGGCGATCATCTTCGTGGCCACCTCGGGGTGCACCTGGCGGCAGTTGCCCCCGGTGTTCGGGCCGGCCTGGCCGACGGTCTACCGACGCTTCGCCCAGTGGAGCCAGGACCGGGTCTGGGCCCGGCTGCACCGTGTTCTCCTGGACGAGCTCGGCGCCAGAGGCGATCTGGACTGGTCGCGGTGCGCCATCGACTCCGTCAGTCTCAGGGCCGCAAAAGGGGGCCACTGACCGGACCGAATCCGACCGACCGCGGCAAGAACGGATCGAAGATCCACCTGATCACGGACCGGAACGGTCTGCCTCTGTCGCTGGGCATCTCCGGCGCCAACATGCACGACAGCCTCGGCCTGAAACCGCTGGTCCGGGGAATCCCACCGATCCGCTCCCGGCGCGGACCACGCCGCCGGCGACCGGCCAAGCTCCACGCCGACAAGGGCTACGACTACGACCACCTGCGCCGACGGCTCCGCAAGCGCGGCATCCGCCACCGCATCGCCCGCAAAGGCATCGAGTCCTCACAGCGGCTGGGTCGGCACCGCTGGGTCGTCGAAAGGACGGTGTCCTGGCTCGCCGGCTGCCGACGCCTGCACCGCCGCTACGAGCGCAAGGCCGAACACTTCCTCGCCTTCGTCGGCATCGCCGCAGCCCTCATCAGCTACCGCCGACTCACCAACTGAAACGACGTCTAAGACGTCATCTCAATTGGTGGCTGATGGCGTAGATAGTTGCTGGCAGGCGTGCCGTGGGGACGGTTGAATGTCGTCGTGAGCGACCACTGGACACCCGCGCATCACGCGGTCGAGCAGGAGGATGCTGAGGCCTTGGCCCGGTTGCTGGCCGCTGGTTCCGATCCCGATGAGGTCTTCAGCAACATGACGCTGCTGACGCACGCGATCGATGTCGAGGGTGATGGCTCTCTGCAGAGCGGGCAGCCGTTGACTGTGCACACCACGGCCGTGCTGCTTGCCTTCGGGGCTGATCCGGAGCTCGCAGACCCAGACGGCCGCACCCCCATGGACATGGCCAATCACCACGGCCACGACCTGGCCGTGAAACTGCTGCAGGCCCACATCAGCAGACAAGCCGCCGATAACAGATGAGGGTGCAGGCGATGCTCGTGAAGGCGAGGAAGTGCTCGGCCTTACGCTCATAGCGGCGGTGGAGGCGGCGGCAGCCGGCGAGCCAGGACATGGTGCGCTCGATGGTCCAGCGGTGGCGGCCGAGTCGCTGCGAGGTCTCGATCCCCTTGCGGGCGATGCGGTGCTTGATGCCGCGCTCTCGTAACCATCGCCGCAGGTGAGGATAGTCGTAGCCCTTGTCTGCGTGGAGCTTGTCCGGCCTGCGTCGCCGCCGCCCGCGGCGGGAGCGGATCGGTGGTATGCCCTTCACCAGGGGAATCAGTGCCTGGCTGTCGTGCAGGTTCGCCCCGGAGATTCCGACGGACAGGGGCAGACCCGTCCGCTCGGTGATCAAATGGATCTTCGATCCGTACTTGCCCCGATCAACAGGATTCGGGCCTGTCAGGTCCCCTTTTCAGGGCCCGCATGTTCACCGAGTCGATCGCGCAGCGGGACCAGTCCAACTCGCCGCGGGAGCCGAGCTCGTCGAGGACCAGGCGGTGGAGCTTGGCCCACACCCTGGCCTGCGTCCACTCGGCAAAACGGCGGTGAGCCGTCGCCCCCGACGGACCGAACGACGCAGCGGGCAACTGCTGCCACGTGCAGCCCGACGTGGCCACGAACACGATCGCGGCCAGCACTTCACGGTCGCCATGCCGGCGGCGGCCACCGCCCTGAGGCCGCGAAGGGGCGTCAGGCACCACCCGCTGGAACAACTCCCACAATTCGTCCGGCACCAGCCGCTCAACAATCCTCACCACGACCCACAGCCTACCGATGCCACCAATTGAGATGACGTCTAAGCCTCGCCACTGACAACGGGACGTTCGTGCCCCGCGCCCCGGTCGTAAAGGCACGTGCGGCACGTGCTTCGTCTGGACCGTCGGGCCGGCCGTCAGGTTTCTCTGGGTAGGGGCGTTGGTTGCTCTGCATGCTCCTGGCGTAGGCGAGGAACACGTCGATGACCCCGCTGCGCACGTACCCGAGCTGCCTTGATCTGCCCACGGTGGGGGTGACCACCAGATCTGTGTGCACCAGGTGGGAAGTGCGGGACTCTCCGCCTGCCCCTTGTCGGTGAGGGCGTCGATGGCCTTCACCGAGCGCGTGAACTTCCGAAGGGCGGCAGGTCAGGCGGACTCCATGGGCTCCATGTCGTCGTACACGTTCATGGCGTTCAGCTTCTTGTCATGCTCGTCGGCGAACTTGGGGTCGCGATGCACTCCACCAGGCAGCGCCGGATGAACTCGATGACCTTCTCCAGCTCCAGGAAGCGGTAGCGGTCGGTGGAGGACACTGCGACCGTGTCGCTCTCGATCTCGATAAGCACACCGAACTCGGCCACCTCGACATTGGTGAGCGGGGCTTCCTCCTGGACCGCCACACCGAACCGGAGGAAGCATGCATGCCCGCCGTGTTCTTCCGCCCGGGCCCTGCCGAGCAAAGGCGGGCAAGGTCGGGGGGCGCGGGTGTGCCCCTCGTCGGACGGCACCGAAGGCTCGCAGAGAAGCCCGGGGCCACCAAGGACGCCGCAAGCGCGGCGCCGCCCCCGGGTAGCCCACACGACAGCGTTGGTCACCAGCCGGAACTGTGACCAAGTGGTCACACTCCTGGGATGAGGCTCGGAGAACCCCTACATCGACGGGAAAGGCCGCTTACCAAGAACCCCTCTGGAGAGGGTAGATTCATCAAATCCCCTGCGATTAAGCGGCTTTAGTGGCACCGAAATCCCTCCACGGAGGGAAATGGATGGGACTGCGAGGTAGAATCCATCACTGTAGGGATTCTGTGGGCTATCGCAAGGGCAGTATCTACTGCACGAGCTGGCTCGACTTTGGAAACGGGTCAAGATCAGCAATCTCGGGATGATCCAGGGGGTGGTTCCCCAGGGACACCGAGCAGTGAGGGCCCCGTCCGGGAGGACGGGGCTTCTTGCGTATCCGCCCTGCTCACGGCCCATCTCGACAGCGCGTTGCGGCGTGGAAATTCAGACGTCGTCACCTAGGGAGTCATTACTTCCACTTGGGGCTCCAAGGGGCTGGTCGTTGCGGCCCTCCCTTTGTGATGGACAGTGAAATGTCTGTGGTTCAAGGGAAGTTTGAGTGGTCCACATCGTTACCGGTAGGATTTGCCGTTAAGCCGGTAGAGGGGCCCTCACCAAGCCCCTCCAGGTTATCGGCGGAGCACAGCGAACGACCCGTTTCCAGTTGCGGAGGGCTTCGGCAGGAGCCGAAGCCCTACCGCCTTCACCCCTTAGGGGAAGTCGATGTTCGAGGAGAACATCGCGGTAGTGCTGATCTTCATGATCGTGCTCGCTGCCGCGTGCTACGCCATCTACCACCTGAAGAGCAAGCCCGTTCGGGTCGCTGC
The DNA here is from genome assembly GCF_025642135.1 of Streptomyces cynarae. Lineage (NCBI taxonomy): Bacteria > Bacillati > Actinomycetota > Actinomycetes > Kitasatosporales > Streptomycetaceae > Streptomyces > Streptomyces cynarae. The sequence goes on along the minus strand of NZ_CP106794.1, from coordinate 27,957 downwards.
TGTGATTGGCGCCCTGGCTGCCCTGGTGGGAGCTCTCACCCCCGTCGTCCGAGCCATCGTCGAGCAACCGGTCTCCCCGAACACCTCGACTGTCGCCCCGGGATCACCGAACGGCCCTGAAGGTACACCCTCGCTGCCGGTGACCTCACCGCCGGCCCTGGCCAACGGATCGACTGAGTCCAGCGCGGGGAAGTAGGCCATGTCCACCACCGACATCGTCAGCGGCATGACCAACCACGAGCCGCCGGACCACGAGAACCTCCTCGGGGCGAGGAGGAGCCGGGTCCGGCGCACCGTGGGCCGCTTCTTCGATCCGTACCGCCTGCACCCCCGGGTCCTCGATGCCCTTTCCGAAGTCTGCAGACTCCACGAAGGCATCTCCTCGGAGAAGGACACCGTGCTCTCCAGCGCGGTGTCTCGCAGGAGCATGAGGTGCATCTTCCTCCTCCGTGGATGCGTGGTGGTGCAAGCCCTCCAGGGGACGCCTCGCTTGTGGAGGGGGCGAGCCTTCTTCGGAACCAGCCATGTGTGGCGGGAGGGCACCGGAGTTCTTGAGAACCCCCAGCTCGTGACCCGCGGCGCGTTCACCGCTCTATCCGTTCCTGGGGGGGTGCTCCACGACGTGCTCGCTCGGGAGCCCACTCTGGGAATGGCCCTGCTCCGAATGACCTTCGAGCAGCAACAGGTCATGGAGGCCGTGTACGGGGCCAGCACCGATGCTCCCCTTCTACGCGTCGCCGCACTTCTCGACTACCTGGCCACCCCCAGGCCCGTGGTCGTTAAGGCCGAGGACGGGAGGCGCGTTGTCACCCCCCAACGGAAGCTGGCGATCGAAGGACCGAGCCAGACTGATATCGCTGATTGCCTCGGACTAGGCCGGGCAACGGTGGAGAAGGCTCTTGCCACCCTGCGGCAAGAGGGGGCTCTCAGGTCATCGACCCCTGGGAAGAGGAAAAACCGGTACTACGAGATCGCGGACCTGGATCACCTGAGGCTGATCTCCATGGGGGCAGTGTCCACCAAGATCAGCTGATCGCCAGATAGCCCTCAAAGGCCCCGCCCGGCTTCGGCCGTGCGGGGCTCCGATTCCGGGAACGCGCCAGTGGCTTCGTATGCGGCAAGGAGCAGCACTTCGACAGCAGTTCGGGAGGCACTACGGCCGTCAGCGCTCTCCGGATGTTCACGACGATGGGCAGCAGCGCGAAAGGTTTTCCCGATGGCCTGACGTACCCTCCCGCACGATACGCGCACTCCCGTGCGATAGCCTCCGCGGCGGCCGTGAGCGGGAGGAGGACGGGATGAATCGGCAGGTGCGCAGAGTCGTGCCGTGGATCGTGGGCGCCGCGATCGGTGTCCTCCTTGTGCTCTGGTGGTCATGGGGGAGTCCAGCGCAGGCGCGGCGGGGAGCTTTGGGCGAGCCGGACGGGCTCCCCCCGGGGTCAATGGGCACCGGTTCGCTGCACAGTGTGCCGTTGCCGGGCGGTGGGATGTCAGACGGGGACCACTGCGGGGCCAAGGGCTACCACTTCTTCCCGGTTCCGCCCGGCGCGCACGCCGCGGCTGCCGCCGCGTTGAGCGGCCGTCGGGTGCCAGGCCCGCAGTTGGCCCTGCTGTCCTACGGGGGCGGGGACGGTCTCCCGAGCAAGACCGGACCGTACCGACACCAGTGGACGTTCTCGATCTCGTTCGGGCTGGGCCCCGGTACGTCGCAAGCGCTCAGTCTGGCGCAGCCGATCGGGGCGCAGGGGGTGGCTGTGGAGATCGAGGGACCGCACGGGCTCGTCGCCGGTGCGCACGGGCTGCCGGTGAGCCTGCACGGCGCAACAACGGGCCCCGACCATCGGCTGGCCGTCCGCTCCGGCGACGAGGTGACCGCCGACCTGACCCTGCCGCTGGCGGCCGTGTGCCCCGGCATCGACGCCCGGCAAGTCGAGAAGGGGCTCTCCGGACCGATCGATGCCCACAACACCGTCATCGGGCAACCGCCGTACAGGCTGTTCGTCTCGATCAGCGACCCGCCCATCGGCGCGCTGCGCGCCGCCGTTCACGCTCCCGTCGCCGGAGACGCGCTAACCGGCGACAACCTCAACTAGGTCGGATCAAAGCCGCAGTCCCGGCCGCGGGTACCGGCCGGTGCGCCATGTGCGTGGCGAGCTCCGTCGGGCGTGTGCGGCTCCGCACGGGCTGAGGACAAAGGCGCTGGCTACGGGCGAAGGTAGCTGACCGTGGCCGTGCCGTTGCCGACTGCCCCGCTCCCGGGAGCGGGTGCCTCCCGAAGTCGCGTACATCGCCTCCCCGAACGGGCGTGCGACGCCCGGAGTCGCGTCGAAGTGGCTAGGGCGGCGTTGAGCGGACCCACCGAGGCGACCCCAACTGGCCCCAGTTCTGGGATGATTGGTGAAGATCAGGCGTTATGAGGTGGCTCCGGAGGGCGGCTTGGTTTGGGACCACTAGCTTGACGCCGAGTTGGGCGGTGTAGCGTCTGGGAGCTGGTGATCAAGCCGTTCGGGGAGGGGCGGGGCGGGTGCGGGGGATCTGGGAAGAGACGCCGCGCGGGCTGCGTGCCGGGTGCGTGGCGCTGTGGGTGGTTGGCGCGGTGCTGCTCGGCCTGGGCTGGTGGGGAGATCACGCGGGATTTTGGGCGGACAAGGCGTTCCTCACCAATGTCTTCTCGTCCGTGACGGCCGCCTTGTTCGGCGTCCCACTGGCCCTGGTGATCCTCAACCGGGTCGCCATGGTGCAGGCCGAGGCGGTGGAAGCACGCGCCGGGCGGCGTCTGGCCATGCGGGTGGCCGGTGATTTTGCCGCATCCGTGCCCCGGCTGGTCCCCGGGCCTGCGGCTCGTCTTGAAGACGCGGCCGCCGGGCTGCTCGCGGTGGAGCGGACTGCGCAGGCAGCGCTCAAGGGCTGGGAGCCCAGCCGGGACGACGGCGCTCTCGTTGAGCTCCGGCGGCAGCTCACGGACGGGACGCTGGAACGCGCCTTGGAGGAGTTCCGTGCTGCGGTGCGTCCGGGCAGCGCGGCTGTGCCGGCGGTGGCGGAAGTGGCGGCGCACTGGTCGTTTTTGAACACGACCGTGCGCAGCAGGCTGCTGGAGACTGGCGGGGTCTGGCTGAGCGCGCATCTGGCCGCTCACATCGATGAGTACGTATCCCGGCTGACTGCCGACCCCTATCTGGACGGCTGGCTGCGCGACCTGGACATCGCGCAGCGGCGGTTCACGGGTAGCGGGGACATCTCCGGGGCACTGCAGGAGCTGTGGCGTCAGCTGGAGATGGGATCCGAGGTGGCCGAGGCCGTGATCGGACTTGGCGCTTTGAGCCGGGAGGCGTGTGCCGTCCTCGCACCAGCAGATGCCCGTACTGCCGCATGAACCGGGCTATTTGGCCGTGCTGGTCCTGTTCGCCTTGGTGCGGGCAAGACGGTAGGACTCGGTGCCGGTCTCGATCAGGGTGGCGTTGAAGGTGAGCCGGTCCACGATCGCCGCGCAAAGACGTGGGTCGGTGAAGGTCTTGGACCAGCCCGTGAACGCCGCTCCTGCTTGGACAAAGGCATCCATAGCACCCACCCTCGGCGGACCACCTCCACCGTGGGGAGGAGTCCGCAGTACAAGCAGTGGCTCGACGCCTGGTACAAGGTCATGTTGGAGGAGGCAGTCGCAGTCCAGGTAGGCGAATTGACCAGGATCCTGGGGGAGGCGGCTCCCCGAGTTGGGGAAGAGTCGGGCTTCGCGATTCCGGTGAAGCCGGGCAGGTACAGGGTCGTCGCCTAGAAAGACCGGGCACACCCACGGCGCGATGTCCCGCACGGGGGCGGAGCCTGAGTAGGCGGGACGACGGGCCGCGGAGGGGTTGCGTGAGGAGGCGGGGCGTCTCGTTCATGCGCGGGACGCCCCTTTTCCTGATCGCGCTGTTCGCTCTCATGTGTAGGTGTACCACCACCGATCTTGACGTAAGTGCAGTATCTTTTTCGTTGGACCCCGTCGCGGAGTAGCGGCTCGCTCGGGTCTGTCTGCTGTGCGCGTGGCCTTCCCGCGCCGGCCGGGCTCCCCGAAGCAGCGTCGAAGGGAAGAGGTCGATGATCCATCCGAGCCGTAGGCATTTGGTGCGGACGCGGGAGCTGCTGGCCCAGGACATGGGTATGGCCATGGGGACGTTCCGGAACAAGAAGCCGTACGCCACGGAGGGGTTTCCCGCGCCGATCAGCTCCGATGGAGCTCGGGTGCTGTTGTGGGACGGCGGGCAGACGGCCGCCTACCTCGCCGGTGAGCCCGTTCCGGCACTGCCGGCCATGGACGGCCCCGAGGTGCTTCTGGACCGGCAGGAGGCCGCGGCGGAGCTGGGCGTGACTCCTCGAACCTGGGACGGGTACAAGACGGACCCCCGGCTCACGCGGCATGTAGTGGACGTCTGCGGGGTGGAACACTGGCCTCGCAGCGCTGTCCGCGCCTTCCGGGACGCGCGCCCGGGGAAGCAGAGCGCGGCCGGTCGGCCGAAGGGGAGGACGAACGCGGTTCCGCGAGGTGAACTGCGCGCGAGGGTAGCGGAGCTCCTGGACGCCTCGCCGGCGGTCACGATCGCCGACGTACGCGGCGCGCTCGGGGTCGCTGCGGCCACGGCCCAGCGGGTGCTCTCCCAGCTCCGCGGAGAGCGTATCGCGGCTCTCATGGAGGCGGACCCGGGGCTGTCGTTCGATCAGGCGGCCGAGCAGCTGGGGTATCCGGCCGCGGTGCGCCGGGCTGCGCGCGATGTCGCGGCGACCGCCGCAGAGCTGGGGGCGTGATCATGCGCACGGTAGTCGCGGTGGACGAGTGGGACGCGCACTACGCGGCCGGCCGGGGATGCTGCTGCTTCTGATCAGGATCCAGGACCGCCGTAGTGATGCTTCCTCGTGAACCTCCGCGTCGACGGTGAATCAGGTACGACAATCCTGATGGCTGATCGTCACGAAGCGGGAGGGTTTATGACGCAGACCGGCACAGATGCTCTCATCGACGAGTTGTATCTCCGTGACTACTGGATCGACAAGGCCACACTGACTCGAAGACTGGATGAGATTCTCGCCGACAAGAGCGCCCAGAACGCCCAGGAAGACCTCGTTCGCCTGTACGCAGCGGTCTACCAAACACGCTGGAGTGAGGTCTTGAGGCATCCTCTCTTAGCGCAGGTCGATCATGAGGCAGCGATGCGTCGCATCCCGCCAGGAGCCGATGTAGGGGGCCAGAGCGAGCTCCTGGTGGCGGTGGCAACGGCCACCCTCGTCCCTTTCATTCAATCCATCGCCGCAGCTGCCGGCAGCCGGGCCTTTGAGGAGGCCCGTACCCGCCTTGCCTCGCTGATGGGGCGGCGGCAGTACCGGCGCCTTCCCTCGATCACCATCCACGAGGACGAGACCGGCCTGAGTTTCGACGTTCCATCAGGCCTGCCGAACAAAGCGCTGGAGGCTCTCGCTGCAGCGGACCTCGAAGCCCTGGCGGCTCCTGATTCGCGAGGGCGGAGTGTTGTGATCTGCTGGGACATATACAGCGGCACATGGGTCCGGCAAGTCCGTGGCCGATAACTCGTTTCCCAGGATGACAGCGGGGCCGGACAGGACACCCTGCACGGCTACGACCAGCGCATTCCGATGGCGGAGAGCTGCTCGATCCGCTCCGGCGACAGCGTGGCGGCCCTGCTGCGTTGGTTGCTGATCCATGCCCCGAGCCGGATTTGCCGTTCTTCCTGGTTCGCGCCGTTGTCGCCGTCGCGGCCGTCGTCTCCGCTGGCGACGATGATTCGTTCGATGTGTTTGCGGGGTACGCGGAGGTGCCCTTCACGCTGGTAGTACTGTTTGGCGGCCGCGTAGTTCATCGCCCACTTATCCGCCTGCGTACGGCGTGGCTTGGGTTTCTCGTCCTCGGTGGCGGGTTGGATGCCGAGGATGTGTTCGCACATCCACTGCTGCACGGTGGTGAGTTTGTCCCAGCCGAGGCGGACGGAGCGTACCCACCGGCCGAGGTCTTCGCCCTGGTGCACGACGACGCCCGGCGACATGGGCAGCTCGCCGCCGGCGTCCGGGTGCTGCCGGGTGAGGTGGAAGGCGCGCTGCCATTCCACCGGCCAGGCCGGGCACCACGACGGGTCGATGTCCTCCAGTTGCTCGCGCCGCTCCTCCGGCAGCGCCCCGGCCGCCGACAAAACGGGCAGGCCCTGGGCATGCCGCTGTGTGACGGAGCGGTGATCTTCAGGGGATTTGGTCGTCCTGGTCTGGTGTCCCGTCTTTTGGTTGGGAGTCGGGGCTGGGGGAGTGGTCGGGTTCGGGGTGTGATGGCGTGGCCTGGTGGTGTGTTCGGTTTGGTTGTTCGGATGGTTGGCCTGTGGTCCTGTAGTTGTGTGGGAAGGATCTTGATTTTTTGGTGGGTGTAGTGGTGCGTCTATAGGTTTCGTCGTGGACGCGTTGATGCGGTGGTGAGGCGGGTGTCTGGCGCTTGTGTTGCAGGCCAGTCCGGGGCTGACATCTAGGCATGACGACAGAAGGCCCCCGCGTTGCGGGGGCCTTCCTGACGACGTTCAAGGGATGGGTACTACTGGGTGGCGGCTACCCGCTCGCCCTTTGTTGTCAGTTCGAGTTCGACCACGACTTCGTCGTCGTGGGTTGATTCTGTCTCCAGGGACACCAGTCGCGCCTTGGCCAGCCGTGCAAGCGTGGCCCTGGCAGCCCGGTCGCTGGCGGGGAACGCTGCGCACAACCGTCCCGGCCTGAGGGCGGCGAATGCCCAGCCTGCAAGGACTTCGCCTGCGCCGGGGTGTCCTCTCCGCGCAAGTTTCCCAGTCGCGCGTCCTGAGTTTTCGATCTCGCGGTGGGTGGCGGTCAGCGCTGTCAGTACCTCACGATCCAGTTCCGTGAGCTCGATCGGCTTGGCGGGCCTTCCACCGCGGCGGTCCCACCGCTTTTCGAAAGCTTCGACCTGCCACTTCACGAACACCGGTCCGGCTTTGAGGTAAGCCACGGCGGGCGGGAAGTCCTCACGCTGCACGACCTGTGCAGCGCGCTGCCTGCCGACACCGAACATCGCTGCGATCTCGGAGACTCCGACGAGTTCGGGCACGGAGGGTTCCTCGAGCCTGCGGTCCAGTTCCTCCTCGGTGACCAGCTCGATGCCGGTGACGGTGTGGTTGATGCCGGTCTGCTTGGCTGCAGCGGTGACTTCCCTGAGTGCCGCGTCCATGGCCTGCCGTGCGGTGCTGGCCTCGATGAAGATCCGTACCGAGAGGTTTCCGCTGGGCGCGGTGCCGACGGCGGGGCTGTGGTCGGCCAGGTGCTCGTGCAGCTCCTCAACGGTGTCATCGCTGACGTTGCTTACGCCCAACTCGACTTCGATGCTCCACGCCTGAGGCATGCTGGTGACAACTCCTTCCTGAGTTCCGTGGGGGGTGTTGCGGTCCGCCGGGGTGCCTCCCGGCGGACCTTCCCCTGACTTGCTACTTGTCGACGAACCCGGCCCTCTTGAGCTGAGCCTTCGCGTTCTTCAGGGCGCGGTGGTCAGACGATGTGCCGGAGATGGTCGTCACCGGCCGGCCGTCCTTCGTGACCAGGTAGTGGCCCCTGCTTGTGCGCCTGACCTCGAAGCCCTGCTCTTCGGCTCTCCGTGCCAGGTCTCGTTCTTCCTTACCCAACCGTACCTCTTTCCCTTGACGTCGTCCACAGTATTGTATCGCAAAACACAGGACAGCGGTAAGGGAATGGTGGGCGGGGTGGGGGCACCGCCCTGGCCTGCTCGTGTGCTGGTCAGTGGCGCGTGTGGGTGAGGAAGACGCGGAGTGGGTCGTTTGCGCTGAGCGTCAGGCGGGTGAGACCGAGCCGGTGGGCGATGAGGCTGAGGCGTCGTTGGTGGTGCGATGTGGCCGGTGGGCAGGGTGGCGAGTGCGCGGGCGAGGGCAACGGTTTTCGGATAGATCACCAGGTCGCGGGTCAGGAGTGCGGGGGAGGCGCTGCCTGTACTGGTCAGGTGGGGGTTGGTCGCCCAGAGCTGGTTGATGCGGGGTGCCAGCGGTGGGTGAGGTGTTGCTGGTGGTCATACCAGCGTGTGGTGATGGCGCGCGCCGCGGCCCAGGCGGTGCTGGCGCGGGGGTGGCGTAGAAGGCGCTGGTGGGCGTGGTGGAGGGCGGCGAGTTCGGGCGCAGTCCAGGTCTGGCCAGGAGAGGTGAGCCGCGGGTCGGGGGCGGCTTGCTGGTGGCGTGGGCACATCAGCCGGTGCGGCGGCCGATGAACCCAGGCGGTGTCGGTGGTGCCGTGACTGCGGTGGCGGATGCACAGAGTGCAGGCGCGGACGGGCTGCTGCCCGGCCTCCATCCGCTTCCAGGACGCGGCCGCCTGGGTGTCGTGGGCGTTGCCCAGCAGGGCGAGGTGGGGTAGGGCGCGTGTTAGGTGGGGGAGTGGGGTGCGGGCCAGGGCGGCGAGGTGCCGGGCCGCGTTGTGATTGAGGTGGAGTTCGGCTGCCGGCAGGGTGCCGTGACCGTGGAGGGTGATGCCGACGCCGTCGAGGAGCTGGGGAGGCGTCAGCTGATAGGCGCTGGCAAGCCGTTGCACGTATGAGGCGGTCGCTTCGCCGGTCAGCGGCCGTACGTGGAGCACGCCCGGCGCGGCTGACGGGATCTGCAGCCATGTGCGTGCGGTGACGACACTGCGCTGCGCGGGGACGGCTGCGGCCGTATCCCGGGCCGTGACGTCTGTCCGGGTCAAGGGGTGCTGGTACTGCGGTTTCGGGGTCGGTAGTGCTGTTCGGCGAGGTGGTCGAGGCGGACTGCTTCGAGGGTGGTTTTGGTGATGCGTTCGGTGCCGTCGATGAGGGCGGTGATGGCGGCCTGGCGGATGAGGCGGGCGAGGCTGCCGATGCGGCCGGCGGTTCGCTCATGGAGGTAGGGGGCCAGCTGGGGGAGGGTTCCGGGCCGGTGGTGGCGCAGGTCGAGTGCGCTCTCCATGGCTTTGACGAGGTCGCGGAAGGGCTCTTGGTCGCCGAGGCGGGCGGGGAAGGCGGCGCAGTCGATGAGGGAGGCGCGTCCGGCGAGCTGCGCGCCGCGTACTCCGGTGAACAGGGGTGTGGCGGTGACGTCGATGCCGGCGTAGACGAAGGTGGCGCCGATGCGTTCGGTGAGGTCTTTGAGCAGGTCCGCGGTCTGGGCGCCGGTGGTGGTGCGGGGGTTGAGCCGGTGGACCTCGTCGATCATCACCAGTTGCACCCGGGCGGTGGTGTAGGTGTGGCAGACGGCGTTGGTGATCTGAGCCTGGGACATGCCGGCGGCGATGGGGATGCCGAGGTAGCGGGCGAACTCGGTGGCCAGTGTCTTGGCGCTGGCGGCGGGCGGGACCAGGACGTAGGCGACGGGCACCTGCCCGGCTGCTGCCGTGGGGCCGTGGCGGCGGGTGTGGGCGAGGTGGCAGGCGCGTCCGACCTGGAGCAGCGCGGTGGTTTTCCCCGCGCCGGCGGGGCCCGTGACGATCAGGGACGGCCGTGCGGTGACCGTCTGGTGGCGGCCGAGGATCATCAGGGTACGCACGTTTTTGGCGAGGGTGTCGATGGCCGGGGTGCGCACGGTGACGAACCGCGAGTGGTAGGCGAGGCGTTCGGCGAGGCTGCGGGGCGGCGCGCCGGGCGGGGGAGGGGCTGCCACGGGGGTGGTGGCGAAGGCTTGGAAACCGTCCCAGGTGGTCACCGACTGCTGCTGCGCATCAGCGGCGTCGCCGGCGGTGCTTGCCGCGGCACCGGGAGGCCGGTCCACTGCCGACGGGGACCTGCCCGCCGGCGCATTGCCCGTGCCCGGTGAGGTGTTCACCATTGCTCGGCCTCCGCTTCGGCGTCCCACAGCCCGTATCCGCCTGCCTCGGCAGCCAGCACGCCCGCCCCCTGCGGGTCGCTCGTGTCCGTGTCGGCCGCCGCATCAACGGTGATGAGGTCGTCCAGGCTCTCGCTCCAGTCCGGTGCCGGGGCCGGTGCGGTCTCCGTGTCGAGGAGGCGCCGCTGGCCCGGCAGATCGGGCAGCTGTGCTGCCGTACTTGCGGAGCGGGGGGTTCTGCGGCGGCGGGTGTTGTGCTCGGTCCCGGCGGGGTGGCGGGTGCGGCGCAGGAGCTGGTCGAGGGCGTCGGCGAGGTCGGCTTCGTGCGTCTCGCGGTCCCCGCGTTGTTCGACCTCGGTCTGGATATGGCGCCAGAGGGCGTCGTTGAAGGGCTGGTGGACGTGGTCGCGGTGGATCCACGGGATTTCGTGGAGCTTTCCGTCGGTGAGGCGGACCCAGATCTGGCGGGCGTCGTGGGGGTTGTGGTGGACCTCCCACTTGCTGTCTTTGCTGGCGACACCGGATCGCTGGCCGCGGTGGGGGTCGAGGACTTCGTGGTTGTAGGTGCGGTAGTCGAGGCGGATGCCGCGTTCGGTGATGGGCTGCCATCGCACCGGCAGCAGCTCGAGGTAGTCGGCCCCGGTCAGCGGGACGGGCACGTAGCCGCTGATGGTGATCAGAGCGGCCCACATCTGGTTCGGTGTGAGGGCGGTTTTGGGAAGGACGGGGTGGCGAAGTCCGTCGTGGGGCCGGTTCTGCCAGCCGCAGGTGATCCATTCGTCGAGGAAGTCCTGCAGCTGCGGGATCGTCCACCGCGCCTCGGCCGCCGTCGCCAAGCCGCGGCGCTGGGGGTTGGAGCCGGTGTGGCCGGCGACGTGCTGGCAGAACAGGTCGTTGATCGCGCCGAAGGTCCGCTCCACCACAGCCTTGGCCTGCGGTCGCCTCGGAGGGGCGGGCTGCACGCTCACCCCGAGCGTCTCGCAGGCGGCGACGAAGCCCTGCGAGAGGTAGATCTTGCCGCGGTCGACGACGATCGTCTCGGGCACGACCACCGGGCGGGCGGCCGCGCCCTCCAGCCGTTCGTCCAGCGACAGCATCCGTTCGTAGGGCACCTCGGCCCGCGACAGATGCAGTGACTTGGGCCAGGTGGGACGGGCGGGATGGGGGACGGCCATTTCCGCCAGCAGCAGGGCGGCGTCGACGGCTTTGGTGCTGTGCGGGCGCAGGACGGCGGCCAGGACGGAGCGGGTGGCGACGTCGACGGCGACGGTCAGCTCCGGCCGCCCCAGGCTGCCGTCCTCCAGGACGGCCATGATGTCCAGGCGGGTGGTGTCGATCTGCACCTGTTCCCCGGGCCGCAGCACCACCGGCGCCGACGAGGCGCGGGCGGGTGCGGTGGCGGTGCGTGCGGGACGTCCCGGACGCTCGGCCGGGTCGGCGAGAGCGTTCACCAGCCGGTAGAACGACGACCGCGACGGCATCTCCACCACCCCGCGCCCGTGCGTGTCCTCCAGGATCTGCCCGACCAGCACCTGCAGTCCCTTCACCGTCCCCTTCGACCGGCCCCGCTGACGCCGCAGCGCCTCCAGCACCGCGGCCACGACCCGCTCGTCGGCATACCCCGTCGGATGACGGCCGCGTGTCGGCACCGTGCGCTTGTCGACCAGCCCCCACAAGCCCTGCTTGCGGTAGGCGTGCCGCATCCGCTCGACCGTCGTGCGGGTCACCCGGGTGAAGCCGAGCGCGGTCAGCTCCTTCGCCTTGGCCGCATCCCGCTGCGCCAGGGTCCACCGCTCCGGGTCGTACTCCGGCCGCATCGCCTGCCCCTCGCGGCTGCCCTCAGGGTGCGGCCACCCGGTCTCAACCTCCCGGATGTGGGGCAGCCACGCAAGCGCCCGCTGCTGGGCCGCCAGCGGAACGGTCTCAAACAGCCCCCACTGCGGCACCGTGGCCGGCGCCTGCGCGCCCACCACTTCGAAGCCGGGATCGGCGAACAACCGCCCCAACAGCAAGGCTTCTTCAGTGCCGTCCTCCTGCAACAGGTAGACCCGCTGGCCCTGCAACGCAGCGACCTGCCAGGTCTGCCCCCGGTAGACGACGTGCGCGCCGACCTCCACCACCGGCCGCCGGCTCTTACCGTGTGTACCGCCCACTGGGCTCAACCTCTCTCCGGATCGCCGCCGACGCTGCTAAGCCGCCTTTCGACGCCTTCACCACGTTCTGCCTCAGCGCAAATCAGCGCCCGCTCATGCAGCGGCTCATCGAGCCGCGTCGCAAGGCACCCGGACCACAGCGCGTGATAGAGGGCTGGCAGTACCTGCAGTGGATCACCCACCGATGCCGCCCCGTCGGCCAATGGCCGGGGCACGGCGAACGCGTCAGCCAGCGCGGCCCTCAGCTGGGGCGGGCCCTGATAACGGGGCTGGCGGTAGCCGGCCAGCCACCGCAGGTTCGCCGCCACCACCGGTGGAGGTGGCTCGAGGCGCTGGTACGACCAGCCCACGCGCGCGCATGCCGCCTCCAGGACCATCCGCGCCCGCTGCGCCCTGTCCCCGCCGGCGGCCGGGCTGGAGGGACAGTCGGCGAACAGGCCAGTGCCGTCGGCGTACCGGGCGAACAGCTGAGGCACCCACGACCGCACCCGCCCGTCGGGATCACGCCACAGCAGCCGTACCGGGCGGGCGGACAGGCCGGTCACTTCCCGGTCCCGGTCCAGGACCATCAACTGGGTGCGCATCGCTGCCGAACCGTGCACCACATGCCGTCCGGTGGTCGCCGACCACCACCAGCCCGGCCCCCACCGGCGGCCCGGCACGACCGGAAACGCGGATACCGGCGCCAGGTCCTCGAACTGCACCGACACCGCCGCCTGGTCCCACGGCAACTGCGTCACATGCCCGGCAACAGTGGCGAAGGCGGCCTCGACTCCCGCACTGCTGCCCCCTGCGGCAGCCTGCCGCACCAGCTTGCTGTGCCCGTGCCCCTCCATCCCCAACACCCAAGCGCGTGCAAGGCTGTTGAACGCCGTGATCCGAATCCGTCACCCGAATGGGTGAACGGCGCTCCGCCATGCCGGCGCGTCCATCCCGCCAGGACACCGGTGCACCTCCCTTGACGCAGGCCGAGTCTCGGTGCAGGTGAGGCGATGTCGGTGGCATGCGGCAGCATCGGGCCATGACACAGATGAACAAAGAATGGGCGATCGAAAAGCTGAGGGCCTTCCTCGTTACCGCCAAGGTGACGTACGTGCCAGACGCCCCAAACACCATTGGTTTCTGGGGCTACAAGTTCGATCGCTCAAAGGCTGAAGTACAAGCTGCGGCCCAGATCGTGGAGCAGATCTTGGACCGTGTGCTCCCTGACTGGCGATCCGCAGAGTGGGAAGAGGCCAAGAGGCAACCGATGTGGCGCCATCGCGAGGCAGCGCACCGCGCGATCGCCCTCCTGGAAGCTGAGCAGGAGCTACAGGAGAACCTCGGCAGCGGCGCACCCCAGCTTGACGCATCCACACTGCACTCATGGGTCTGGGGCAGCGTGCAAGGCTTGTGGAGCAGCGGCCACTTCCGTGAAGCGGTCGGCGCTGCTGCCAGGGCGGTTAATGCCCAAGCCCAGGCGAAGCTCGAACGGCGGGACGCTTCCGAGGCCAAGCTCCTCTCCGACGCTTTCTCCACCAACCCACCCACTCCAGGGCACCCGCGCCTGCGCCTGTGCGAAAACGACGGAGGCGATACGTTCAAAAATCGCCACGACGGTGCCGGAAACTTTGCGCGGGGCGTCTACGCGGCCATCCGCAACCCCATCGCCCACGAAGAGGATGAGGAACTGGAAGAGAACGAGGCTCTGGAGCAGCTTGCCGCCTTCAGCATCTTGGCGAGATGGGTGGACAGCGCTGCAGTGGTGAAGGCCAGTTGAACAGCCAAACTGTGCCCCCCGGGAGCGGGGTCCCTGCCCAGAGGCGAGCGCCGCTACGCCGACGACCGGCCCCCGGACCTTCACACGCGTCGAGTGCTCTCCCTGTCAGTGTCACGGAGCAGTAGTGATGCGGGCGGTGGTCAGCAGCGCCTGCTGATGCGGGTGGAGCCGGTCCCACTGGGTGATCTGCCGGTCCGCCCAGCGCCGCAAGCCCTCCGGGCCAGGCTGGCCTGTGGCGTGGGCGGCACGGGCCAGCTGGTAGTTCCGTTGCCAGGTGAAGGGCCAGGGTGGGTTCCACCATGGGTCGAGGATGATCAGTTCTTGCAGGGTGTGGGCGGACAGCTGGCCTGAGCGGGCTTTGCGGCGCTGCTGCACGAGCCAGCGTCCCAGGGGAAAACCGTCCTGGTGGGTGTGGATGGATACCGCGAGGTGCCCGTTCAGGGTGGCGTAGGCGCGGGCGTGGGGCAGGCCCCCACCCGTCGGGTAGCGGCGCGCAGTTGTGCGGGCCTGCGTGGGTATGGCGGCAGGCCCGGTGGTGCTGAGGTGGGCGAGGAGTTGCTGCTGGGCGGGGTGGAGGCTGTCCCATAGCTGTGCTTGTGTCCTGATCCAGCGGCGTTCGGTGCTGGTCAGGGTGCTGCTGTCGGTGGCGGTGCGGGCCCGGTGGTAGGCGCGTTGCCAGGCGAGGGGCCAGGGCGGGTTCCAGTGGGGGTCAAGGGCGTTGAGCGCGGTGATCCGGGAGGGCTCGATGCGCCCGTCGGCGGCGCGTTGGCGCTGGCGCAGGAGCCAGCTTCCTAGGGGGTGGCCGTTGTGGCGGGTGCGGTCGGTCACGGCCAGGTTCCCGTGTTCGGCCGCGTAGCTGAGGGCATGGGCCAGCCCGATCTCCCCTGGGGTGGGAGTGGTGAGGGACGCGGTGACGGTGCGGGCGGTGGCGGCGGTGATCCCAATGCCGGCGAGGAGGTTCTGCTGTTCGGGGTGCAGGACATTGTGCCGGGCGCACTGCCGGCGCAACCACACCATCAGCGGATCTTCATCCTCGTCCCGGTCGCCGGGCGGGGCGTGCTGGCCGGGCAGGAGCAGCCTGCCCTCCTGCCATAGCGTGCGGGCCAGCTGGTAGTGGCGCTGCCACGGGAAGGGCCAGGGCGGATTCCACCAGGGGTCCAGCTCCGTCAGGTGCAGCCCGGGCGGCCACGCGGTTCCCGTCGCCCGCAGGTGGCGGCGTTCCTTGCTGCGCTGTGCTACCAGCCAGCGGCCCAGCGGATAATCCTCATGCACATAGTCGAAGGGCACCGCCAGGTGCCCGCGTGCCGCGGCGAAGGACCGGGCGCTGGCCAGGCCGGCCGAGCCACCCAGCCGTGCTGCGGCCTGGCTGGCGGCCTTGGCCTCCTCTGCCGTCATGGGGACTTTGCCGGCTTCTTCAGCCGTGATGCCGATACCGGTCAGCAGGCACTGCTGATCACGCTGCAGACTCCCGTACACGGCGCACTGGTGCGACAACCACAGTGCGAGCTCCGCTTCGAGGCCCGGAAAGCCACGCTGCGCATCCAGTGCGTGTCCGTCCTGCACCAGCCGACGGACCTGCGCGAAGGATCTCTGCCATGACAGCGGCCAGGGCGGGTTCCACCACGGGTCCACGGCAGCAAGCGCTCGGGAGCGCTCGGTGGGCCTTGCAGCCCGGTGCGCCTTACTGCGCTGGGCCACCAGCCAGCACCCCAGCGGATACCCCTCGTGCACCGCCCCCTTGCCGGAGACCGCCAGGTGGCCATGCTCGGCGGCGTAGGCCCGGGCATGCTCCAATCCTGTCTCGAAACGCGCCCGCATGCTGGCCCGCCGCGGCCGGGCGGTACGGGCTGCTTCGGCTGTGATGCCGATGTCCGCCAGCAGACGCTGCTGCTCGGGGTGGAGAGCGTCGTAGTGGGTGCACTGCAGATACAGCCACTCACCGTTCAGCACGGCGGTCCCGGCAAACCCTGCGGCCGCATCCGGCGGACCGTCCACGGCGGCGTGATCGCGTGCCCGGTAGTACGAGCGCTGCCACTGCACCGACCGGGGGACGTTCCACCAAGGGTCCAAGGCCATCAGCGCCCGGACACGATCCGGCGACAGAGCCCAGGCCCTGGTCTGCACATTGTGCAGCCATTCCCCAAAACGGAAGGACCCCACCATGGTGTCCTTCTGAACAGCAAGGTTCCCGTGTTCGCGCACGTACTGGCCCGCATGCGCCAGGCCGACCGTGAAGGACTCATCCGACTGGCGGTTAAGTCCCCGCCGTCTTTTGCCCTCCGCCTTCTGCCCGTCGGCCCTGACGGACATCCGCGCGGCGAGCTCGTCAACCAGCGGGCGCAAACGGTGCGCCGGAGCGACCGCCCACATCGCCTGCTCTCCGTGCCCGATGCGACGCGGCGGCCGCACGCACTGATACGCCCACGCGAACAAAGGCCCCGACACCTCGCTCGCCAGCTGCTCCCTGTACCAGGGGCGCCCCACGCAGCGCGCAACCGCCGAGAGGAGCACCGGCAGATCAGCCAGCCGGTACGGAGCATGTCCCCGGGCGTCGGCGATCAGCCGCTGCCGGAACCCGTCATCGGCCAGCAGCGTGGCGAGCGCGACCGTCTCCGGGTACGTCACCAGCTCCCGCGCCAGGACCCACCACACCTCCGGATCGATCCGTCCACTGCCAAGGCTCCGTAGCCGAGAGGGCCACACATGTTCCAACGGCCACGCCTGCCACCACCACGAGGCAGTCACCGCTGCAGCCACCTCGAACGCCTCCACAGCCACCGAGGAATGACGCAGCAACCTCGCATGACGACGCTGGGCCTGCACCCACTGCTCGCCCCCGGCCGGCAACCTCACCGCCCGGCCGGCCGTGCCCGGCACCTGCATCAGCCACCGACGGTGCAACGCGCACACCCGCTGCTGCGGCTCCAGGTACAAGCGCGCGCCCTCGGCGCGCCCGGCTGATCGCGCCGCGCACTCAGGACACGCCGGCCCCCAGGGCACAACCTTCTCCGCAGTGTGATGAAACTGCGCTGCTGGACCTGCGGCGAACCGCTTTCGAGGCTCCTCCTGTGCCCAGGCAGGCAGCGCCCACCGCAGATGACGCTCCGGAACTCGGCACAGCTGGGACACCCGATCCCGAGCCTGCCGGTTCAGATACACCTCACTGTCCAACCGCGTCTGACCGGTGATGTTCGACAGCCCGCCTACCTCAGCGATTGCCGCCAGCAGATCCCTGAGCCTTACGCCATAGCGTGCAGCCACCCGGCTCAGAAACGACTGCGTCATCTCACCTTGCAGCGGTGCCACCCGCCACACCCCACCTGCCAGGGGCATCGCCCCCGCCCCTAACGGCGCCAACTTCCGATTCCCCCGCCCATACCACGCCTGGTCTGTTGATCTGCAACTCCCATAACCGTCAATCGGCCTCACTCGTTATGGGCCACCAGCCACGGCTCGGCGGAAAGCTGCAAACCCCGGGCTCCTACGCCCACTCCATGCCTAGCTCCCGGAGCGCGTCCAGTGGGTGTGTCAATTTAACGGCTGATCTTGGTTGTTGATGGTCAGTTGTTGCTCGGAGTCAGGCGGCCCTCGAAAGCGATCTGGAACGCGTTCAGGGGTGCTTTCCAGCGCATGGTCCACCGCTTGCGGCCCTTCCCCGTCGGGTCCAGGCTCATCAGCGCCATGTAGATGCACTTGAGAGCGGCGGCTTCGTTGGGGAAGTGTCCGCGAGCGCGGACGGACCTGCGGATGCGGGCGTTGACGCTCTCGATCGCGTTCGTGCTGCAGATGACCTTGCGGATCTCGACGTCGAAGGAGAGGAAGGGCACGAACTCAGCCCAGGCGTCCGACCACAGCTTCACGATCGCCGGATACTTCCGGCCCCAGGACTCCTGGAACTCCAGGAACCGCTCGGTGGCCGCGTCCTCGCTGGGTGCGGTGTAGATGGGTTTGAGGGCCCCTGCGACCTTGTCCCAGTCCTGACGGGCGGCGTAGCGGAACGAGTTCCGCAGCAGGTGAACCACGCACGTCTGGACAATCGTGCGAGGCCAGACGGTCTCCACGGCCTCGGGAAGGCCCTTGAGCCCGTCGCAGACCAGCATCAGCACGTCGTCCAGGCCGCGGTTCTTCAGCTCGGTGAACACGTGCAGCCAGTACTTGGCGCCCTCGCCGCCATCGCCGGCCCAGATGCCGAGGATGTCGCGGGTGCCGTCCACGGTCACCGCCATCACGACGTAGACCGGACGGTTCGCGACCTTCCCGTCCCTGATCTTGACGTTGATGGCGTCCACGAACAGGACCGGATAGACGCGGTCGAGCGGCCGGTTCTGCCACTCGGCCATGCCCTCCATCACTTTGTCGGTGATGGTGGAGACGGTCTGCTTGGACACCTCGGCGCCGTACACCTCGGCGAGGTGAGCCGATATCTCCCCGTGGGTAAGGCCCTTCGCGGACAAAGAGAGCACCATCTCATCGACGCCGGTCAGGCGCCGCTGCCGCTTTTTGACGATCTGCGGCTCGAAGCTGCCGGCGGTATCACGCGGCACCTTCACCTCGACCGGCCCGACGTCGGTCAGCACCGTCTTGGCACGGGTGCCGTTACGGCTGTTGCCGTTGTTCTTCCCTGCCGGATCATGCTTCTCATAACCGAGGTGATCGGTGATCTCGCCTTCCAGGGCAGATTCCAAGACCCGCTTGGTCAGCTGCTGCAGCAGCCCACCCTGCCCGGTCAGCTGCAGCCCCTCCGACCGGGCCCGCTCCACCAGCATCGCGACCAGTTGCTCGTCGGACACGGACGCAGGCTGCCCCGACTGGGCACTCTCGACAGGCTCCACGGTCTCCAACTCCACGGCGGTGTCAGTCACTTGACGTCGCTCCCATGATCGTCGGATCCGCCGTTAGATTTACACTCCCCGTCCAGTTGCTCCTGGGCGAGATTGCCTCGCCTCGCGCGGGTGTTCGAGGCCCATACGCCCAGCTGCGATGTTCCGGTTTGGTGTCGGTGGGTGGGTGTCAGTGACGGGACGTCAGAACTGGGTGTTTTCGCTGGTGGGGTGCTGAGGATGGGCGGGGTCGCTGCCGTGGGGCGGTGTGTGGTGCCGTCGCGGCTGTCATGGGGCGGTACACCCCGCTCCGCTCCGCTGTCTTGGGAACGGCACTTCTGATCCTTCCGAGGACTGCACGGCGGCACGGTGGTCGGTGACGGTTTCCGTGGGCGGAAGGGTGTGCGGTGGGGGAGCCGGGCGCGTGGGGTGAGGTCACGGCGGGGCTGAGGGTGTCCAGGCCGGTGCTGGTTGCGCGGCTGCTGGAGCTTGATGCGGCCGGGGCGTTGACGACGGCGCATGTGCGTGCGGGCGCCCAGGTCGGCGGAGTGAATGTGCGCACGGTGTGGCGCTGGCTGGAGGCGGCGCGGGCCGAGGGCCGCATGGAGCGCAGGCCGCGGGCCCGGCTGGAGGTCTCTGACCAGGCGTGGGAGGTGCTGGCGCAGGCGGGCGGGAACGTGGCGGCGCTGCACCGGCATATGAAGGAGGCCGGGGGCCAGGTGCCCTCGCTGGCGTCGTTGTACCGGGTGGTGCGCCAGGATTTGGAGGCCGGCAGGGTGTTGCCGGACCGCGCGGTGGTGCGGCGGGAGCGGGATGAGCAGCAAACGCGGCAGGCCCTGGCTGACCTCGCCCTGGCCGGGCCGCATGGGGGCGGCGCGGTGAAGACGTCTGCGCCACCGCGTCTCGGGCCAGAGGCGACCAGCGGCTTGCCGGTGGGGGAGAGCGGCGCGCTGGCGGGTGTGGCGTTGCCGGCGGGCGCGCAGTTGGTGCGGACGTCGTCGGTGCGGGCGGTGGCCGAGGCGGTCGGGCAGGCGATGGCGACCCAGGGCGCGGTGTGTGTGTTCGGTGACCCGGGCCGGGGCAAGACCGTCGCTGTGCGGATGGCGCTTGGCGAAGTGCCCCCGGGCTGGAAGGTGACGTGGGTACCGGTACCGGTGCGCCCGTCGGTGGCCGGCATGAGGCGGGCGGTGTTCGACGCTCTGGCGCTGCCGGGCCGCTTCCCGCACACGTCGGCGCTGGCCGACGCCGCGGTCGCGGAAGCTTTGGGTGAGGCGCGGGTGCTGGTGGTCGATGAGGCGCAGCGCCTGCCCGCGCCGTGCCTGGAGTACCTGCAGAGCCTGTGGGACCACCCCGGCACGCGGATCACGCTGGTGTTGTGCGGGGCGGGCAGCGAGCGGGCGCTGTCCCGGCTGCCGCAGCTGGCGTCGCGAGTGGTCGCGTGGCAGGAGGTTCCGCGCCTGGACGCAGCGGAAGTGGCGCCCGTGGTGACTGGCTTCCATCCGCTGTGGCGCACCGTCCCGTCCCCGGATCTGACGTGGATCGACCAGTCGTGCGCGCACGGCACGTTCCGCACGTGGGCCGCTTTGACTGCGCACCTGCAGAACGCGCTGCTCACCACTGCTGACGCATCCGTCGACCGGGGTTTGTTGAGGCGACTGTTTAAGCGGGTCGCGCCGCCGCTGTGACCGGAGCGCTTCTGCACGGGCGGGAGGGCGATCGTACGGTCCCGGCACCTGGCAACAGACGACGTCCTACCCGCGTGAGGGGAGCTGACATGGAGGACGATGACGCGGTCCGCGCAGGCGGCGGACTGCCTGTGGCGTCGAGGACGGCACTGCGTGGTCCGGCTGTGCGGCGGCTGCTCGCACTACGGGCAGGGAAGAAGCTGACAGCAGGACACGTACGAGTGGCTGCAGACGCGCTGGGGGTGTCGGAGCGCACGGTGTGGCGCTGGCTGGCCGCCGCTCAGAGCGATGAGACCGCAGCCGCCTACCCCGGCGCACGCTCCCGAGTCGATGCGAGGTTCACGATCACGCCCGAAGTCCGGAGCCTGTTGGCGCTGTGGAAGGGGAACGTGCGGGCGGTCCACCGCGAGCTGGTCGTGCGTGCTGCCCGTCAGTCCCCGCCCGTGGAGGCACCGTCGCTGACGACGCTGCACCGGGCGATCCGCCGTGATCTGACGCCGGGGAGCGGGCCGGGCTTGCAGGTGGGGAGCGGGCGGCGCGCAAGCATGATGTGTTCCTGGCCCGGCTGCGGGGCTGGCGGAACCAGGTGTGGGAGACCGACCACGTCCAGGCGGCGGTGCTGGTCGACGTCGACGGCCATGCCCGCAGGCCGTGGATCACCTGGTTCACCGACTGCGCCACCAACGCGATCACCGGCGTTGCCGTCACGCCCGGGCATCCGTCGCGGGAGTCGGTACTCGCTGCGCTGCGCTCCGCCGTGCTGCGCGAGGACCCCTACGGCCCGTTCGGCGGCGTGCCCGAGAAGGTACGGGTGGACCGTGGCAAGGACTTCCTGTCCCGGACGGTGACCGCAGCGTTCGATCTCCTGGACGTGACGGTGGAGGACCTGCCCGCCTACACCCCCCACCTCAAGGGCACCGTGGAGGGCCTGAACCGTGCGGTGGAGAGCATGTTCCTGGCCGCGCTGCCCGGCTACGCCCGCCAGCCGTGCCCCGGCAAACGCTCCTTCCGTCCGAAGGACGAAGTGCTGCTGGGCTTCGAGGACTTCACCACCCAGCTTCTGGCCTGGACGCTCTGGTGGAACACCGAGCACCGCCCGGCGCCGTTGCGGGGCAAGACTCCGCTTCAGGCGTGGCAGGACGATCCCACCCCGCTGCGGGACGTGCCGGCCGCGGATCTGTGGACGTTCACCCTGGAGGACGCCGGTACTCGCATGCTGACCACCCGCGGCATCCGTTTCAGGAGACGCGACTACGTGGGGCCGTGGATGACCGGCCAGGCCGGTATCCAGGTCCGGATCCGCTTCATGCCCCACCACGACCACCGCATCGAGGTCTACCACGCCGCCACTGGCCGCTACCTCGGTCCCGCGGACCTGGCCGATCAGGCCACCGAGGAACAGGTCAGTGCCGTACGGAAAACGCGGGCCGCCCGTGCGCGCCGCCTGAAGAAGGACCTGGAGGCCTCGCAGCGCGAGCGCTATGCCGCCGCTACCCAGGCCGAGCCCCCTCGGCGGCTCGGCGCGCTGACCACCGCGCAGGTCGAGGCCGAACTCGCCCAGCCTGCTGAATCCGACCTCGCGCAGCTCGCGATGCCGGACGTCATCCCGCACGCCGCACCCCCGGCCGACTGGCGCACCCCGCCCTCTCTGGCCGCGCCGGCCCGCCCCGCCCCGCTCCCGCCAGGCCGTGACTCCGCCCCTGCAGTCCCCGACGGCCCGGCCGGACGGGCCGTACCCTCCACCACCGCTGAAGACGGAGACGCCTCGTGACCGCGGCCACCTACCAGTACGTCGACCTGCCCGACGCCTCCGTGGTCACCACCCGCGCCCTGCTCACTGCCCGGGAGAACATCACCGACACGGTCGCTGCCCGCGCGATGATGTGCATCCATGGCGGCGCCGGCTTCGGCAAGACCCTCGCCGTCAATACCTGCTTGCGCGGACTCGAACCCGGTGAGGACGTCCGAAAGATCACCTTCCGTGCCCGTCCCACGGCCCGCGCGGTGCGCTACGAACTGTTCACCGCGCTCGACCTGGCCGGGGAGCCACCGCGTCACCCCAGCGAGTTCGACCGTCTGCTGAAGACGGCCCTGGCCGAACGCTCCCGTACCTTCCTCGTCGACGAGGCCCAGTGGCCAGGCGGGGAGGCGTTCGAATACTTCCGCTACCTCTGGGACGAACCCTCAACCCAGCTCGCCATCATTTTCGTCGGTGGCGCGGGCTGCCACACCGTGCTGCGCCGCGAACCGATGCTCTCCTCCCGCATCTTCATCTGGCAGCAGTTCACGCGCCTCACACCCGACGAGGTCCTGGAGGTGATCCCGCTGTTCCACCCGGTCTGGGCTGACGCCGACCCCGAGGACATCGCCTTCGCCGATCAGCACGCCGCGCACGGCAACTTCCGCGCCCGGGCCCAGCTGACCGCCCACACCCGTACCGCACTGGCCCGTACGGGACGTGCCCGCGTCGACCAGGAGCTGCTGCGCTGGGCCTTCAGCCGCCTCGCCTGACCACACCGTCCATGCCTCCTGCTCCGCCGCTGCCGTCCGTCACCGTGGTTCTCGACCGTCATGACGACGTGCTGCACACGCACACCGCTCTGGCCGCCCACCATCCGCCGTCCGGCCGGATCACCCTGCACCCCGGCCCGGGCACCACCAGCGAAACCGGCCTCGCCCACGACCTTCTCGTCGCCCTGGGTAAACCGCCCCTGCTCCCGGGCCGCTTTCCCGGCGGTCGTCAGCCCGCCTGGGAAGCCGCCACTGCCTGGCTGACCGCCCTGCCCGTCACCAGGCTGACCGTCCTGCGCGCTCACCGCCTCACTGCCCGCCGCACGATGCGCCTCCTGCAGCTACATGCCTTCGCTGGTATCCACCTGACCCTGGTCTGCCACCGCCCTCACCTTCCCGCCGCTCTGCATCAGGCCCTGCGGACGGTCGACTACTCCGTCACCGCCGACTTCGCGGCCGCCCGCCGCCACTACTACGGCACGCCTATCGCCGAACCCCGCCCCCAGACGAGCCCGCCGCGCCGCCAGCCGGTGGCTCACCCTGCCGGCACTGGAACGCCTCGTCTCCTACGACAGCCCCCGCCCCTGCGCCGACCCGTGCACGCCACCGCCGATCGCCTGGCGGCACCGCCCACCACCCGTGCCTCTCACCGCGCCCACCGCCCAGCGAGTCGCCCACCGGCTTCACACAGCGACCGCACATCCCAGCCTGGCCGCGACCCTCACCGCTGCTCTGTTCACCGGCGCCTCTCTGCAACAACTTGCCACCGCCCGCCCCCGCGACTACGACGACGCCGCAGCCACGCCCGCCCTGCACGACCGCGCCCGTTACACCGACGGCTGCGCCGCCTACCCCGTACCGCCGTGGGCGGGCATCTTCCCGCGGGCCGCGGCCTGCTTCGCCCGGCTCCTATCCGGCGAGGACGAGGAACTGCTCGCCACGCCAGGAGACCGCGCACACCTGCTGCGCGTGGCCGAGACGGCCAGGCTGCGCCCGCCTCAGCCGCCCGCGGCCCGCCGCAAAGGCCCGGCCGGCCGTATGGAATGGGACTGGCGCGAGCGGCAGGAAGCCGAGAGGTACGAAGCGATGCCAGCCAGGCGCGTCAGGCCCTCGCGACGCTGAACACCCTGACGCGGTTACGCGACGGGGCAGGCTCAGCCGATCGAGAAGTCAGCGAACTCGACGTCGCTGAAAGAGACATGCAGACCGTGGGCCCGGCGGCCCCGATCGCGAAAGTAGGCGTGTCCCAGCGCCCGGGCCAGGATCACCGTCTGCTGCTGCTCGCCTGCGCCGGCGTCCCGGGCGGCGAACAGCTCCCGGGCGACCTCTCCTGACAGGTCCTGGGTGATCCACCGCACCCGCGGATCGTCCGACGACCCTGCTGGCGCGGCGAACCCGAATCGCGCCCTGGTGTGGAAGACGAACCCGTTAGCTTCGGCTTGTGCACGCCGACGGGCCCGTACACGGGGCTGCCACCGCGCCAGGACCGCTTCCTCGATCGCCCGGACATGCAGCGAACCCGGCGGACGTCGCGCTCCGGGCCTCTTCGTCACCCACCGCTGCACGGTGCGCTGCGACACCCCCAGCACGACGGCCACCTTCCGGGTGGAACCCTTGTGCGTCGCCAGCAGAAACCGCAGACGGGCCTCGGTGCTCGAGGGAACGGGCCGGGTGCGCAACGCCTGCTCCAGCCCCTGCTCGATCTGCCCCATGTCCGCCTCCCCAGCGGCCAGCCGACAGGGCCAGCCCCTGCAGCCCGTGGCGTCAGTTCTCCCACACCGTCCGCCCCTGACTACCGGTTCCGGCGTAGCCGATGACAGCACCAGCTGTCATCGGCTACGCACGCCCCACCGCCGTCAATTACGCCCAGCGCATCCCGATCGCGGACAACTGCTCCACGCGTTCCGGTGACAGCGTGGCGGCCCTACTGCGCTGGTTCCCGATCCATGCACCAAGCCGGAGCTGCCGTTCCTTCTGGTCCTCGCCCCTACCGCCGTCTCCATCGCCACCGCTGAGGACGATCGTCTCGACGTGCTTCCTCGGCACCCGAAGGTGTCCCTCGCGCTCGTAGAACTGCTTGGCGGCCGCGTAGTTCATCGCCCATTTGTCGGCCTGCGTACGGCGCGGCTGTGGTTTCTCGTCCTCGGTGGCGGGCTCGATGCCGAGGATGTGCTCACACATCCACTGCTGCACGGCTGTGAGCTCGTCCCAGCCCAGCCGGACCGAGCGCACCCACCGGCCCAGATCCTCGCCCTGGTGCACGATCCCACCCGGCGACATGGGCAGCTCGCCGCCGGCCTCCAGGTGCAGCCGGACCAGATGGAAGGCGCGCTGCCACTCCACCGGCCAGGCCGGGCACCACGACGGGTCGATCTCCTCCAACTGCTCGCGCCGCTCCTCCGACAGCGCGCCGGCTACCGACTCCACCGGCAGTCCCTCGGCACGCCGCTGCTCGATCTCGGCAGCCTTCCGGGCCGCGGCCCTGGCGTTCTTCAGCCAGATGCCTACCCGGTAGCCCTGGTAGGTGGCGTCCAGCGGTGCCAGGAGATGCCCGTTTTCCGCAGCCCACCCGCGCGCGGCGGCCAGGCCCTCTTCCCATGCGACGTCGAAGTGCGACCACACCATGCCCAGCTTCTCCAACTGCTGGACGCGGTCCTCGTCCATATCGCCGCGGGCATAGAACCTTCTTGCGTCGGCGATCCATTGCCCGAGGGGGAACCCGGCGAGCGCGGCCGGCCACCCCTCGACCTTGGCCTCCTGGTCGTCGCCGCCGGGCACGCGGTACGTGAACGGGACCTTCAGGCCGCCGTGGAGCCGGTTGTAGATGACGGCGGCCTCGATGCCGCGCCGCCAGTGCTCATGCTCAGGGTTGAGGACCCGCAGTTTGATGAACGCCGCCAGCTGCGCGGGGTCACGCGGCGTGGAGAACTTCAGCAGATGCCGGGCCGGAGCCGACGGCCCAGACCCTTCCTCTCCCCCTCGCCTCGGCCCTCCTGACCCCCGCTGCGGCTTTGAACGCCCCTGACACGGCTCTGAGCCTGCTGCTGCGCCAGAGCCTCCACCACTCGGGCGTCATGCGCCCTGAGCGCTTCCAGCAGCTTCGCCAACCCCCCGAACGCCCGCGAGGTCAGCATGTTGTCCACCGTCTCGCCGGGCCCGAGCAGGACCGGCACCACGAGGGATGCGACCTTGCCCTCGCCGGGCTGCATCCGCAGCGCCCGGCCCACGGCCTGGACGAGGTCAGGCATGGAACCGCGCACGTCGGCCCAGTAGACGGAGTCACAGTTCTTGGTGTCGACGCCCTCGCCCAGCACCTTCACCGACCCCAGGAACCCCTTCTCCACGACCGTGCCATCCGTGGCGATCCCGGCCGCGAACTCCGCAAGAACCCGCCGCCGGTGGTTCGGCTTGTGATCGCCGCACAACCAGTTGGCCCAGATCGTCTTCGGGTACAGCTCAGGGTCGGCGGCATGCAGCTGCGCGGCCACATCGGGAAGGCGGCTGCGAACGCCTCGGCCTCCTTGACGACGTGGTGGAAGACCAGCGTCCTGCGGAACCCTTCCTCGGCCGACGCCTTCACCAGCGCCGTCTGCAGCGCCGCGAGCCGCGCCCCACGCACCTCATCCGAGCGGCCCGCAGCCCCCAGCAACTGGGCGGCCTGGAGCTGGGTGTCGGTGATGTCCACGCACACCACCTGATAGGGCGCGCAGATTCCCCGGTCGATCGCCTCCGACAGCGTCAGGGTGAAACACCTGGCGCCGAACGGCCCCTCCGGGTCGTCCTCCATGCTCGCCACCAGCTCGCCCGGCGCGCCCTGCTCGGAGTCCCCGTCCAACTGCCACAGCCGGGGCGTGGCCGTCATGTACAGGCGGCGCAGGGACGGGATGCGGGTGTTGTCGTGGACGACCGCCCACGGCTTCCCGATCCGGCCCGAACACCGGTGCGCCTCATCGACCACGATCAGGTCCCAGCCCGGCAGGCCGGCCTTGTGGGCCCGCTCCAGCGTGCCCAGCCCCAGCGAGGCGTACGTGGCGAACACCGTGACCTTGTCGAACGGCCTCACCCAGTCGACCAGCTCGCCCACGTCCGTGGTGTTGGGGAAGGACACCTCCTCACCCCGCAGCGAGGACACCCCGACCATCGGGCCCGTGCGGCCTCCCTCGCGCCACGCGGCCTCGGTCTGGGCAAGCAGATCCAGGGAGGGAACGAGCACCAGCACGCGCCCCGCACGGAGCTCCTCAGCGCTGTGGGTGGCCACGAGTGTCTTGCCCGTTCCGGTTGCCATGATCACCTGAGTGCGGAGCCCCGCTCAGGCACAGTGGATCTTGCAGGGAATTCGAGCGCCCGGAGCACTGCGCCCACGGCTTCTCGCTGATGAGGACGAAGTACCTTCATAGCCATTCGCTCTACTCTCTCCTGCGAGCCGGACGACAGCTCTCACACACCAAGGCGCGAGCAACTGGCCTGTCGCCAACGGATATTCGCCCAAATTGCCCACCGAGACACCGGATCCACACCTCCGATGCGGGACAAGATGACCCCCGTGCAGCGGGTCACAGATTCCCAGAACCTCTGGAGCCGTCTGATTCCAGAGTCTATCGCAGACTAAAAAATGAAGCAGATGTCCTGGAGAATCGACACGGAAGCCGCGGGTACTCCGCATTCATCACTGTCCAATCACAGCCCAGCCTGCCGGGGAGAGCCATGGCGCAGAAGACTGATGACAACAAAGGCAACCGGTTCTGCAAGGCCTGCGGCACGCCCGCATACGCCAGAAGATGGGAAACTCTGCAAGCACTGCGGCGCCGTCCTGGACCTCCCTGACAGTGCGGGGCTGACCAGAAGAACCAAGGTGCAGCAGTACGCCGCGACTTCGAAGGCCCACTCAGCAGCAAAAACAAGGGTGAGCAGTACGGCAGAAGCGAAAAACCCCGACTGCTGAACAGCGCGCCCTGGGGTACACGGCTCCGCATGGCACCGAAGGTTGAACGTATCCAGTTCCTGCGGGCCGTGCGGCAGCTGCATCGCGTCCGCTCCTTCTACGCCGTGGGTGTCCTGCTGTGGGCGGGCTCTGCGGCCTGGACCGGCTGGCAGGCGCCCGGGAGCCGGCAGATGTGGGTGTCCGTCCTCCTCTTGGCCGTCTTTACCGGTCTCCTCGCCATCGCCAGCCTGTCCCTGCGGCGTCTCGCGGTCCCCCCGACAGGTCGGCCCGCGCAT